>JAWLFJ010000004.1:0-76255 GCA_041685625.1 Paracoccaceae bacterium | reverse complement strand
TCAACCCCCCCCCCCCCGGGGTGCGCGCGGGGCGCCCCCGCCGACCACGCCTGCGTCAGGGACGCCGCCGGGGGCCGCGGCGGATCATCGGGTCAGGGCGATCAGCGCCACCCCGACCGCCGCCGCGGCGAGACCGAAGTAGCGCAGCCGCTCGGGTCCGATCTCGTCCATCGTCTCGAGCAGCCGCCGCATTCGGTCGGGGGCGAGGGCGAGGAGGAACCCCTCCACCGCCAGCACGGCCCCCGCGGCGAAGAGCAGGTCGCTCACGCCGGCCTCCGCCTCAATCGTCCGGTGTCGTGTTCACGCCGGAGCCGTTGGTCAGGTATTCGAAGAATTCGCTCTCGGGCGTGATGACGAGGCTCGAATTCTCGGCCTTCATCGACACCTCGTAAGCCCGCAGCGAGCGGTAGAAGGCGAAGAACTCCTCGTCCCGCCCGAAGGCCGATGCGAACACGGCGTTCCGTTCCGCGTCGGCGCCGCCGCGGATGATCTCCGCTTCGCGCTGCGACTCGGAGACCAGCTCGATCGCCTGCCGGTCGGCGTTGGCGCGGATGCGCTGCGCCGCCTCCTCGCCGCGGGCGCGCTCGTCGGCGGCCTCGCGCTCACGCTCGGCCTGCATGCGCTCGTAGGTGGCCTGCAGGTTCTGCTGCGGCAGGTCGGCGCGGCGGATGCGCACGTCGACCATGTCGACGCCGAGCGAGCGCGCCTCCTCCCGCGAGCGGTCGCGGATGTCGGTCATCAGCTGGCCGCGGCTTTCGGAGAGGATGTCGTCCGAGGTGACCTCGCCCAGCACGGCGCGGAGCGAGGCGTTGAGGATCGACTGCAGACGCGGAATCGCCGCGGCCTCGTTGCTGACCGCCTGGCGGAAGGTCCGCGGCTCGACGATGCGCCAGCGCGCGAAGGCGTCCATGACGAGGCGGCGGTCGTCGAGGGGCGTCACCTCGAGTTCGGTGGTCTCGAGCGGCAGGATGCGCTTCTCGTAGAAGACGACGCTCTGGATCAGCGGGATCTTGAAGTAGAGCCCGGGCTCCCGATAGCCGTCCTCCCTGCCGACGATCTGGCCGAACTGAAGCTTCAGGGCCTGCTTGCGCTCGTCGACGATGAAGATCGACTGCACCAGCACGAAGAGGACGACGGCGAGGCCGGCGAGGATGATGGGGACGCGCTTAAGATTGGTCATGGCTCAGTTGCCCCCCTGGCGGCGCAGCTCGTTCAGCGGAAGATAGGGCACGACGCCCTGCCCGCCGTCTCCGCCGGACGAGATGTTCTGGTCGATGATGATCTTGTCGACGTTGCCGAGGACGCGCTCCATCGTCTCGAGATAGAGGCGCTTGCGCGTGACGTCCGGCGCGTTGACGTATTCGTCGTAGATCGAGATGAAGCGCGCCGCCTCGCCTTCGGCCTCGTTGACGATGCGCGCGGCGTAGCCTTCGGCCTCCTGCACGAGTTCGGCGCTCTGACCGCGGGCCTCGGCGAGGCGGCGGTTGGCGAAGGCCTCGGCCTGGTTCTCGAGGCGGAGGCGATCCTGCGCGGCGGCCTGCACGTCGCGGAAGGCGTCGATCACCTCCTCGGGCGGGTCGGCCTTGTCGAAGTTGACGCGGATGACGTTGACGCCGGCCTCGTAGCTGACCAGCGTCTCCTGGATCAGGTCGCGCACCTGCTGGCTGACTAGGGCGCGGTCGCGGTTGAGCAGCGGGCCGAGCTGCGAGCGGCCGATGACCTCGCGCATGGCGGCCTCGGAGACGGCGCGGATGGTGGCGTCGGGCTCGGCGATGTTGAAGAGGAACCGCGCCGGATCGGCGATGTTCCAGACCACCTGGTAGTCGACGTCGATGATGTTCTCGTCGCCGGTCAGGATCAGGCCCGCGTCGGTGCGCCGGCCGGCGCTGAAGCCGGTGCGCCCCTCGCCGATGTCGATGACGTTCTCGCGCGTGACCGGCAGGGTCTCGTGCGTCTGGATCGGCCACCAGGCGATGTTGAGGCCCGGCTCGCCGATCGAGGAGAACTCGCCGAAGGTCAGCTCGACCGAGCGTTCCTCGGGCGCGACGGTGTAGACGGAGGCCGCGAGCCAAGCCACCGCCACGCCGATGCCGAGGATCGCCCAGCCGCCGCGGCCGAAGCCCTCCGGCAGGCCGGAGCCTCCGCCCCCCCCGCCGCCGCCGCCGCCGAAGATCGACTTCAGCCGGTCGCGGCCCTGACGCAGGAGTTCGTCGATGTCCGGGCCCTGACCGCCGGGGCCGCCCGGGCCGCCCCCGCCGCCGCCCCAGGGGCCGCGGCCGTCGCCGCCCCCCCCGCCGCCGGAGCCTTTACGTCCGCCGCCCCAGGGGCCGCCCGATTCGTTGTTGAAGGGCATCTGGTCTCGCTCTCCGTCCTCGCCCCGGCGCCGCCGCCCCGCCCCCCTGCGACGGGGGTCCGGGGGCCGCGGCCGGGCCTGCCTGTCTCCGGTATGCCGCCGCACACTTGGGCGTGCCGCGGCGCCGATCAACCCTCGCGCCGGTCTACGCGACCGGATCGCGCATGGTCACGAGTTCCTCCGCGGCGGTGGGATGCACCGCGACGGTGCGGTCGAAGTCCTCCTTGGTGGCGCCCATCTTGAGCGCGATCGCGGCGAGCTGGATCATCTCGCCCGCGCCGTGGCCGACGATGTGGCAGCCGAGGACCTTGCGGCTCTCCTTCGCCACGAGAAGCTTCGTCAACATCCGCTCCTCCCGGCCCGAAAGGGTGGCCATCATAGGGCGGAAGGCGGCCTTGTAGACCTCGATCTCCCCCATGGCGCGGGCCTCGGCCTCGGTCATGCCGACCGTTCCGATCTCGGGCTGGGTGAAGATCGCGGTGGCGACCGTCGCATGGTCGGCCTTCACCGGCGCGCCGCCGAACACGGTCTCGGCGAAGGCGGCGCCTTCGCGGATCGCGACCGGGGTCAGGGTCATGCGGTCGGTGACGTCGCCGACGGCGTGCACCGAGGGAATCGAGGTCGCCGAATACGCGTCCACCACCACCTCGCCCCGCGGGCCGAGCGCGACGCCGGCCGCCTCCAGCCCGAGGCCGTGGGTGTTGGGCACGCGCCCCGTCGCGATCATCACCAGATCGACGGGCAGCTCCGAGCCGTCCGTCAGGCGCAGGACGCGGGCGGCCCCCTCGCCCTCGATCGCCTCGACGTCGGCGTTCAGGCGCAGGTCGATCCCCTTGGCGATCATCTCGGCCTGGACGTGGTCGCAGACCTCCGCGTCGAAGCCGCGCAGGACGCGCGGGCCGCGATAGACCTGCGTCACCCTGGCGCCGAGGCCGTTGAGGATTCCGGCGAACTCGCAGGCGATGTAGCCGCCGCCAATCACCGCGACGCGCTCCGGCAGATGCGGCAGGTCGAACATCTCGTTCGAGGTGACGGCGTGGTGCGAGCCGGGGAAGTCCGGCACGAAGGGCGTGCCGCCGGTCGCGATCAGGATGTGCCGGGCGGTGACCTCGTGGCCGTGGCTCTCGAGCCGGACCGAGTTCGGGCCGGTGAGGACGGCGCGGCAGCGGTGCAGCTCCACCCCCGCGAGGTCGAGGTTGCGGGCGTAGAGCCCTTCGAGGCGGGAGATCTCCCGGTCCTTGTTGGCGATCAGGGTCGCCCAGTCGAAGTTCGGCTCCGGCACGGTCCAGCCGAAGCCGGCCGCGTCCTCGAACAGCTCCCGGAAGGCGGAGGCGTAGACCAGCAGCTTCTTCGGCACGCAGCCGCGGATGACGCAGGTGCCGCCGAAGCGGTGCTCCTCGGCGATGGCGACGCGGGCGCCGAGGCGCGCGCTCATCCGCGCCGCGCGCACGCCGCCCGAGCCGCCGCCGATCACGAAGAGGTCGTAGTCGTACTCCATGCCTCGCCTCCGGTGCGCCGACGCGCGCCCGGCGCGGCGCCCGCGGGCCGCGCGCCGGGCGCGCGCGGCCTCAGTCGTCGTCTTCGTCGTCGAGCGTCAGGACCTCGGCCCGATCGTCGCCGTGGCCCACGATCACGGTGTCCGCAACGCCCACGAACAGGCCCGTCTCCACCACGCCGGCGATCATGTTCAGCGCCGCCGCCGTCTCCTCGGCGTCGCCGATGCGCTTGAGGTGCAGGTCGATGACGAAGTTGCCGCAATCGGTCAGGAACGGCTCGTCCCGGTCGAGGCGCAGCGTCGTCAGCCGTCCGCCGACGTCGAGATCCTCCAGCGTCTCCTCGACGATGGCCTTGGTGGTCTCCCAGCCGAAGGTCACGATCTCCGCCGGCAGCGGGAAGGCGCCGAGCGTCCGCACCCGCTTCGTCGGGTCGGCGATCACGATCATGCGGTCCGAGGCGGTCGCCACGATCTTCTCCTGGAGGAGCGCGCCGCCGCCGCCCTTGATCAGGTCGAGCTCCGGGTCGACCTCGTCGGCCCCGTCGACCGTGAGGTCGAGCCAGCCGGCCTCGTCGAGCGTGGTCAGGCGCAGGCCCGCCTTCTCGGCCATGCGGGCGGTGCGCACCGAGGTCGGCACGCAGGTGACGTCGAGGCGGTCGCGCTTCACCCGCTCGCCCAGAAGCCGGACGAACCAGGCGGCGGTGGAGCCGGTGCCGAGGCCGAGGCGCATGCCGTCCTCGACCTCCTTCAACGCCGCGCGGGCGGCGGCGCGCTTGGCGATCTCGCTGCGGTCGAGCTCGGCGGCCATGCGGCCTTCTCCAGTGTTCGGCGGGCGGCGCGGGCCGTCCCGGATCGACGTTCGGCATCGCTTACAACGATCCGTCGTCCGACGCCACAGGCCGACCGTCGCGGCGGCCCGGCGCTTGCCGCGCCGCGCGCAGCCGGCTAGGCGGAGCCGCCCGCGATCCGCCGGAGGCCCGCACCGATGACCGACGTCCCCGCCGCGCCCGATACGCCGCGCCTGCCGGCGACGGCGCTGGGCGCGCTGGCGGTCGGACAGGTGCTGGCCTGGGCCTCGCTGTTCTACGTCTTCGCGGCGCTGCTGCCGCGCTGGGAGGCGGCGCTGGACGGCCCGCCGCCGGCGCTGGGCCTCTCGCTGGCGCTCGGCGTCTCGGCCTTCGCGGCGCCTTGGGCGGGGCGGGCGATCGACCGCGGGCTCGCGCCCTGGCTGATGCCGGGAGGGGCGCTGCTCGGCGCGGCGCTGATGGCCGCGCTCTCGCAGGTCGAGGGCACGGCGGGGTTCCTGGCGATCTGGGCGGCGATGGGGCTGGCCTTCGCGACCTGCCTCTACGAGCCCTGCTTCGCGCTGCTGGGCCGGGTGCTGGGCGGCGGAGCGCGCCGCGCCATCGCCGCGGTGACGCTGGTGGCGGGTTTCGCGACGGCGCTGTCCTTCCCCTCGGCCGGGGCGATGGCGGACGCCTTCGGCTGGCGCGGCGCGGCGCTCGGCATGGCGGCGGTGGCGGCGCTGGCCGCGGCGCCGCTGCTCGGCTGGGGGGCGTGGCGGGCGGAGCGCTTCGCGGCGGAGACCGGCGCGGCGGCGCGGGCCGCCGGGCGCGCGCCGGCGCCCGAGGCGCCGAGCCCGGGCTGGCGCGCGGAGATGGCCCGGCCCGGCGCCTGGCGCATCGCGCTCGCCTTCGCCTGCGTCGCGGGCTCGCACGGGCTGGTCTCGGCGCATATGTTGGCTCTGCTGCCGGCGCGCGGCCTCGGGCCGGAAGCGGCGGTGGCGGTGGCCGCGGCGGTCGGCCCCTGCCAGGTGGCGGGGCGGCTGCTGCTGCTGTCGGCGCCGCTGCGCTGGCGGGCGGCGACGCTGCTGCCGGCGGCCTTCGCGGCGCTGGCGGCGGGCTTCGCGGCGCTGCTTCTGGGCCACGGCGTCGCCGCGGCGGCGCTGTTCGCGGCGCTGCTCGGCTCGGCCTACGGGGCGCTGACGATCCTGCGCCCGGTGGTGCTGGCGGAGACGGCGGGGACGGAGCGCTTCGGCACGCTCTCCGGCCTCGTCGCGGCTCCCTTCGCGGCGAGCTTCGCGCTCGCCCCGTTCCTCGGCGGCGTGCTGCGCGAGGCCGGGGGCGCGACGCTGGCGATCGGGGCGGCGGGCGCGCTGCCACTGATCGGCCTCGCGCTGGTGCTGCCGCTGGCGCTGCGGCGCGGCTGACGCACGCGACGTCGCTTCTCCGTCCTCGCGGCGGGGCGAGGCGTGCGATGCAGAGATCCTGACCCGGAGGCTTCGACGATGCAGCTCGGCGTGTTCGACATCTTCAAGATCGGCGTGGGGCCGTCCTCCTCGCACACCATGGGTCCGATGGAGGCGGCGGCGCGCTTTCTCGACGCGTTGCGGGAGGGCGAGCGGGTGCCGGGCGCGGGGGCGCCGGCGCGGCTCTCGGCCCGGCTGCACGGCTCGCTCGCCTTCACCGGCAAGGGGCACGCGACGGACCGGGCGGTGCTGCTGGGCCTGATGGGCTTCCGGCCGGAGACGCTCGACCCCGACACGGCGGAGGCCGCGCTGGCGGATCTGGCGGCGCGCGGCGAGACGTCGCCCGAGGGGCTGCCGGCGATGGCGCTTTCGGCGGAGGCGGTGGTCTTCGACTACGGCGATCCCCTGCCCGGCCACGCCAACGGGATGGTGCTGGAGGCGCATGACGCGGCGGGGCGGCTGGCGCTGTCGGAGACCTACTACTCCGTCGGCGGCGGCTTCGTGCTGACCGCGCGGGAGCTGGAGCGTGGCGAGGCGATCGGGCCCGAGCGGGACGTGCCGCATCCCTACCGCTCGGCGGCGGAGCTGCTGGCGCGGGCGGACGCGGCGGGCCTCTCCCTCGCCGCGCTGGCGCGCGAGAACGCCGAGGCGCAGATGCCGCGGGCCGAACTCGACCGCCGGCTCGACGCGGTGCGGGACGCGATGCAGGCCTGCCTCGAGCGCGGGCTGGCGCAGGACGGGGAGTTGCCGGGCGGGCTGCGCGTGCGCCGCCGGGCCAAGGCGATCCGCGAGGCGCTGGAGCGCGAGCGGCGCGCGAACCTCGTCGCGCCGCACGTCGTCAACGACTGGATCTCGCTCTACGCCATGGCGGTGAACGAGGAGAACGCCGCCGGCGGACGGGTGGTGACGGCCCCGACCAACGGCGCGGCGGGCGTGTTCCCGGCGGTGATGCGCTATTGGCTGGAGCACGTCCCCGGCGCCCGGCCCGGGGGCGCGCGCGACATGCTTCTCGTCGGCGCGGCGATCGGCGCGATCATCAAGACCAACGCCTCGATCTCGGGCGCCGAGGTCGGCTGCCAAGGGGAGGTCGGCTCGGCCGCGGCGATGGCGGCGGCGGGGATCTGCGCGGTGCTGGGCGGGACCAACGCGCAGGTTGAGAACGCGGCCGAGATCGCGCTGGAGCATCATCTCGGCATGACCTGCGATCCGGTGGCGGGGCTGGTGCAGGTGCCCTGCATCGAGCGCAACGGCCTCGGCGCGATCAAGGCGGTCTCGGCGGCCTCGCTGGCGCTCAGGGGCGACGGCGCGCATGTGGTGCCGCTCGACGCCTGCATCCGCACGCTGAAGGAGACCGGGCGCGACATGGACCGCCGCTACAAGGAGACGAGCCTCGGCGGCCTCGCCGTCGCGGTGCCGGTCAGCCTGCCGGAGTGCTGAGGGCGCCCGCGGCCGGAGGCCGGCGGCGCGGCCCGGCGGCGTCGCGCGCTTGCGGGCGGGCGCGTCACGCGGCACGGTGGCGCCCATGACGCCGCCTTTCGCCAAGCCCTTCGACGCGGCAGTCAGCCGCCATCTCGAGACGGAGGCGCCCGAGACGGTGCGCCGCGCGGTGGAGCGGGCCGGCGAGGACGAGATCCTCGACCCCGGCCATCCCTATCGGGAACGGCTGGGGCGCAAGACCTACGGGCGCGAGCTCGAGGCGCTGCAGATCGAGCTCGCCAAGCTGCAGGCCACTTTCCGCAGCGACGGGCGGCGCATGGCGGTGGTGTTCGAGGGGCGCGACGCCGCCGGCAAGGGCGGCTGCATCAAGCGCCTGACGCAGCACCTGAATCCGCGCTCGGCGAAGGTGGTGGCGCTGCCTTCGCCGACCTCCCGCGAAGCCGGGCAGTGGTATTTCCAGCGCTATGTCGCGCATCTGCCGTCCCCGGGGGAGATCGTGGTCTTCGACCGCAGCTGGTACAACCGCGCCGTGGTGGAGCACGTGTTCGGGTTCTGTTCCGACGCCGAGCGGGCGCTTTTCTTCCGTCAGGTCGGCCCCTTCGAGCGGATGCTGGCGGAGGAGGGCATCGTCCTCGTCAAGATCTGGCTCACCGTCGGGCGGGCCGAGCAGCTGCGCCGGATGCTGGCGCGGGAGGCGGACCCGCTGAAGCAGTGGAAGCTCTCGCCCATCGACGTCGAGGGCCTGGGCCGCTGGGACGCCTACACGGCGGCGATCGAGGAGACCTTCGCGCGGACCCACGCCCCGGAGACGCCCTGGACCGTGATCCGCGCCGACGACAAGCGCCGGGCGCGGCTGGCCTCGCTGCAGACGGTGCTGATGGCGGCGGACTATCCGCACAAGGACGAGACGGCGGTGGGGGCGCGCGATCCGCGGATCGCCGGGCCGCCGGGGACGATCGCGCTCGCCTCGGGCTGAGGGGCGCGGCGCGGACGCCATTGGCCCGGCCCGCGGCCCCGGCTACAACCCGGCCATGGACGGACCGCCCGAGGAGGATCCCGCCCGCGCCCGCCGCGGCTATCACCACGGCAATCTGCGCGAGGCGCTGGTGCAGGCCGCGCTCGGGCTGATCGCCGTGCGCGGCCCGCAGGGCTTCACCATGGCCGAGGCGGCGCGCGAGGCCGGCGTCTCGGCCGCGGCGCCCTACCGGCACTTCCGCTCCCGCGAGGATCTGATCGCCGAGCTGGCGCGGCGCGGCTTCGAGCTGTTCGCCGATCTGCTGGAGATGGCGTGGAACGAGGGACGGCCGACCCCGCTTTCGGCCTTCGAGAACGTCGGGCGCGCCTATCTCGCCTTCGCGCGGAAGGAGCCGGGGCACTACGTGGCGATGTTCGAGTCGGGCGTGCCGGTGACCGAGGATCCCGCGCTCCGCGCCGCCTCGGACCGGGCGATGGGGGTGATGCGCGCGGCGGCCGAGGCGCTGGCCGCGCGCCTGCCGCCGGAGCGCCGGCCGCCGCCGCAGATGATGAGCTACCACGTCTGGGCGATGAGCCACGGGGTGGTCGAGCTGTTCGCGCGTCGCTCGTCGGGCCAGGCGGCCTCGATCTCGCCGGAGGATCTGCTGGAGACCGGCACGATGATCTACCTGCGCGGCCTCGGCCTGATCCCCGAGGATCGCTGAGCCCTGCGCGCCGACGCCGGGTCCGGCCGCCCGCGGCGGCTCCGGCGCCTCCCGGCGGGTCCGAGGTCCCCGGCCGGTCCGGGCGCCCCCGCCGGTGCGCGCGCCGCGAGGCGCGCGGGGTGGCGCCGGCGCGAGGGGGGTCGATCCCCCCGAGCGGCGGGTCCCGGCGGAAGGGGCGCAAATCGGCGCCGCGGCTCTTGACCTCCGGGGCTCGATCGCCCAGCTATGTAAATGTGAATTACATTCACATGGATGGAAGACGGGGTTCGAGGACGGGAACGACGATGGAACGCATCACCGATCTGCTGAGACGAGGCGAAGCGATGCTGGACGGCTGGGGCAGGCCCGGCTGGATCGGCGCGATGGTCCTCGGCTTCATCCTGGCCTGGCCGGTGGGCCTGGCCCTTCTCTTCTACATGATCTGGAGCGGGCGCATGGGACACGGAGTCCGGGAGGAGCGCCGCTGGAGCCGCAGCCGCGGGGGCGGCACCGGCAACGCGGCCTTCGACGACTACAGGGAGGCGACGCTGCGCCGCCTCGAGGAGGAGCAGGCCGCCTTCGAGAGCTTCCTCGAGCGGCTGCGCCGGGCCAAGGACCAGGCCGAGTTCGACCAGTTCATGGACGAGCGCCGACGCGGCGGCCCGACCGCCCGGACCGGCGACGACGCCGAGGGCGAAGCCGACGGGCGCCCCCCCTATGCCGGCCCCGGCGCGCCGCAGCCGGCCTGAACGCGGCGCCGCGGGGCGCCTCCGTCCGACGACGCGCGACGCCGCCGCGTCCCCTTGCCCGGGGGCGCGGCGGTTCCGCGTGCGGGGGAGCGGAGCGGCGGCGGTCGCCTGCGGGGATCGCGCCGGCCCCCGACCGAAGGCGGGCCGCCGCGACCTCCGCGCCCGCCCCGCGGCGGCCCCCGCAGGCGGCCCTGCGCAAGACGTTTCGGCGTGCGACGATCGGCGGAGGCGGCGCCGCCTCGAAGCGGATGACGGACCCCGGCGCCGCTGCTAACGTCCGAGTCGTCGGCTGGGTTTCGGGAGTTCCATGAGCCACCATCAGGGCAAGATCGCGCCGCAGTTCTTCGTGACGGCGCCCCAGCCCTGCCCCTACCTGGAGGGGCGGGCGGAGCGCAAACTCTTCACCACGCTGCGCAATCCGGACGCGTCGGAGATCAACGACTTCCTGTCGCTGCGCGGCTTCCGGCGCAGCCAGGGCGTGGTCTACCGCCCGTCCTGCACGGGCTGCGCGGCCTGCCTCTCGACCCGCATTCCGGTCGAGGGGTTCGCGCCGTCGCGGAGTCACCGGCGCACGGCGGCGCGCAACGCCGATCTCGCCCGCTCGGCCGAGGATCCGCGCGCGACGGACGACCAGTACGATCTCTTCCGACGCTATCTCGACGACCGCCACTCGGACGGCGGCATGGCCGAGATGGACGCGTTCGAGTTCGCCTCGATGATCGAGGAGACGCCGGTGCGCACCCGCGTCGTCGAGTATCGCCGTCCCGCCGATGCGGCGGGCGGCGAGGACCGGCCGCCGCTGATCGCGGCCTGCCTGACCGACGTGCTCGCGGACGGCCTTTCGATGGTCTATTCGTTCTTCGATCCGCAGGAGCGTCGCCGCTCGCTCGGCGCCTTCATGATCCTCGATCACATCGAGATCGCGCGGCAGGCGGGGCTTCCCTACGTCTATCTCGGCTACTGGGTGCCGGGCTCGCCCAAGATGGACTACAAGGCGCGCTTCCGGCCGTTCGAGATCTTCCAGGGCGACGGCTGGCGGCGGGTCGACGACCCGGCGGCGGTGCGCGTCGACGAGCATCCGCTGGCGGTCGATCCGATCGCCGAGCAGGTCGCCAAGCTGATGAACGGCTGAGACCGCGCCGCGGAGGCGAGCATGACCGCTCGAGACGACACCGGCCCGTCCCCCGAGAGCGGGGAGCCGGCGGGGCTGCCGCCGCCGCGCCTCTCGGAGCGGCCGGACTGGCTGTATCTGCTGCGCGAGTTCTACGAGCTCTACCGCCATCTCTCCTCCGGCGGCAGCCCGCGCATCCGCGCCCATCAGCGGGCGGTGCGCGAGGCGATATCGCGGGCGCTCAGGGCCGACGCGCGGGTGCTGGCGCGCCGGGCGGCGGCGAAGCCGGTGACGGTGCATCTGCGCCGGGCCCTCGACGAGGGGATGCTGGAGCGCCACGCCTCGGCGATCCGGGCGATCGACGCGGTCGGCGGGGCGCTGGACTGGGAGCACGGCTACGAGAAGGTTCCGAAGGGGCTTTACGGGCGCTTCGCCTATGCCGAGCTCGCCGGTCCGAACGGCCCGGTGGAGACGCGCGAGGTGATCCTCGGGCTGGTGCTGTTCGCGCCGGGCTGCACCTATCCCGCGCACAGCCACGACGGCATCACCGAGAGCTACATCTGCCTCTCGGGCGCGGTGTCCGAGAACCATCAGGGGGTCTGGGCGCCGGGCTCGCTGATCCTGAACCCGCCGCAGGCGATGCACCGGATCACGGTGTCGGACCGCGAGCCCTCGCTGCTGGCCTACGCCTGGATCGGCTCGGAGGACAAGCTGGCGAACCAGAAGATGCGGTTCTCGCGGGTCAGGGGCGGCTAGGCGGGCCGGGCGGCGCAGGTGCGCACGGCCTCGGCCATCGGCCTGTCGGGGTCGCGGCCCTCGCGGTGGCGGTCGAAGATCTCGAACGCCGGCGCGCCGCGCCAGCCGGCGGCCCGAAGCGCGGCGGGCGTCGCGGGGAGGTCGAGGAGGCCGCGCGCGCGCGTCGGGCGCGGCGCGCGCCGAGGGCGGCGGCCGTGTCGAGGAACGGCAGGACGCCGTGGCCCGGCGGCAGGATGCAGGCGCTGAGGGCGAGGGCGGTCGTCGCGGCGCCTTCGCGGGCGGCCCGGGGCGCGGCGGGCGCGGCGGCCATGCCGGAGCGCTCCGGACCGTCCGACGCGACGGGAGCGGCGCGAGGGCGGCGGCGCTTGCCCCGGCCCGCCGGCGCGGCTACGCCCCTGCCCCGGGAGGACCGACCGACATGCGCCGCATCCTGATCCTGAACGGGCCGAACCTGAATCTTCTGGGCCTGCGCGAGCCCGAGATCTACGGCCGCGAGACGCTGGCCGACATCGAGGCGCGCTGCCGCGACCTCGCCGAGCGGCGCGGCCTCGCGCTCGACTTCCGCCAGTCGAACCACGAGGGGACGCTGGTGGACTGGATCCACGAGGCGCGCGACGGCGCCGACGCGGTGATCCTCAACGCCGGCGCCTTCACGCACACCAGCGTCGCGATCCTCGACGCGCTGCGGGCCTTCGAGGGCTTCGTGGTGGAGCTGCACCTCTCCAACATCCATCGGCGCGAGGCGTTCCGCCACCACAGCTACGTCGCGCTGCGCGCGGACGGGGTGATCGCCGGCTTCGGCTGGCGCGGCTACCTGCACGCGCTGGAGGCGGCGGCGGAGGCGCTCGAGGCGCGGGCTTGAGCGCCCCGGCGGAGGCGCCCCGGCTCGGCCGGGACGACCGCCCGCTCGCGGCGGCGGGCTGGATGCTGCTGGCGCTGACCTGCTTCTCGACGATGGCGGTGGCGGGACGCGAGGCGGCCGCCGAGCTCGACACCTTCGAGCTGATGACGTGGCGCTCGCTGATCGGCGTCGTCATCGTGGTCTCGGCGCTGGGGCTGCGCGGGCGTCTGCACGAGATCCGGTTCCGCAATCTCGGCCTGCACGCGGCGCGGAACGTGTTCCACTTCACCGGCCAGAACCTCTGGTTCTTCGCGGTCACGGCGATCCCGCTGGCGCAGCTCTTCGCCTACGAGTTCACCTCGCCGATCTGGATCGCGGTGCTGGCGCCCTTCGTGCTGAAGGAGCGCTTCACCGGGGTGCGGGCGACGGCGGCGCTGCTGGGCTTCGCGGGGATCCTGGTGGTGGCGCGGCCCTGGACGGCGGAGGGCTCGGCCGCCTTCGGGATCGGGCAGACGGCGGCGCTCGGCGCGGCGGTGTGCTTCGCCTTCAACATGATGTTCACCAAGAAGCTGAGCCGGAGCGAGAGCATGGCCTCGATCATGTTCTTCATGGTCGGGCTTCAGTCGCTGTTCGGCCTGGCGACGGCGGGCTGGGATCTCGAGATCGCGGTCCCGACCTCGGCGACGCTGCACTGGGTGCTTCTGGTCTCGGTCTGCGGGCTCGCGGCGCATTTCTGCGTGGCGAGCGCGCTGTCGCTGGCGCCGGCGACCGTGGTCTCGCCGATGGAGTTCCTGCGCCTGCCGATGATCGCGGTGGTGGGCGTGTGGCTCTACGCCGAGCCGCTGGAGCCCTTCGTGCTGATCGGCGCGGCGCTGGTGATGGCGGGGAACCTCCTCAACATGCGCGCCGAGCGGCGGCGCGTCGCGGCGGGGTGATGGTAGTCGAAGCGCGCGCCTGTGAAAGCGTCCGTGTCGACGACCGCCGTTCCGGAGCACCGCCGCGCCGAAGGTAGGATTGATAGCAGGGTGGCGAGGCGAAACACTGATACCCTTGGCTCAATTTCGCGGGCCATCCAGCCAAAACGAGGACAATCATGAGACCTGCGTTTCGCGCGATCTTCGCCCTGACCGTCGCCGGCACCCTCGCGGCCTGCGCCCAGCAGACCGCCGACACCGCGGCCGCAACGACTTCGGCTTGGAACACCCAGCAGGGCGATGCGCCGCTGAACGCCGAGGAGCTGACCGCGCTGGTCTCGGACCGCGAGCTGACCTACGAGGACGGAAGCCGCTCGCTGGTCGAGGCGGACGGCGACTACACCTACGTCGCGCCCAACGGCGCGCGCTTCTTCTGGACGTGGCAGGCGACACCCGAGGGCGCGATCTGCCTCGCGAACGAACGGGCCGACGCGCGTTGCGATCTCCTCGTACGCAACGGCGACGCCGTCATCTCGGTCAACGAACAGGGGAAGCGCTTCGAGATCGTCGAGATCGCCGAACTCTAACACCGACCGACCGGTCCCGCGGACCGCTGCGCCGACGGCTCCGTCCGAAGCCGCCCGCGCGGGTCTCCTCGCCGAGCGCGCCCTTCCATGCTGCGGCGCCGCATGCTATGCGCCGCGCCGAACCCGAGAGGGGCGGACAACGAGGAGACGACCGGATGAATCTCGACGCCATTCCCGCCGGCAAGAACCCGCCGACCGACGTCAACGTGGTCATCGAGATCACCGGCGGCGCCGGGGGCGGCGCGCCGGTGAAATACGAGATCGACAAGGACTCGGGCGCGGTGTTCGTCGACCGCATCGTCAACACGCCGATGTTCTATCCGTGCAACTACGGCTTCGTGCCGAACTCCCTGCACGACGACGGCGATCCGACCGACGTGCTCGTGCTCTGCGACTTCGACCTCGCGCCCGGCGTCGTGATCCGCTGCCGCCCGGTCGGCGTCCTCAAGATGGAGGACGACGGCGGCATGGACGACAAGCTGATCGCCGTGCCGATCGAGAAGGTCGATCCGTTCCAGGCCCATGTGCAGGACCTCGAGGACATCGCCCCGAAGACGCGCGAGCGCATCAAGCACTTCTTCGAGCACTACAAGGACCTCGAGGCGGGCAAGTGGGTCAAGGTGATCGGCTGGGGCGACAAGGCCGAGGCCGAGGCGATCCTCGCCAAGTCGATCGAGGCCGCCGGAAAGTGAGCCCCGCGGCGGGGCCGGCGCCCCGCCGACGACGGATCGGCGCCCGCCGCGGCGGAGGTCCGCGGCGGGCGCCGCGCGTCTCCGGGCCGCCTCTCCGGCCCGTTCGAAGGCCCCTTTCCTCCGCCCGCGGCGCGCGCTAGAGCCGCGGCGAAACCGGCCGCCCGGAGCCCGCGCCATGCTCTACCCGTCCGCCGAGGCCTTCCTCGCCGCGCCCCGCAAGGCGATCGCCTTCATCGGCATGTCCGGGGTCGGCAAGACCCGGCTCTCCGACCTGCTGCGCGAGGAGGGGGACTGGTTCCACTATTCCGTCGACTACCGCATCGGCACCCGCTACCTCGGCGAGCGCATCGCCGACGACTTCAAGCGCGAGGCGATGAAGTCGCCGCTGCTGCGCGCGCTGCTGCGCTCGGACTCGATCCGCATCTCCTCCAAGCTCAGCTTCCACAACCTCGCGCCGCTCTCCACCTGGCTCGGCAAGCCGGGCGATCCGGCGGAGGGCGGCATCGCCTTCGCCGAATATCTCAAGCGCCAGCGCATGCACCGCGAGGCCGAGATCGCCGCGATGCTGGATGCGCGGGGCTTCGTCGACCGGGCGCGCGACCTCTACGAATACGCGCATTTCGTCTGCGACACCTCGGGCTCGATCTGCGAGGTGGTGGAGCCGCACGATCCGCGCGACCCGGTGCTCTCGGCCCTCGGCCGGGCGATGCTGCCGGTCTACATCCGCGGGACCGAGGCGCACGAGGCGGCGCTGAAGGCGCGCTTCGACCGGGCGCCGAAGCCGATCTACTACCAGGAGGCGATGCTGCTGCGCTTCTGGGAGGAGTACCGCGCCGAGACCGGCGAGGCCGAGGACGAGGTCGACCCCGACGCCTTCGTGCGCTGGGGCTTCGCGCACCAGATCGCGCACCGCCGGCCGCTCTATCAGGCGATCGCGGACAACTGGGGCGTGACGGTGGAGGCCGACGACATGGCCGCCGCGGAGACGGAGGCGGAGATCCTCGGGGTGATCGCGGCCGCCTTGGACTCGCGCGCGACGGCTTCTATGTAGGCGCGGCCGCGACCTGAGGAGCCCCGCACGACCCATGCCCATCAAGATCCCCGCCGGCCTGCCCGCCATCGACGTCCTCGACCGCGAGGGCGTCATGGTGATGTCCGAGGAGGCGGCGGTCCGGCAGGACGTGCGGCCGATGCAGATCGGGCTGCTGAACCTGATGCCGAAGAAGGTGCAGACCGAGACGCAGTTCGCCCGCGTCATCGGCGCGGGGCCGCTGCAGATCGACCTGACGCTGGTGCGGATGACCCATCACCGGCCGCGCAACACCGCGCCGGAGCATCTGGAGGCGTTCTACCGGACCTTCGCGGAGATCGAGGCCTCCGGCCGCAAGTTCGACGGCTTCATCGTCACCGGCGCGCCGGTGGAGCGCGAGCCCTTCGAGGCGGTGACCTACTGGGACGAGCTGACCCGGATCTTCGACTGGACGCGGCGGCACGCCCACGCGACGCTGGGCGTCTGCTGGGGCGGGCAGGCGATGCTGCACCATTTCCACGGCGTGCCGAAGCACGCGCTGCCGGCGAAGCTGTTCGGGATCTACCGCCACCGCGTGACGGTGCCGGCGACGCCGTGGCTCCGCGGCTTCTCCGACAGCTTCCTGGTGCCGGTGAGCCGCTGGACGGAGACCCGGGCGGCGGACCTGCCGCAGGGGGTGCGCGTGCTGGTGAACTCGGACGAGATCGGGCCCTGCCTGATCGAGGATCCGGCGAACCGGGCGCTGATGATGCTCAATCATCTGGAATACGACAGCGACACGCTGCTGGAGGAATACCGGCGCGACAGGACGACGGGCGATTCGATCCGGCCGCCGGTCAACTATTTCCCGAACGACGACGAGACCCGGGCGCCGCGCAACCGCTGGCGCAGCCACGCGCATCTCTTCTTCGGCAACTGGATCAACCACGTCTACCAGACCTCGCCCTTCGATCTGAAGCGCATCGGCGAGGGCTGAGGCGGGGCGCGGGCGCGGCGCGGGCTTGCCGTAGCGCCCGGCATGGGCCATGTGCACCTGCGAGACGGCGGGCCGGCGACGGCGACCGCCCCCCTGACATGCCCGCGTCCCCCGACATTCCGACGCCCCCGCCCGAGGACCCCGCCCGATGGAGCTTCGCAACATCGCGATCATCGCCCATGTCGACCACGGCAAGACCACGCTGGTCGACAACCTTCTGAAACAGTCCGGCTCCTTCCGCGACAACCAGGCCGTCGCCGAACGGGCGATGGATTCGAACGACCTCGAGCGCGAGCGCGGGATCACGATCCTCGCCAAGGCGACCTCGGTCGAGTGGGAAGGGGCGCGGATCAACATCGTCGACACGCCGGGTCACGCCGATTTCGGCGGCGAGGTGGAGCGCATCCTCTCGATGGTCGACGGGGTCGTGCTGCTGGTCGACGCGGCCGAGGGGCCGATGCCGCAGACCAAGTTCGTCACCCAGAAGGCGCTGGCGCTCGGGCTCCGGCCGATCGTGGTGCTCAACAAGATCGACAAGCCGGAGGCGGACGCCGACCGCGCGCTCGACGAGGTGTTCGATCTCTTCGCCGCGCTCGGCGCGGACGAGGATCAGCTCGACTTTCCCGTGCTCTACGCCTCGGGCCGGGCGGGCTGGGCGGACGAGGACCTCGACGGCCCGCGCGAGGACCTCTCGGCGCTGTTCGCGCTGGTGCTGCGCCACGTTCCGGCGCCGAAGCAGCAGGGCCGGGACGGCGAGCCCTTCGCCATGCTGGCGACGACGCTGGAGGCGGACCCCTATCTCGGCCGGCTCCTGACCGGGCGCATCGAGGCCGGGGCCGTGGCGCCCGGCGCGCAGGTCAAGGCGATGAGCCGCGACGGCTCGGAGATCGAGCGCTTCCGCGTCTCCAAGGTGCTGGCCTTCCGCGGGCTCGGCCGCCAGCCGGTCGACAGGGCGGAGGCGGGCGACATCGTCGCCCTCGCCGGGATGCAGAAGGCGACGGTGGCGGACACGCTGGCGGCGACCGAGGTGTCGGCCCCCCTGCCCTCCCAGCCGATCGATCCGCCGACGATCTCGGTGATCTTCTCGATCAACGACAGCCCCTTCGCGGGGCGCGAGGGCGAGAAGGTGCAGAGCCGCGTGATCCGCGAGCGCCTGGCGCGCGAGGCCGAGGGCAACGTCGCGATCCACATCGCCGACACGCCGCAGCGCGACGCCTTCGAGGTCTCCGGGCGCGGGGAACTCCAGCTCGGCGTCCTGATCGAGACCATGCGCCGCGAGGGCTTCGAGCTCTCGGTCTCGCGCCCGCGGGTGGTGACGCGCGAGGAGGACGGCCGGCGCCTCGAGCCGATCGAGGAGGTGACGGTCGACGTCGACGAGGAGCATTCCGGCGCGGTGGTCGAGAAGCTCTCGCAGCGCAAGGCGGAGATGGTGGAGATGAAGCCCTCCGGCGGCGGCAAGACGCGGCTGGTGTTCCACGCGCCCTCGCGCGGGCTGATCGGCTATCACGGCGAGTTCCTGACCGACACGCGCGGCACCGGCATCCTGAACCGGGTGTTCCACGCCTGGGCCGACTGGAAGGGTCCGATCCCGGGCCGGCGCACCGGCGTCCTGATCTCCATGGAGCAGGGCGACGCGGCGCCCTACGCCCTGTTCAACCTGGAGGATCGCGGGCGGCTCTGCGTGGCGCCCGGCGAGCCGGTCTACCAGGGAATGATAATCGGCGAGAACGCCCGCTCGGGCGATCTCGAGGTGAATCCGCTGAAGGGCAAGAAGCTCACCAACATCCGCGCCTCCGGCAAGGACGAGAACGTGATCCTGACGCCTGCCCGGCGCTTCGGCCTCGAGGAGGCCATCGCCTTCATCGAGGACGACGAACTGGTCGAGGTCACGCCGATGGCGATTCGTCTGCGCAAGCGTCATCTCGACCCGCATGAGCGCAAACGGGCGTCGCGGGCGGCTCAGGCGGGAGCCGCCTGAGCCGATTTTGTCGCATTTCGCGATTCCGCCGCGGTCTGCCGGGGACAACCGCAGGGCGGGCGATTGCGTCCTCGCTGTCCTCGCGGTTACATTCCCGAACGTTCCATGCAACCGGTGGGTGATCGAAAGCGGCTGCACGGAGCGGACCCCGTTTGGGTGACGGGGTCTGACGTGCGTGGTGTTCCGGCGCTTACCTTGCCGAGTGTACAGTCAGGAGCAGCGACAGATGAAGCACCCGGTCGACGCCCATGTGGGCAAGCGGGTCCGCCACCGCAGGTGGATGATGGGCATGACGCAACAACAGCTCGGCGAACGCGTCGGCATCAAGTTCCAGCAGATCCAGAAATACGAGACGGGCATGAACCGGATCAGCGCCTCGCGCCTCTGGGACATCGCACAGTCGCTGGACGTGCCGGTGAGCTACTTCTTCGAGGGGCTGGACGTCGAAGCCGGCGCCGAACCTCTCGAAGGGGCGATCGAGGGGACGGCGTTCGCCAAGGGCGATCTGCTGGCGGATCGGGAGGCTCTGGAGCTCGTGCGCTCCTACTACGCCATCCCCGAGACGCAGCGCCGCCGGCTGTTCGACCTCGCCCGCGTCCTCAGCGACGCGGCTTGAAAGGGCGACGCGTGACGCGGCGCCGCCGGCAGGGGTGATGCCGGGGGGGCCGCAGGCGGCGGACAGGCCGGAGACGGGGGGGGCCCCGATCCGGACCGAGAGGATCCGGCGCCGATGACCGGCGGGACCGGTCACGCGCTGACGTCGATCGCACACCGGGCCGCCGACGCGGCCCGGCGTGCCACCATGCCCGTCTATCGGGCGGAGGGGCTGGACGCCGAGGACAAGGGGCCTCTCGGCGCCTACGACCCCGTGACGGCCGCCGACAAGGCGGCGGAGGCCTCGATCCGAGCCGTGTTGGCGGAGGAGCGGCCGGAGGACGGCGTGCTCGGCGAAGAGGAAGCGGCGCGGCCCGGCCGCAGCGGCTTCACTTGGGTGGTCGACCCCATCGACGGCACCCGCGCCTTTCTGATCGGCGCGCCCACCTGGGGGACGCTGATCGCGCTCAACGACGGGGTGCGGCCGGTGCTCGGCCTCGTCGATCAGCCGGCGAGCGGCGACCGGTTCTGGGGCGACGGCGAGGGCGCCTGGCTACGCCGTGACGGGGGATCGGAGCGCCGGCTTTCCGTGCGCCGCGGCGTGGGGCTGGACGAGGCCAGGCTCTGCACGACCTATCCCGAGATCGGCGACGCGCGGGAACAGGCCGCCTTCGTGCGGGTGCGCGACCGGGTGCGGTTGACGCGCTACGGTCTCGACTGCACGGCGTACTGCCTGCTCGCCGCGGGCGGCGTGGACATCGTGATCGAGGCGGGACTTCAGCCCTACGACGTGCAGGCTGTGATCCCCGTCGTGGAGGGCGCCGGGGGGCGTCTGACCACCTGGGAAGGCGGCGACGCGCAGCACGGCGGACGCATCCTCGCCGCCGCGACGCCGGAGCTGCACGCGGCGGCGATGGAACTGCTCGCGGGCTAGAGGCTCTGCAGATCGTTCAGCGTCACGAACACCATCAGAAGGATCACCGCGGCGAGGCCGGCGCCCGTCGCGATCTCCTGCAGGCGTTCGTTCAGCGGCTTCCCGCGCACCGCCTCGAGCGCGTAGAACAGCAGGTGTCCGCCGTCCAGAACCGGGATCGGGAACAGGTTGATCATGCCGATCGAGGCGGAGATCAGCGCGATCATGGCGACGAAGGAGACGAGACCCGAGGCCGCGGCGTCGCCCGAAAGCGACGCGATGCGGATCGGCCCGCCGAGGGCGGAGCTGTCCGCCTGTCCGGTCACGAGCGCCCCGACATAGGTCAGCGAGGAGGAGATCACCTGCCAGGTCCGCTCGGCCCCGTGCGACACGGCGGTCAGCGGGCCGGGCGTCACGGCCTCGGGGCCGATGCGGGGGATCGCGGTGATCCCGATCAGCGGACGCATCTCCACCCCGCCGTCCGGCGTCGGCGCGGGGTTCATGGTCGGCGTGATCCGGGTCTCGTAGGGCTCGCCGCCGTCCGCCGGCTCCACGGTGAGGCTGACGCCGGATTCGCCGGCCTCGGCCACCTTGCGCTGCAGGTCCGAGAAGGATCCGATGGCCTCGCCGTCGATCGTCAGGATGCGGTCGCCCGACTCCAGCCCGGCGTCGTCCGCCGGGCTGCCGGGCGCGACGCGACCGACCATCGGCGGCACCATCGGCCCGGTCACGAGCTCGACCACGTCGCCCTCGCGCCGCACGGTGACGGGGAACTCGCTGCGGCCCGGCTCGGCCTCCGAGGCGGCGGCATACGCGTTCAGGATCTGGTCGAAGCGCTCCACCGGCTCTCCGGCGACGCTGAGCACCGTGTCGCCCGGCTGCAGAGTCGTCTCCTCTTCGGCCACCTGCCCGATCACCGGACGCTCGGAGCCGAGACCCATGCCGAACGCGACGCCGGCGTAGATCAGGATCGCGAGCACGAAGTTGAAGACGGGTCCGGCCGCCACCGTCGCGGCCCGCCGCCAGAGCGCGGCGGTGGGGAAGGCGTGCGCGCGCTCCTCCCGGCTCAGGCCCGCCAACGCCTCCGAGTCGGGATGGGCGGAGGCCGAATCACGATCCCCGAGGAACTTGACGTAGCCGCCGAGAGGCAGCGCGGCGACGCGCCATCGGGTGCCGCGGCTGTCGGTCCAGCCATAGAGCTCCTTGCCGAAGCCGATCGAGAACACCTCGGACTGGATGCCGCACCAGCGCGCGACGATGTAGTGGCCGAACTCGTGCACGAACACGACGACGCCGAGCACGACGAGGAAGGACGCGATCGTGCCGGCGAGGCCGGCGAGCTGGGTGAGGGACTCGAACATGACGGCTCCGTCGCTGACGCGGAAGGCCGGGTCCGACCCCCGCGGCCATACTTAGGCGGGGACGGCGCCCTTGCCTACCTCGCCGGCGTCGATCAGGGCGTCGGCGATGCGGCGCGCCTCGGCGTCGGCGTCGAACACGGCCCCGAGCCCGTCGGCCGGGCCGAAGGGCGCAAGGCGGTCGAGCGTCGCCTCGACCGTCGCGGCCATGTCGAGGAAACCGATGCGTCGGGCCATGAACGCCTCCAGCGCCGCCTCCTTGGCGGCGTTGAACGCCGCGCCGGCGAGGCCGCCGGCCGCCATCGCCTCCCGCGCGAGGCGAAGCGCGGGAAAGCGCACCTCGTCCGGCGCCTCGAAGTCCAGCCGGGCGAGGCGGGCGAAGTCGAGCCGCTCCACCGGGAGAGCGCGCCGTTCGGGCCAGTGCAGGGCGTAGCCGATGGCGTGGCGCATGTCCGGCGCACCGAGCTGGGCGAGGACCGAGCCGTCGGCATAGCCGACCATCGAATGCACGACCGACTGCGGATGCACCACGACCTCGATCTGCTCGGGCCGCACGTCGAAGAGGTGCTTCGCCTCGATCATCTCCAGCGCCTTGTTGAACATGGTGGCGCTGTCGATGGAGATCTTGGCGCCCATGTCCCAGTTCGGATGCGCCACCGCCTGCTCCGGCGTCGCGGCGGCCATCCGCGCCAGCGGCCAGTCGCGGAACGGGCCGCCCGAGGCGGTCAGCAGGATCCGGTCGAGCGCCGGGCGGTTGTCGCGATCCAGCGCCTGGAAGACGGCGTTGTGCTCGCTGTCGACGGGCAGGAGCGTGGCGCCGGCGCGCGCGATCTCGGCGAGGAACAGGTCGCCGGCCGAGACGAGGCATTCCTTGTTGGCGAGCGCGACGACCCCGCCCTGCCGCGCGGCGGCGAGGGTGGGGGCGAGGCCGGCCGAGCCGACGATGGCGGCCATGGTCCAGTCGGCGGGGCGCGAGGCCGCCTCCACCACGGCCTCCGACCCCGCGGCGGCCTCGATCCCGCTGCCGGCGAGGGCCTCGCGCAGGTCGCCGAGCCGCGCGGGATCGGCGGTGACCGCGATCTCGGCCCGGAACTCCCGCGCCGCGGCGGCGAGGGCGGCGACGTTGTCCCGCCCGGTCAGGGCGACGACGCGCACCGGCGTCTCGGTGTGGCGCAGGATGTCGAGCGTCGATCGGCCGATGGAGCCGGTCGCGCCCAGCACGGTGAGCCGTCTTTCTTGCGTCATAGCTCTACCCTGCCTGTTCCGCCTCACCAGATGAAGGCGGACTTTCCGCGCATGAAGGTCACGACGGCGGCCAGGAGGCCTGCGGCGAGCAGGCCGTCGAGCCGGTCGAGGAGGCCGCCGTGGCCGGGGATCAGGCGCGAGCTGTCCTTGACGCCGAAGCGGCGCTTGAGCGCGCTTTCGCCGAGATCGCCCCCTTGGGCGACCACCGCCATGACGGCGGAGACGCCCGCGACCTCGTGCACCAGCGTGCCGGTGGTGAAGGCCGAGAAGCCGGCGCCGACGGCCGCCGCGGCCACGACCCCGCCCGCGAGGCCCGACCAGGTCTTGCCCGGCGAGATCGAGGGCCAGAGCTTGGGGCCGCCCGTCGCCCGACCCACGAAATAGGCGCCGACATCGGTCGCGACCACCGAGAGCGCGACCCAGACCACCGCCGAGGCACCGTAGAGCGGATCGGCGCGCAGGCCGACGAGGGCGCTGGAGGCGAGCGCGACGTAGGCCGCCGCGGCGAGGAAGGGGAGGCGGTTGAAGGCCGGCTCCCGCCGCACCAGCGCGGCGGCGGCGGCGAGGGCGAGCGCGGCGGCGAGGATGCCCCAGCGCCACTCGGCCGCCTGCGTGACGAGGCAGGCGAGGATGCCGGCGAGACAGGCGAGCAGGCCGGCCGCGCCGAACGGGCCGGGCGCGCTCATGCGCCGGACCTCCCACGCCATCAGGGCGCTGACGAGCGCGGCGAATCCGGCGAGGACCCAGCCGCCGAGAATGACCGCCACGCCGGCCACGACGGCCACGGCGAGGCCCCAGATCGTGCGCTGGGCGAGGTCGGCGAAGCGTCGGCGCCGCGAGGGTTCGGGTTTCGTTCCGGCGGATTCAGGGCCTGGCGGCGGTCCGCCGGCGTCGGGCGCGGCGTCCCGCGTCGGCTCGGCCGGGTCGGGGCGGCCCTCCGGCTCGCCGGGGGGGACGGCCTCGGCTCCGGGGCGGCCGTCGGCCGCTCCGGGGCGGCCGTCGGCCGGTCCGGGTCCGGCGGACTCGCCCGGCTCCCCGGAGGGCGGAGGGCGGCGGGGGGGGTCGGCGGGGGTCATGGCCGGACCGGGCCGCGGCCTCAACCGGCGGCGCCGAAGCGGCGCTCGCGGCGGCGGTAGTCGGCCACGACCTCCGCGAGGCGCGCGGGCGTGAAGTCCGGCCAGCACTCGTCCACGAAGGCGAACTCGGAATAGGCGGTCTGCCAGGTGAGGAAGTTGGAGACCCGCATCTCGCCCGAGGTGCGGATCACGAGGTCGGGATCGGGCAGCGTGGCGGTCCAGAGCGCCCCGGCGAAGGCGGCGTGATCGAGCGCGGCGGGGTCGAGCCGGCCGGCCGCGGCCTCCGCCGCGAGGCTGCGGGCGGCGGCCACGATCTCGTCCCGGCCGCCGTAGTTGAGGGCGATGGTCAGCGAGAGCTTGGCGTTGTCCGCCGTCGCCTCCTCGAGCCGAGCCATCTTGGCGCGAAGATCCGGCGCGAGGCGCTTGCGGTCCCCGATGAAGCGCACGCGGGCGCCGCGGCGCTGAAGCTCGCGCCCCTCCTTGCGGATGTAGAGGCGGAAGAGGTGCATCAGGCCCGACACCTCCTCGGCCGAGCGTTTCCAGTTCTCGGTCGAGAAGGCGTAGAGCGTCAGATACTCGATCCCGAATTCCGGCGCGGATTCGACCACCCCGCGCACCGCGTCGGCGCCGCGGCGGTGGCCGGCGAGACGCGGCAGACCGCGGCGCTGCGCCCAGCGCCCGTTGCCGTCCATGATCACGGCGACGTGGCGCGGCGGCGGGCGCCCGCCCTCGACCGGACGCAGACGCGCCGGCGCGGCCTCGCCCTTCTCCGCGCGCGCGAGGTCGCGGTCGTCGTCGGCGCGTCGCGCTTCTGCGGCGGGCGAGGCTGTCGGCATCGACGTCTCCTGGAGCGCGCGGAAGGTCCGGTCCCCTCACGGGCGCCGCGCCGCGCGTCGCGGCGCCGGCCCCCTTGCGGGGCGATCAGACCTGCATGATCTCTTCCTGCTTGGATTCCAGCGCGGCGTCTATCTTCTTGACGGTGCGGTCGGTGATCTCCTGGATCTCGTCCGACCAGATCTTGCGGTCGTCCTCGCTCATCCCCTCGGCCTTCTTGACCATGTCCATGCCGTCGCGCCGGACGTTGCGGACGGCGACCTTGGCCTGTTCGGCGTACTGCCCGGCGACCTTGGCGAGATCGCGGCGACGCTCCTCGGTCAGTTCGGGCACGGGCAGGCGGATCAGGGTGCCGTCCACCACCGGATTGAGGCCGAGACCGGAGCTGCGGATCGCCTTGTCGACCGCGCCGACCAGGCTCTTGTCCCAGATGTTCAGGGTGATCATCCGCGGCTCGGGCACGTTGACGGTGCCGACCTGGTTGATCGGGGTGTCCTGGCCGTAGGCCTTCACGGTCACGGGCTCGAGCATCGAGGCCGAGGCGCGCCCGGTGCGCAGCGACGCGAACTCGGTGCGCAGATTGGCGAGCGCGCCGTCCATGCGCCGCTGGATCGCGTCGAGGTCTATCTCGGTCTCTTCGCTCATCGGGGCTCCTCCTCGCGGGCCCGGCCGGCGCGCCCCGTCACGCGGGCCGAAGCGCGGCCGGTCTCAAGCCTGTTCGACAATGGTGAATTTTCCTTGACCGCTCAAGACCGCCGCGAAGGCGCCGGGCGCATGCAGCGAGAACACGACCAGCGGCATGGCGTTGTCCCGCGCCAGCGCGATCGCCGAGGCGTCCATCACCTTGAGGTTCCTGACCAGCACCTCGTCGTAGGTGATGCGGTCGTAGCGCCTGGCGTCCGGATGGGTCTTGGGGTCCGCGTCGTAGACGCCGTCGACCTGCGTGCCCTTCAGGATGGCGTCGCAGTTCATCTCCATGGCGCGGAGCGTCGCGGCGGTGTCGGTGGTGAAGTAGGGATTGCCGGTCCCGGCGGCGAAGATGCAGATGCGCTTCTTCTCGAGGTGGCGGATCGCGCGGCGACGGATGTAGGGCTCGCAGATGCGGTCCATCGGGATCGCGGAGATGACGCGGGCGTGCACGCCGAGATCCTCGAGCGCCGACTGCATCGCGAGGGCGTTCATCACGGTCGCTAGCATGCCCATGTAGTCGGCGCTCGCGCGTTCCATGCCCTGGGCGGAGCCCTGCAGGCCGCGGAAGATGTTGCCGCCGCCGATCACGAGGCAGAGTTCGATCCCCATCTCGTGCACGCGCACCACCTCCTCGGCGAGGCGCTGGACGGTCGGCGGATGGAGGCCGTACCCCTGATCGCCCATCAGGGCCTCGCCCGAGATCTTCAGGAGGACGCGCCGATGCAGCAGGGGGCTGGATTTCTCGGCGGCCTCGGACATGCGGGCGACTCCTTGGTGCGGCGCGCGCACCATAGCCGCGGCGGGCCGCGACGCAATGCCGGATGCCGCGCCGGGGCGCGCCGGCCCCCCGGAACGACGGGCGGCGGCCCCGGGAAGCCGCCGCCTGCCGTCTCGACGAAACCGAGGGTCTCAGCCGGCCATCGTCTTGGCGACCTCGGCGGCGAAGTCCTCGGCCTCCTTCTCGATGCCCTCGCCGACCTCGAGGCGGACGAAGCCGACGACGTCGATGTCCTCGCCCGCCGCCTTCACCGCCTTCTCGACGGTCAGGTCGGGGTCGATCACGAAGCTCTGCTTCAGGAGGCACACCTCCTGGAAGAACTTGTTGAGGCGGCCGACGATCATCTTCTCGATCACGCCCTCCGGCTTGCCGGACTCGCGGGCCTGCTCGGTCAGGATCTGCTTCTCGCGCTCGACCAGCGCCGGGTCGAGGTCCTTCTCGGTCAGCGCGGCCGGGCTGGTCGCGGCGACGTGCATGGCGACCTGCCGGCCGATCGTCTCCATCGCCGCCTTGTCGGAGCCAGTGAGCGCGACGAGCACGCCGATCTTGCCCATGCCCTCGGTCGCGGCGTTGTGGACGTAGGCGGCGACGACGTCGCCCGTCGCCTTCGAGATGCGGCGCACGGCCATGTTCTCGCCCACGGTGGCGACCTTGTCGGTGACCGTCGCCTCGACCGTCTTGCCGCCGAGATCGGCGGCGAGCAGGCCGGCGAGGTCGTCGACCTCGAGCGCGGCCTGGGCGATGTCCTTGACCATCGCCTGGAACTCGGCGTTGCGGGCGACGAAGTCGGTCTCGGCGTTGACCTCGACGGCGACGCCGACGCCGCCCTTGGTGGCGACGGCGACGAGGCCCTCGGCCGCGGTGCGCCCGGCCTTCTTGGCGGCCTTGGCGAGGCCCTTGGTGCGCAGCCAGTCGACCGCGGCCTCCATGTCGCCGTCGGTCTCGGTCAGCGCCTTCTTGGCGTCCATCATGCCCGCGCCCGTCTGGTCGCGGAGCTCCTTCACCATGGAGGCGGTGATCGCCATCGGTTCTCTCCTGAATCGGTTCGGGGCGGGGGCGGCCGATGCGGGCCGCGCGCGCCGCCTAGGTCGGGGCTCGGACCCGCCGCGTCAACCGCGGCGGGCGTCGGGGTGTCGTGGCGCCCGCCCGGCGGGGCGGGCGGCCGGGCCTCAGCGCTCGTCCACCTTGAGGGCCTGGTCGACGGGGGTCTCGGTCGCCTCGCCCGTGCCCTCGCCGGCCTTCGGCGGCTCGGCGGCGGCGGCGTCGGCGGCGGCGGCCTCGCCCCGGCGCTCGTCGGAGAGCGCGGGCTCGGCCTCCGGATGCTCGGCCGCGCCGGGATCGCCGAGGCTCTCCTCGTAGGGCGCCTCCTCCATCTCGCCGAGGTCGAAGCCGGCCTCGCCCATCTGGGCGGCCATGCCGTCGAGCGCGGCGCGCGCGGCGAGATCGCAGTAGAGCGAGATGGCGCGGGCGGCGTCGTCGTTGCCCGGGATCGGGTAGGCGATGCCGGAGGGGTCGGAGTTGGTGTCGACGACCGCGACCACGGGGATGCCGAGCTTGTTGGCCTCGGCGACCGCGAGGTCCTCCTTGTTGGTGTCGATCACGAACAGCATGTCGGGCACGCCGCCCATCTCGCGGATGCCGCCGAGGCTCATCTGAAGCTTGTTGCGCTCGCGCTCGAGGGAGAGGCGCTCGCGCTTGGTGAAGCCCTCGGCGCCCTCCTCGAACATCTCGTCCAGCTTGCGCAGGCGCTCGATCGAGTGGGAGACGGTCTTCCAGTTGGTCAGCGTGCCGCCGAGCCAGCGGTGGTTCATGAAGTACTGGGCGCAGCGCTCCGCCGCCTCGGCCAGCGGCTGGGCGGCCTGGCGCTTGGTGCCGACGAAGAGCACGCGCCCGCCCTTGGCGACGGTGTCGCGGATCGCCTGCAGGGCCGAATCGAGCATCGGCAGCGTCTGCGTCAGGTCGACGATGTGGATGCCGTTGCGGTCGCCGTAGATGTACGGCGACATGCGCGGGTTCCAGCGATGCGTCTGGTGGCCGAAATGCACGCCCGCTTCGAGAAGCTGGCGCAGGGATGCCTCGGGGATGGCCATGCCGATCCGTCCTTTCGTTTCCGGTTTCGCCTCTGCGGGGTGAGGGGCGAGCGCCCCAACCGGAGGACCGCACCGGGATGTCTCCCCGGCCGGCCCGATCCCCGCATGCGGAATGCACGCGCCTTTACACGCCGGGCGGGCCGGAGGCAAGTGGTGCGGCTTCGGCGGGGAGACGGCGGATGCGGCGCGAGGCGGCCTGTTTCGGGGCCGGACACTGGGACTGGATCGGGCGGCCCTCGGCGCCGCCGGCTCCCGGCGACGACGCGCCGGGGATCGTGGACCGTCGGCCCGGGGGCGTGGCGCTGAACCTCGCGCTCGGGCTGGCGCGGCGCGGGCGGGCGGCACGGCTCTGCGCGCCGGTCGGGACCGATGCGGCGGGGGAGGCGCTGGCCGGGACGCTGGCGGCGGCCGGCGTGGCGCTGACGCGGGTCGGGGACGGGACGACGGGGGCCTATCTCGCGGTCGAGGACGGGCGCGGGGGGCTGGCGGCGGCGGTGGCGGACCTCGCGGCCTGCGACGGGGCGGCGCCGGAGGCGGTCGAGGCCGCGGCGGCGGCGGCGCGCGAGGCGGCGGCGTGGGCGCTCGACGGGAATTTCGGCGGGGCGGCGCTCGCCGCGCTCGCCGGCGCGGCGGAGCGGCGGGGGGCGAGGCTGGCGCTGGTCCCGGCCTCTCCGGCGAAGGCGGCGCGGCTGGCGGGGATGCTCGCGCAGGCGGATCTGGTGATCTGCAACCGGGCGGAGTCGGAGGCGCTGACCGGGCGCTCGTTTCGCGACGCGCGGGCGGCCGCCTCGGCGCTGCGGCGGGCGGGCGCCACCGAGGCGGCGGTGACGGACGGGCCGCGCGAGGCGGCGGCGGCGACGGCGGAGGGCGTCTGGGGTCTGACGCCGGAGCCCGACGGCGGGCCGAGGCGCGCGACCGGCGCGGGCGACGCGCTGGCGGCGGCCTATCTCGACCTCCGGCTGGAGGGGGCGCCGCCGGAGGGCGCGCTCTCGGCCGGGATCGCGGCGGCGCGGGCGGCGCGGGAGGCGAGATGAGGCCGGACGGGGTGCTGGAGGTCTCGGCGGAGGTGGCGGAGGCGCTGGCGGCGGGGCGGCCGGTGGTGGCGCTCGAGAGCACGATCCTGGCGCACGGGCTGCCCGCGCCGCGGAACCTCGAGGTGGCGTCGGCGCTCGAGGCCACGGTGCGCGCGGGCGGGGCCGTGCCGGCCACGATCGCGGTGCTGGACGGGCGGCTGAGGGTGGGGCTCGACGCGCCGGCGCTGGAGCGGCTGGCGGCGGGGGGCGTCGCGAAGCTCTCGCGCGCCGATCTCGCGGCGGCGCTGGCGGCGGGGGGCGACGGCGCGACGACCGTGGCGGCGACGATGATCGCGGCGCGGGCAGCGGGGATCGAGGTCTTCGCCACCGGCGGGATCGGCGGGGTGCACCGGGGGGCGGAGGCGAGCTGGGACGTCTCGGCCGATCTCAGGGAGTTGGCGGAGACGCCGGTGACGGTGGTGGCGGCGGGGGCGAAGGCGATCCTCGACCTGCCGAAGACGCTCGAGGTGCTGGAGACGCTCGGCGTGCCGGTGATCGGCTGGCGGACGGACGCGTTCCCGGCCTTCTGGTCGCGCGAGAGCGGGCTGCCCTGCCCCTTGCGGATGGAGACGGCGGAGGCGGTCGCGCGGGCGCACCGGATGCGGGGGGCGCTGGGGCTGCCGGGGGGCCAGCTGCTGGCCGTGCCGATCCCGGAGGCGGCGGAGGTGCCGCGGGCGGAGGTGGAGGCGGCTGTGGGCGCCGCGCTGGAGGATGCGGCGCGGGAGGGGGTGACGGGCAAGGCGGTGACGCCGTTCCTGCTCTCGCGCATCGTCGAGGCGACGGGGGGACGGAGCCTCGAGGCCAACGTCGCGCTGGTGCTGAACGACGCGGCGGTGGCGACGGAGGTCGCGGTCGCGCTGGCGGAGGGGGCGTGAGCCGGCACGTCCTGATCGCGGGACCGACCGCCTCGGGCAAGTCGGCGCTGGCATTGGCGCTCGCGGAGCGGCTGGGCGGGGCGGTGGTGAACGCCGATCAGCTGCAGGTCTACGACGGCTGGCGGGTGCTGACGGCGCGGCCCCCGGCGGAGGACGAGGCGCGGGCGGAGCATCGGCTCTATGGCCATGTCACCTTGGAGGAGGCGCATTCGGCGGGACGGTGGCTCGCCGAGGTCTCGGCCGTGCTCGACCGGCTGGAGGCGGAGGGGCGGCCGGCGGTGATCGTCGGGGGCTCGGGGCTGTTGTTCACGGCGCTGACGGAGGGGCTGGCGGCGGCGCCGGCGACGCCGGAGGCGGTGCGCGCGGAAGGCGAGGCGCGGCTGGCGGCGCTGGGGCTGGAGGCGATGGCGGCGGAGCTGGAGGCGCGCGATCCGGAGACGGCGGCGCGGATCGATCTCGCCAATCCCCGGCGAGTGATGCGGGCCTGGGAGGTGCTGGAGGCCTCGGGCCGCGGGCTCGCGGCGTGGTGGCGGGAGACGGGGGCGCCGCGGCTGCGGCTCTCGGAGGTCGCGGCGGTGCGGCTGGCGCCGGATCGGGACCGGCTGGCGGCGCGGATCGGGGCGCGCTTCGACGCGATGCTGGCGGAGGGCGCCTTGGAGGAGGCGCGCGCGGCGATGGGGCGGCGCGTCTCGCCGCAGGCGATGAAGGCGCTGGGGGCGGCGGAGTTGATGGCGCATCTGAGGGGCGAGATGACGCTCGAGGCGGCGGGGGAGGCCGCGGTGACGGCGACGCGGCGCTACGCCAAGCGCCAGCTCACCTGGGGGCGGAACCGGATGCGGGACTGGCCCGTCGCCGAGGACGCCGAGGCGGCGCGGATCCTGCTGCCCTGAAAGAGATTGCGCGACGAGGCGTCGCGGCGAAAGAAAACGTCGGCGCTCCGGCGGAAACGGGGTTGACCGCCCCGGCGCGCGTGGTAGATGGGGCGCATCGGGACGGGAGAGACGACGTGACCGGCACGACCTTCGTAATCATCCGAGTGGGGCGCGACTGACGGCGGAGCATCCGATCCGACCGACGCGCCCCGACGACCCGCCTCTCCGGCGGGTTTTTTTGTGCCCGAACGCCGTCCCGACCCCCCGCCACCGCCAGGACCGAAAGAGGAAGCACCGAGATGCCTCGCGAGATGACCGGAGCAGAGATCGTCGTCCAGGCCCTGAAGGACCAGGGCGTGGACACCGTGTTCGGCTATCCGGGCGGCGCGGTGCTTCCGATCTACGACGAGATCTTCAAGCAGAACGACATCGCCCACGTCCTCGTGCGGCACGAGCAGGGCGCGGCCCATGCGGCGGAGGGCTACGCGCGCTCCACCGGCAAGCCGGGCGTGCTGCTGGTCACCTCGGGCCCCGGCGCGACCAACGCGGTGACCGGCCTGACCGACGCGCTTATGGATTCGATCCCCATCATCTGCCTGACCGGCCAGGTGCCGACCTTCCTGATCGGCAACGACGCCTTCCAGGAGGCGGACACCGTCGGCATCACGCGACCCTGCACCAAGCACAACTGGCTGGTGAAGGACACCGACAAGCTGGCCGACGTGATGCATCAGGCCTTCTACGTCGCGACCCACGGCCGGCCGGGGCCGGTGCTGGTCGACATCCCCAAGGACGTGCAGTTCGCCACCGGCGCCTATCGCGCGCCGCAGGAGGCGACCGCCCTGCCCTACGCGCCGCGGACCGAGGGCGATCCGGAGGCGGTCGAGGCGATGGTGGAGATGATCGAGACCGCGGAGCGGCCGATCCTCTACACCGGCGGCGGCGTGATCAATTCGGGGCCGGAGGCGTCGCGCCGGCTGCGCGAGCTGGCGGAGGCGACGGGCTTTCCGCTGACCTCGACGCTGATGGGGCTGGGGGCGTATCCGGCCTCGGGGCCGCTCTGGCTCGGCATGCTGGGGATGCACGGCACCTACGAGGCGAACATGGCGATGCATGGCTGCGACGCCATGTTCAACATCGGCGCGCGCTTCGACGACCGCATCACCGGGCGGCTCGACGCCTTCTCGCCCGGCTCGCGCAAGGCGCATGTCGACATCGACCCCTCCTCGATCAACAAGAACGTCACGGTCGACGTCCCCGTGATCGGCGACGTCGGGCGGGTGCTGGCGCAGGTGCTCGAGCGCTGGCGGGCGCGCGGGGCGAAGACCCGGGCCGACGCCGTCACGGACTGGTGGGGGCGGATCGAGGCCTGGAAGGCCGTGGACTGCCTGCGCTACTCCAACTCCGAGACGGTGATCAAGCCGCAATACGCGCTGCAGCGGCTGGAGGCGCTGACCAAGGGCATGGACCGCTACGTCTGCACCGAGGTCGGCCAGCACCAGATGTGGGCGGCGCAGTTCATCGGCTTCGACGCGCCGAACCGCTGGATGACCTCGGGCGGGCTCGGCACCATGGGCTACGGGGTGCCGGCCTCGGTCGGGGTGCAGATGGCGCATCGGGACGCGCTGGTGATCAACGTCGCCGGCGAGGCGTCGTGGATGATGACCATGCAGGAGATGTCGACCGCGGTGCAGTACCGCCTGCCGGTCAAGCAGTTCATCCTGAACAACGAGCGGCTGGGGATGGTGCGCCAGTGGCAGCAGCTGCTGCACGGCGAGCGCTACTCGCACTCCTACTCCGAGGCGCTGCCGGACTTCGTGAAGCTGGCCGAGGCCTTCGGCTGCAAGGGCATCAAGTGCGAGGATCCGGCCGATCTCGACGAGGCGATCCGGGAGATGCTGGCCTATGACGGCCCGGTGATCTTCGACTGCCTGGTCGAGCGGCACGAGAACTGCTTCCCGATGATCCCGTCGGGCAAGGCGCACAACGAGATGCTGCTCGGCGAAGCCTCGACCGAGGGCGCGATCGCGGAGGGCGGCGGCGTCCTGGTCTGAGCGGCGATCCCTGCCCCCTGCTCACATGTAAGCAGGGGGTCAGGGCCTTGATTTCGCTATCACATCTTGGAAACTCGATGTGATCGCGCCGGCGGCGGGGCATCAGCCGTCCACCGTCTGGCCGGTGCCGCCGAACTCGGAGGGCAGGTCCTTGAACTTCGGCAGGTCGTCGGGGACGTCCATCATCCGCTCGCCGTAGAAGACGTGCAGGGCCGGCGCGTGCGAGAAGCCCGACAGCACCGCCGGATAGACGTCGATCAGCCCCATGCCGGGATGGCGCGTCATGACGTGTCCGCCGCACTCGACGCAGAAGCGCCGGTCGGAGGCCTCGGTCCGCTCGTAGCCCTTCAGCTTGTCCTCGCCCTTGGTCACCGAGACGGCGTCCGGCTGCCAGAGGGAGAAGGCGTTGAGCGGCCCCGCCGACCATTCGCGGCAGTCGACGCAGTGGCAGTAGCCCTGCGCCGCCGGCTCGCCCTCCACCTCGATCTCCACCGCGCCGCAGAAGCAGCGTCCCGTCACCGCGTCGCTCATGTCCGTCGTTCCTCCCGCGTGGATGATGTGCCGAGCCTAGCGCGACCGTCGCGCCGCGCCTAGGCTTCACGCGCGGGCCGCGAGGGGCCGGCGCGGCAGGGTCGCGAGGCGCGACGTGCGGAGGCGCGGCATGGGTTCGGGCGGGGACGACGGGCGGCGGTCGGCCACCGTCCTGATCGCCGACGTGGCGGGGTATTCGCGGCTGATCGAGGCGGACGAGGCGCGGACCTTGGCGCGCGTGCGGGCGCTGTTCGACGAGGCGGCCGAGCCCGCGCTCGCGGCCGCGGGCGGGCGCCTCGTCAAGCGGCTCGGCGACGGCTTCCTCGCGGAGGCGCCGGACGCGGCGGCGGCGGTGGAGGCGGCGCTGGCGCTGCAGGCGGCGGCCGAGGCGCGCGAGGGCGCAGAGCCGGCGGAGCGGCGGCTGCGCCTGCGCATCGGGGTCGCGACGGGCGAGATCACGGCGGAGCGCGACGACGTCTTCGGCCAGCCCGTCGTCCTCGCCGCGCGGCTCGAGGGGATGTGCGAGCCGGGGGGCGTGCTCGTCTCCGAGGCGGTCGCGGACGCCCTGCCCCCGGCGCGGCGGGCGGCGTTCCGGGACAACGGACCGCGCAAGTTCCGCAACCTCTCGGCGCCCGTCGCGGTCTGGTCCTGGCCGGAGCCGCTCCGAACGGGCGAGGGCAAGCCGCGCGTGCATCTCGCGCCCTTCGAGGGCCGGCGGCCGGAGGAGGCGGAGGCGGCCGCGGACCTGACCGACGAGCTGCGCGCGCAGCTCGCGCGGCTGACCGGGCTGGAGCTGGTCGAGGACCGGGCGCGCGCGGCCTATCTCGTCGAGGGGTCGGTGCGCCTCGGCGGGGGCGGGGCGCGCGTCGCGGCGGCGCTGGTCTCGGCGCACGAGGCGCTGAGGGTCTGGGACGACCGGCTGCGCGAGGCGACGGACGATCCGCTCGCGCTCGCGGAGGCGGCGGCGCCGCGGCTCGCCACGGCGCTGCGCCGGCGCATCGCGGCGCACGAGGCGCGGCGGCTGGCCGACCGGCCGCTGGACGAGCTCTCCTTCGAGGCGCTGCTGAACCGGGCGGGCGCGGCCTTCTTCACGCCGACGCGGGAGGGATGGGAGGGCGGCGGGCGCGTCGCCGAGCAGGCGCTGGCGCTGCGGCCGGACGACTTCATGGCGCTCGCGATGGCGGCGGCGGGGCTGGGCCTCGCCGAGCCGCTCTACGGGCTCGGCGCGACGCCGGCGGCGGTGCGGGAGACGGCGCTGGCGCGGATCGACGCCGCGCTGCGGGTCAACGGGCGGAGCGACATGGCGCATTGCGCGCGGGCGGGGCTGCTGCTGGAGGCCGGACGCCTCGGGGACGCGCTGGCGGCGGCGGAGCGGTCGCTGGAGGTCAATCCGGACTACAACATGGGCTTCTGGATGCGCGGCCTGGCCCTGCTGGCGGGCGGCCGGGCCGCGGAGGCGTGGCGCGACGCGGATCGCGCGGCGGCGTTGGAGCCGAACGATCCCTACGTCCATCTCTACCTGCACGGGGCGGGGCTGTCGGCGCTGAGCGAGGGCGACGCCGCAGGGGCGGCGGCGCGGCTGACCGCGGCGGAGGGGCGCGCCCCCGGCGTCGCGCCGACCTTGGCCGCGCTGGCGGTGGCGCGCCTTCGGGCCGGGGACGCGGCGGGGGCCGCCGGCGCGGCGGGCCGGCTGGCCGCGACGGGCGCGACGGGCGCGGCGCCGCGCGTCTTCGGCCTGCCGGAGGGCGAGCGGGCCGCCTTCGCGGCGGATCTCGCCGCCGCCGCCGCCGGGGCCGCGCCCGCCGCCTGAGCGGCCGCGCGCCGGCGCCGGGGCTCAGCCCTCGGCCATGCGGCCGCTGCCGCCGGCGGCCTCGGGCATGTCGAGGAACTTCGGCAGGCCGTCGGCCATGTCGATCATCCGCTCGCCATAGAAGATGTGGTGGGTGGGCGCGACGCCGGAATCGGGAAGCAGCGCCGGATAGACGTCGGTCCTGGCGCCGCCGCGGATGCGCGTGCCGACGGCGCCGCCGCAGCGCCCGCAGCTCGGCCGTTCGGCCTTGCCGGCGCGGGACCAGGCGACGATCCCCGCCTCGCCCGGCAGGATCTCCACCTGCTCGGACGGCCAGATGGCGTAGGCGGTGACCGGCCCGGCGGACCATTCGCGGCATTCGGTGCAGTGGCGGAAGCCCTGCAGCGCGGCGGGGCCCGTGACGCGCAGCCGCGTCTCGCCGCAGAAGCACCGGCCCTCGTGCGTCGTCCCGTCCATCCGCCCCCCTCCCCCTTCGGCGATCCTCGAGGGAAGTCCGGCCGGGGCCGCGCGCAAGCGGACCCTGTCCACGGCGGCGGATCCGCGCTATGCCGCCCGCGAGACCTGCAGGAGACGCCCCATGAACGACCTCAACATCCCCAAGGGCTCCACCGCGCGCAGCGCCTACGTGCTGCGCCCCTCCCTCAAGGAGGGGGAGGAGCGGCGGACCCTCGCCGTGCTCGTGCAGAACGAGGCGGGGGTGCTGGCGCGGGTGATCGGCCTGTTCTCGGGCCGCGGCTACAACATCGAGAGCCTGACGGTGGCCGAGACCGACCACGTCTCCCACCGCTCGCGCATCACCGTCGTCACCACCGGCACGCCTGCGGTGGTCGAGCAGATCAAGGCGCAGCTCGCGCGCATGGTGCCGGTGCACGACGTGCACGACCTGAGCGTCGAGGGACCGTCGGTGGAGCGCGAGCTGGCGCTGATCAAGGTCGCCTGCACCGGCGACGCCCGGGTCGAGGCGCTGCGCATGGGCGAGGTGTTCCGCGCCCGCGTCGTCGACACGACCCTCGCGAGCTTCGTGTTCGAGATCACCGGCGCACCGGAGAAGATCGACGCCTTCGTGGAGCTGATGGCGCCGCTCGGCCTCGTGGAGGTCGCGCGCACCGGCGTCGCGGCGATGGCGCGCGGACCCGAAGGGATGTGATGCCGCGAGGTCGCCGTCGGCGGGCGGAGCCGATGACGCGTCCTCTCTCTCGGTCATGACGCCCTCGCGACGCGTCGCCCCGGTTCGGCGCCGATGGGGCAAGGGCGGCGCCCGCCTGCCGGTCGCGGAGGGAAGGCCGGCGCGATGCCCTCGGTCACGGAGGAACCGGAGCCGGCCCATCCGTTCGAGGCCGTGGACCTGTCGGCGGTGAACCCGCCGATCCTCCGCGACACGAGGATGTCGCGGCCGCACCCAGGCGAGGCCTCCGTCGCTCGAGGCGCCGCCCGCGGCGGGTGCCGGCGGGCCGGCGACCTCGGCCGCGCGGCGGCGCGCGCGGGTCGGTGACGCGACCGCCGGCGAGGGACGCCGTCAGGTGAAGAGGAAGTCGGCGGGCGAGAGCGCGTCGGCCTCGACGCCGACGAGGATCAGCGTCGCGCCCTCGACCGAGACGGCGGCGCCGCGGCCGCGGTCCTCGACCTCGAGCGCCGCGAAGCGACGGGCGCCGGCGGCGACCTCGACCGCGTCCTCTCCGGTCGCGAAGTCCCGCACCACGTCGCGGCCGGCGCCGCGGGCCAGCACGAAGACGTCCGCGCCGGCCCCGCCGAGCAGCCGGTCCGGCCCCGCGCCGCCGTCGAGACGGTCCACACCCGCGCCGCCCGCGAGGCTGTCCCGCCCGGCGCCGCCGGCGAGGACGTCAGGTCCCTCGCCGCCCCCGAGGCGGTCGGCGCCGCCGCCGCCGTCCAGCTTGTCGCGGCCCGGGCCGCCGGCGAGACGGTCGCGCCCGCCGCCGCCGTCGAGCGCGTCGCGCCCGCGGCCGCCCCGCAGCATGTCGCCGCCCGGCCCGCCCGAGAGACGGTCGCCGCCGGCATCGCCCGCCAGACGGTCGCGCCCGCCGCCGCCGTCGAGGCGGTCGCCGCCGGGGCCGCCCTGCATCCGATCCGGCCCGGAGCCGCCGTCGAGACGGTCGCCCCGCGCCCCGCCGCGAAGGAGGTCGGCGCCGGAGCCGCCGAAGAGGGCGTCACGCCCGGCCCCGCCGATGAGCGTGTCCGCCCCGGCGAAACCATGCAGGTCGTCCGCTCCGCCCCCGCCCTCCAGCCTGTCGCCGCCGGGCGTGCCGGCCATGATCTGCGGCCCCGGCCCCGCCGGCCCGTGCCGCGGCCCGTAGAGCGCGACGCCCGCCCGCGCGTCGGCGAGCGTGAGCGCCGTCGCCTCGATCGCGACGGCGTGCATCAGGGCCGAGCGGTCGTCGAGATGCGGCAGGCCGAGGGCGTGGCCGATCTCGTGCAGCACGACGGCGTGGAAGTTTTCGGGGCCGCGGGCCGCGGGCCGCTGCTCGGGGTCGGCGCTCCAGCGTTCCTCGGGATCGAGGCGGACGACGGCGCGCAGCAGCCGCTCCTCGGCGAAGCGCGTGACGGCGACGCCGAGCAGACCGCCGGGGCCGTCGAGCCGCGACCAGCCGATCTCGATGTCCGCCGGGCGGAAGGGTCCGGTCTCGACGAGACGGATGTCGAGCACGGCTTCCCAGGCGTCCATGGCGCGGCGGACGAGATCGACGAAGGCGGGCCGCGCGATGCGCGCATCGAAGCCGCTGAAGGCGTCGGTGAGCGCGGTGACGGACCAGGTCACGGTCCCGCCGGAGGATCCCGCCGGCGCGCCGCCCCATTTCTCCGGGCCGTGTCTTGTGCCCATGCGGGCCCTCCCTGCATGCTGCCGACAACTGCGGCGCGAGGGTCCGCGGGGTCAAGGGAGGGACGGCATGTCGGGCGGGATCGTGATCACGGGCGCGGGCTCGGGCGTCGGGCGGGCGACGGCGCGACGCTTCCTCGCGGCGGGCTGGCGCGTGGCGCTGGCCGGCCGCAGGCGCGAGGCGCTCGAGGAGACGGGCGAAGGCGCCGCGGCGGCCCTGATCGTGCCGACGGACGTGGGCGACGCCGATCAGGTGGCGGCCCTCTTCGACGCCGCGGAAGCGGCGTGGGGGCGCATCGACGCCCTCTTCAACAATGCCGGGACCGGCGTTCCGCCGGCGCCGATCGACGAGATCCCGGTGGAGGACTGGCGCAAGGTGCTCTCGGCCAATCTCGACGGCGCGGTGCTCTGCGCGCGCGAGGCCTTCGGGCGGATGCGGCGGCAGGACCCGCAGGGCGGACGCATCGTCAACAACGGCTCGGTCAGCGCCTACGCGCCGCGACCGGGCAGCGTGCCCTACACGGTGACCAAGCACGCGATCACCGGGCTGACCAAGACGCTGGCGCTGGACGGGCGGCCTTTCGACATCGCCTGCGGCCAGATCGACATCGGCAACGCCGAGACGCCGATGACCGCGCGCATGACGCAGGGCGTGCCGCAGGCCGACGGCTCCACCAAGGCGGAGCCGGTGATGGACGTGGAGCACGTCGCCGACGCGGTGCTGCACATGTGCGCGCTGCCGCTGGACGCGAACGTGCTGTTCATGACCGTGATGGCGACGAAGATGCCGTTCGTGGGACGCGGCTGAGCGCGGCGGCGGGGGGAGGCGCGGATGCACAAGCTGCGCTTCCTCTTCCGCCGGCTGCGCGAACGGCTGTGGCTGAAGCCGCTGACCTACTGTCTCGCGGCGGTCGCGGCGACCTTCGTGGCGCAGGCCGCGGACGGCACGGACCTCGGGGCGGCGGTCCCCGACATCGCGGTCGACACGCTCGACAAGCTGCTCACGATCATCGCCACGACGATGCTGGCGGTGGCGACCTTCGCGGTCGGCTCGATGCTGTCGGCCTACGCCACGGCCACCCAGACGGCGACCCCGCGCGCCTTCGAGCTGGTGGTCGCGGACGACCAGTCGAAGACGGCGCTGTCGAGCTTCGTGGGCGCCTTCATCTTCGCCGTCGTGGGGCTCGTGGCGCTCGACACGGGTCTCTACGAGCGGGCCGGGCGCTTCGCGTTGTTCCTGCTGACGGCGGCGTTGTTCGCCTGGGTGATCCTGACCTTCGTGCGCTGGGTGGACGGCATCGCGCGGCTCGGCCGCATGGGCGCGACGATCGACAAGGTCGAGGCGGCGGCGGCCGAGGCGCTGGCCCGGCGACGGCGGCGCCCGAATCTCGGCGGCCTCGCGCCCGAGACGCTGGGTCGCGGCCCCGGTGCGACGGTGGAGGCCGAGGGCGTCGGCTACGTCCTGAGCGTCGACATGGAGGCGCTGCAGTCGGCGGCGGAGGCCTCCGGCCACGTGATCCGGGTGGAGGCGGCGCCCGGAACGTTCCTGCACCCCGGCCGACCGGCCGCGACCGTGCTGGACCGGACGGCATCGCCGGACGAGACGCTGCGGCGGCGCGTCTCGAACGCCTTCCTTCTCGGTCCGCAACGGACCTTCGAGGAGGATCCGCGCTTCGGTCTCGTCGTGATGGCGGAGATCGCCGGCCGGGCGCTGTCGCCCGGCGTGAACGATCCGGGCACCGCGATCGCGGTGATCGGGCGCTTCGTGCGGCTGCTTTCGGCAGGCGCCGACGAAGCCGAGGCGGAGGCGCCGCGCTTCGACCGGGTGGCGGCGCCGGCGCCGGCGATGGCGGACGTGTTCGACGACGCCTTCACCGCCATCGCGCGCGACGGCGCCGCGATGGTGGAGGTCGGCGTGCGGCTGCAGAAGGCGTTCCTCGCCCTCGCCGCCCTGCCCGACGCGGCGGTCCGGCGGGAGTCGCGCCGGCACTCGCGGCTGGCGCTGGCGCGGGCGGAGGCGGCGCTGAGCTTGGAGGCGGACCGCGAGCGCCTGCGGGCGTTGGCCGACCAGGTCTCGCTCGTCGCAGCGGCCGGAGCCTGACGCGCGCGAGGACCGCTCCGATAGGACGTTCGGCGCCCGGTTCGGACGACGGCGGGCCGCCGGCGCGTGCCGAACGGCGCCGTCCGCGCCTCAGCGATAGCCGCGGAATCCCTCGACCAGCCAGAGGGCGTAGCCGGTCTCGCGGTCGGCATGGGTGCGGAAGGCGCCGGTGCCGAGGGGAACGGCGCTTTCGAAGCGCGCGGCGATGCGCTTCGCCGCCTCGGGGGATTCGACCGCGAGCAGGAGCAGGCGGCGGTCGCCGCGGGCGAGGCGGGCGCGGAACTCGAAATGGTTGTTGGGGACCGGATCGGGCTCGTACACGGCGATCTCGGAGAGGGGCAGCGCGCCCTGGAACACGCATTCCGAGAGGCGGCGGCGGTCGTTCGAGAGGATGGCGTCGGCGCCCTCGGCCTCCATCGCGGTGAGCGCGAGTTCGCAGAACGGACCGCCGATGCGCATCTTCTTGAACGGATCGTAGAGGCGGGGGAGGTCCTGCGCCTGACGGGCGTAGAGGCCGCCGAGGCCGAGGATGACGACGAGCGCGGCGACGCCGAAGGCCGCCTGCGCGAGCAGCGCCTTCAGCCAGCCGCGCGCGAGGAGCCAGTGCGCGGCGAGGATCGAGCCGCCGACATAGGCGGGCGCGGCCCAGTTGGCGTTTGCGCCCGCGATCAGCGCCTGGACCGACATGGCGAGCAGGAGCGGCGCGGTCGTCCAGAGGAGGAGGCGCAGGCGCCAGTCCCGGGTGCGAAGCGCGGCCCAGACGGCGACGAGGATCGCCGGGAAGGCGACCGGACCGATCACGCCGAGCTGAGCGGCGAGGAACTCGAGGAGGTCGACCGGATCGGGCGCGACGCCGGCGCCGGTGTCGGCGTTCTCGGCCAGATGCGTGACGGTGACGAAGCCGTTGGCGGCGTTCCAGGCGAGGTTGGGGGAGACGACGAGCAGCGCCGCGCCGGCGGCGAGAAGCGCACCGTCGCGGCGGGATTTGGTGGCCGGCTCGCTCCGGGTCAGGAGGGCGTGGCCGAGCAGGCCGAGAGGGAGCGCGACGGCGGTGTATTTGGCGAGGAGGCCGAGGCCGGCGCCGATGCCGGCGAGCAGCCACCAGTGCCACGGCTCCGGCGCCTTGGCGGGACGGTCGAGCGCGCGGACGACCGCGTAGAGGGCGAGCGCCCAGCCGGCCATCATCACCGGATCGGTGGTCATCAGGAGCGAGGAGACCGTGACGCCGGGCGCGGCGGTGTAGAGGACCGCGGCCCAGAAGCCGGTGCGCGCATCGAAGAGGCGTGCGGCGGTGAGGTGGATCAGCGCGCCGATCAGCAGGTGCATCAGCGGCGCGGGAGCGCGCAGGCCGAAGAGCGTGTCGCCGAAGAGTTCGGTCGAGGCGCGGATCGTCCAGCCGACCAGAGGGGGCTTCGAGTAGTGGCCGAGGGCGAGCTCCTCGCCGTAGGCCCAGTACTGCGCCTCGTCGAAATGGACGGGGATCAGGGGGAGGAGCAGCAGCGCCTCGCGCAGCGCGAAGACGGCGAGGAGGAGGAGCGCGGCGTAGAGGTGCCATCGGCGGGCTTCGGCGCGGGCGCGGTCGGCCTTGCTCGGGCCCCTCGGGCGGGGCCGGGCCTTCTGCGTCGGGGCGGCGTCGGTGGAAGGCATCGGGCGCTCGCGACGTCGGGGAGAGGGCATGGTCGGGGAGAGGGCGTGCGTCTTGTGCCCGAGCGCGGCCGGACGGGCAATGGGGGCCGCGGCGGCTCTCCTCATCGCGACGTCATGCGGAGGTGGTAGGGATCGAACGCCGGTCTTGCGACGATATGCCGACGGCGGGCCGGCCGGCGGCGAGGAGGAACGCATCGGACGGTCCCGCGTTAGCACCGGAAGGCCCGTCGTCAGCGAGGGGCCGCAACGCCGCGGACAGGAGAACGGTCATGGATCTCGTCAGTCTTCTCATCTTCCTCCTCATCGGCGCCGTCGCCGGCTGGCTCGCCGGCCAGATCGTCAAGGGCGCGGGCTTCGGCCTGATCGGCAACATCGTCGTCGGGATCGTGGGCGCCTTCATCGGCGGCTTCACGTTCCAGCTGCTCGGAATCTCGACCGGCGGAATCCTCGGGGCGATCGTGACCGCAGTAGTCGGCGCGGTGATCCTGCTCGCCATCGTCGCGCTCGTGACGCGGCGCAAGGAGATCTGAGGCGCCCCGCGCCTTCAGGAGCCCGGAAGCGGGTGGAGCGGACGCGCCGCCCGGATCACTCCGCGGCGGCGCTCGAGGCGGGGGCGAGGCCGAGCCGGGCGCGCGCGGCCTCGTATTCGCGGCCGAGGCGGGCGACCATCTCGGCCGCCGGGAGCACCGCGTCGACCGCGGCGATGCCCTGCCCGCAGCCCCAGATGTCCTTCCACGCCTTCGGCTTGGAGGCGCCGGCCGAGAAGTCCATCTTGGTCGCGTCGCTTTCCGGAAGGTTCTCCGGATCGAGGCCCTGCGCCTCGATGGAGCCGCGCAGGTAGTTGCCGTGCACGCCGGTGAAGAGGTTGGTGTAGACGATGTCCTCGCCGCGCCCCGCGACGACGGCGGCCTTGTAGGCGTCGGTCGCGCGGGCCTCCTGCGTGGCGATGAAGGGCGAGCCGACATAGGCGAGATCGGCGCCCATCGCCTGCGCCGCGAGCACCGCGTCGCCCGTGGCGATGGAGCCCGAGAGCAGGAGCGGCCCGTCGAACCAGCTCCGGATCTCCTGCACCAGCGCGAACGGGGAGAGGCGCCCGGCATGCCCGCCCGCGCCCCAGGCGACGGCGATGAGGCCGTCGGCGCCCTTCTCGATCGCCTTGCGGGCGAACTTGTCGTTGATCACGTCGTGCAGCACGATCCCGCCGTAGGAGTGGACGGCCTCGTAGACGTCCTCCCGCGCGCCGAGAGAGGTGATGACGACCGGCACCTCGAACTTCACCATCGCCTCGACGTCGTGCATCAGCCGGGCGTTGGAGCGGTGGACGATCTGGTTGATCGCGAAGGGGGCGGCGGGCGCGTCCGGGTTGGCCTGGTTGAAGCGGTCGAGCTCGGTCGTGATGCGCTCGAGCCAGACGTGCAGCTCCGCCTCGGGCCGCGCGTTCAGCGCCGGGAAGCTGCCCACGATCCCCGCCTTGCACTGCGCGAGCACGAGGTCGGGGTTGGAGACGATGAAGAGGGGCGCGCCGACGACGGGCACGCGGAGGCGCGAGAGGATCGGGGGAAGGGCCATCGGGCGTCTCCTGGGAAAGCGGCGGGCCTCGCGCGACGGGGCGCGGCGGTCGGTCGGCATGGTGGCGGCGCCGCCGGCCCGGGGGAAGGGTCGACGCGGCGTCAGACTGCCGCGGGCTCCGTCAGGCCTGGTCGCGCTTCTCGAGCGCCGCCTCCAGCATGTCGCGGACGCCCCGCTTGAGGCGGCCGGAGATCACGATGGCGTAGCCGTTGCGGGCGAGCCAGGCGCGCACGCCGCCCTCGAAGGAACCGTTCCTGAACCAGTCGTCGATCAGGCGCTCCATCATCCGGTCGATGCGCCGGTCGATGGCGCGGCGCAGCGATCCGAGCCGACCTTTCGAAACACGCGGCCAGGGCGGCAGGGCGACGGGGGCGACGAGGTCCGGGTGCAGATGCAGCACCGGCCGGTCGGGCCCCTCCGGCGCCTCGGGGGCCTTGGCATGATCGAAGGGGTTGTTCCCGGCGACCTTGAAGTAATCCAGCAGGAAGGACTGGCAGTTGCGCTGGCCGAGGATGAAGTCGTGCCGGCGGAAGCTCTCGTCCACGAAGCCGCCGAAGCCGCCGAGCAGGCCGGAGGCGATGGCCTCCGCCCCCCGTGCGTCGAGATTGGCGCGGCGCCGGTCGTCCTGCGGCACGCCGCGCAGCTCGCCCTTCCGGCGGCGGCGCGAGGGGGTGATCAGGTAACGCGAATGGACGTGGTCGTCAGCGGCGCGCAGCAGCTCGAGCGGCTTGAATCGCGCCTCGTTGATGAGGGTCCGAAGGATGCGTCGCACGACGCCGGTCAGGAGGCGCTGGGGGTCGCGCGGCTCGGCCCCCTCGAAGACCGGGCCTTCGGGGAAGGGGTCGATCATGATGACGGCGCGGTCGGCGGCCTGCGCCTCGGTGGGATTGCGCTTGAGGAAGCGCGGACGGTCCTCGGGCCTGTCGGGGTCGGCCTCGGGGTTCCGCGGTCGGAGGGCGAAGCGCACGAGCTCGAAGGGCTCGTTGTTGACCATGCCGCCGTCGACGGCGGTGGCGGTCAGCGCGCTCGGCGGCGTCGCGGTCAGGAACTCGGCCGAGGGGGTCGGGCGCAGGGCCCAGTCGATGTCGAGCGGCAGCGCGCCGCCGCGCGCGGTCTCGCCGGCCGCGACGCGCGCGGGATCGATCCAGAACTCGTCGGCGGTCAGATGCATGAAGCGGGCGGCGAGGCCGGCGGGGAACGCGCCGGAGGCGAAGGCGCTGAGGCGCAGCTCGTTCCAGGTCCGATCCGGGCCGGCCTGATCTTCGGGGAGCTCGAAGGGCACGGGCTCCCCCGGCTCGGGGAGGGTCAGCGGAACCCCGGCGTCGCCCCAGGCCTCGAGCCAGGGGCTGCCGATCTCCGCCGTGCCGAGGCCGGTGAGGCGGAAATGCCGGGCGAAGCCGTGTCTGGCCATCGGGTGGCCGACGATCTCGCCGCCGCCGGCCGCGAAGGGGGCGACGAAGGGCGTCCCCTCGAGCGTCGTGGTGGTGAGGAACAGTTCGAACTCCCGCGCCAGCCAGTCGTGACGCTCGCCGTTCCAGCGTACGGGACCGAGCGCCTCGCCCGCCTGCCGGTCCAGAACGTCGGAGTCGAGGAACGAGCGCACCGGGCGCTTGCCGCGCAGGTCTCCGAGGCCGAGAAGGCCGTCGCCGACGGCGAGGTCGACCCGCTCCACCCAGATCTCGTGCAGGATGCGCAGGGCGTAGCGGTAGCGGTGGCTCACGCCGTCGACGACGAGTTCGCCCTCGTGCGTCTCGCCCTCCTCCGGGATCCCCTCGATCAGCGCGGCCGTGGTGAGCGCGGCGGTTATGCCGCCGGCCGAGGCGCCGGACATCGCCTTGATCACGATGCGGTGCTTCGGACCGCCGGGCGTGCCGAGCTGGGCGTTGTGCAGGCGCACGGCGCGGATCAGGAAGTCCATCACGCCGGCGGTGTAGGCCCCGGCCGAGATCGCCCCGGCCATGGCGATGCCGAGGGTGAAGGTCGGGGTCTCGGACATCGGGGCTCTCCTTCGCGCCGAGGCGGGTCGGCGCGGAGGATAGCCGAGACGTCACGGTCGCGGCGAGCGTTTCCGCCGGCCTCAGCCGCCGGGGCGGAGCATGACCTTGCCGTTCGGGATCTCCAGCGCCTCGGCGAGCCCTTCGGGAGCCTCAGCGAGGGAGAGCGCGGCGGAGACGTCGGTGCGCCAGCGGCCGTCGGCGAAGCGGGCCTGGACCTCCTGGATCACGCCCACCCGCCGCTCGGAGGTGGCGGTGCGCATCCAGTCGGTGAGCCAGAACCCCTCGATCCGCTTGCCGGTGAAGATGAGCGAGCCGAGCCTGTCGAGATGCGCGCCGGAGGGATCGAGCTGGCCATAGACCACCCAGCGCGCACGGTTGGGCATGGCGAAGAAGAGGTCGGCCGAGACCTGGTCGGCCACCGCGTCGAGCAGGATGCGCGGCTTCAGGCGGCGGGCGAACTCGGCGAAGCGATCGACGAGGTCGGGAGCGGTGGAGAGGAGGGCTTCGGACGCGCCCTGCTCCTTCAGGAGGTCGAGCTGGGACTCGCGGCGCACGACGGCGATCATCGGGATCCCCTCGTCGCGGGCGAGGCCGGCGAGGAGCTTGCCGAGCTGGCTGGCGGCCGCGGTGGCGACGAAGCTCTCGGCCTTCGCCTCCCGCGCGATGTCGAAGAGGGCCATCGCGGTGAGGGGGTTCACGATCTGTGCCGCGCCGTCCTCGTCGCGGAGGTCCTCGCGCAGGGGGATGACGGTGGCGGCGTCCGCGGTCACGTACTCGGCCCAGGCGCCGCCCATGCCGGCGACGAAGGCGACGCGGCGGCCGACGAGGCTTTCGGCCCAGTCGCCGCGGCCGGCGACGACGTCGCCGCAGCCTTCGAAGCCGGCCGGGCCGCCCTCGATCCGGGGCTGGCCGTAGCTGCCCTTGACGTAGTGGAGGTCGGACGGGTTCACCGAGGCGAGGCGGACGCGGATCAGCACCTCGCCCGCCTTCGGCTCGGGCGTCGGCAACTCGCGCAGCTCGCACCAGTCGGAGAGGCTCTCGATCTGCGGGCCGGGGGCGTCCTGGAAGCCGCCGAAACGGGTGACGAGGGCCTGCATGGTCCGGGGGATCGTCATGGGGTCTCCAGTTCGTCGAGAAGCGCCGGAAGCCCGGAAAGGGCGTCGAGCCGGCGGAAGCGGGGATGGGCCTCGGGCGGGTCGGCCGCCTCGTGCGCCCAGGTGATCGCGTAGGGGACGTGGACCGCCCACGCGCCGGCGTCCAGCGCCGGGAGCACGTCGGAGCGGAGCGAGCTGCCGACCGTCACGGCGCGCTCCGGCCCCTCGCCGTGGCGGGCGAAGAGGCGGGCGCAGGTCTCGGGCGTCTTCTCCGAGACGATCTCGACCGCCGAGAACAGCTCCCCGAGGCCGGACCGGGCGAGCTTGCGCTCCTGGTCTAAGAGGTCGCCCTTGGTGACGAGGACGAGGATCGCGCGGCGGGCGAGGCTCTCGGACGTCTCGGCCACCCCTTCGAAGGGTTCGACCGGATGGGCCGGCATCTCGCGCCCGAAGGCGAGCTTGGCGCGGGTGATCTCCGGCGGGCAGTCGCCCTCGGCGATCTCGTGCGCGGTCTCGATCATGGAGAGGACGAAGCCCTTCACGCCGTAGCCGTGGAGGGCGAGATTGCGCCGCTCGGCCTCCAGCAGCCCGGCGGAGACGACCTCGGGCGCCGCGTGGTCGCCCGACAGCGCGGCGAAGCGCGCCTCAGTCATCCGGAACACGCTCTCGTCGTGCCGGAGGGTGTCGTCGGCGTCGAGGCCGATCAGGGCGGGGGGCATGGCGGCCTCCGGTCCGTCAGCCTTTCTTGTGGACGCAGGGTAAGCGAGTCGCCATAGATTTCCGCCGCGGCCGCAAGGGGGCGGCCCGAAGTGGGGGATCCACGATGGCGGTCGAAGCGCATCCGATGGCGCCGCATCACCTGCCGGCCTTCATTCCGGGACCGGACGGGTCCGACGGGCTGTTCACGCTGATGGTGGGGTTCCTGGTGCTCGCGGTGTTCGGGCTGGGCGTGCTCTATCTGAGCCTCCACTCGCTGCCCGAACGGATGGCGCACAAGACCTCCAACACGCAGCTTCAGATCATCACGGTGCTGACGCTGCTGGCGCTGTTCACGCATCAGCACCTGTTCTGGGTCGCGGCGCTGCTGCTGGCGGTGGTGCGGCTGCCGGACTACTCGACGCCGCTGCAGCGCATCGCGAACGCGCTGGATCCGCGCGGCGCGCCGCCGGGCGAGGCGACGGCCCCGCCGCCGGCCGCGCCGGCGCCCCCCTCCGCCCCCGAGGGCGCGGCGCGGCGGGAGGACGCCTGATGCTGGAGCTGCTGCTCTGCGCCTCGCTCACGGTGCTGCCCGACTATCTGCTGCGCCGGCGCCTGCAGGGCAAGCGCTGGGGACGGGAGATCACCTTCTTCTCGATGTGGTACGAACTGCGCTACGGGATCACCGGCTGCCTGATCCTGACCGTCGCGACGATCACGATGATCTTCTACTATCACCCCTCGACCTCCAACGTGACGCTGTTCTTCCGCACCGTCTCGATTCTTGGCGACACGACGGGGCGTGTCGCCGAAGTGCACGTGCGCAACACCGAGGTCGTCGAGGCGGGCGAGCCGATCTTCACCTTCGAGGACCGGGAGGAGCGCGCCCGGCTGGAGGCGGCGCGCCAGCGACTCGCGGAGGCCGAGGCCGCGCAGTCGGTGGCCGAAGCGCGGCTCGCCGCGGCCACGGCGCAGGAGGCGCAGGCGGCCGCGGCGCTCCGACAGGCGCAGGACGACCTCGCCCGGTCGGAGGAGCTGCTGGCGCGGGGCTCCTCGGCGATCTCGGCGCAGGAGGCGGAGCGGCGGCGGAGCCTCGTCGACGTCCGGCGCGCGGCCCTCGAGGCCGCCGGCGCCGAGCGCGCGGCGACCGAGGCGGAGGTGCGCACGGTGCTGCCGACCCGGGTCGCGGCGGCGCGGGCGTCGGTGGACGAGGCGCAGGTGATTCTCGACCGCACGGTGGTGCGCGCCGGCGTCACCGGACGGCTGGAGCAGTTCACGTTGCAGGTCGGCGACCTCGTCGGGCCCAACTTCCGCACGGGCGGCGTGCTGGTGCCGTCGGAGAGCGGCCGGCGCCAGGCGCAGGCGGGGTTCGACCAACTCTCCGCGGCCGTCGTGACGCCCGGGACGCTGGCGGAGATGTCCTGCGCCTCCAAGCCCTTCACGGTGATCCCCATGGTGGTCACGGCGGTGCAGGACGTGATCGCGGCGGGACAGTTCCGTCCGACCGACCGGCTGGTCGAGACCTCGGCGATCGGACCGCAGGGGTCGATCACGGTCTACATGGAGCCGCTCTGGCCCGGCGGGCTCGACGGCGTGCCGCCGGGCAGCCGCTGCGTGGCCAACGCCTACACCACCACCCATGACCGGCTGGACGATCCCGGGCTCTCGACGCTCGGCTGGGTCTACCTGCACGTCGTGGAGGCGGTGGGGGTCGTGCACGCCGCGATGCTGCGGATACAGACGCTGCGCTACCCGATCATGCAGCTGGTTCTGGGGGCGCATTGAGCGCGGGGGGCGGGCTGCCCCCTCTCGGTTCAGCCTTCGGCGGCGCCCGGCAGATGGTCCTGCGCCCCGCCGTGGAGAGCGCGCAGGTCGCGCTTGAGGATCTTGCCGCTGGGGTTCTTGGGAAGCGCGTCCGCCAGGATCACGCGGGTCGGGGCCTTGTAGTGCGCGAGCCGCTCGCGGCAGTGGGCGATCACCGCCGCCTCGTCGACGGTCGCGCCCGATTTCGGGACGACGACGGCGACCACCGTCTCGATCCATTTCGGGTGCGGCAGGCCGATCACGGCGACCTCCGCGACTTCGGGCAGAAGGTAAACGCATTCCTCCACCTCGCGGGAGGAGACGTTCTCTCCCCCGGTCTTGATCATGTCCTTCTTGCGGTCGACCACGGTGATCCGGCCCTCCGCGTCGCGCACGGCGAGGTCGCCGGAATGGAACCAGCCGCCGGCGAAGGCCGCCTCGGTGCGCTCGTCATCGTTCCAGTAGCCGCTCATGAGGTGGGGCGAGCGGTGGACGATCTCGCCGATCTCGCCGGGGGCGACGTCCTGCATGGCCTCGTCCACCACGCGGGTCTCGACGTTGAGGGCGGCGTTCCCGGCGCTGCCGGCGTGGGACAGCTGCTCCTCCGGCGGGAGGAAGGTGGCGAGGGGGGCGATCTCGGTCTGACCGTAGAAGTTGGTCAGGCGGACGTTCGGCAGGCGGCGGGCGAGTTCGCGCAGCACCTCCACCGGCATGATCGCGGCGCCGTAGTAGCCCTTCTCGAGGCGGGAGAGGTCGGCGGCGTCGAAGCCCTCGGCGCGCAGGAGCCCGATCCAGATCGTCGGCGGGGCGAAGAAGCTGGTGATGGCGTGCCGCTCCAGCAGGGTCAGCAGGTTCCCTGGCGTCGGGGCGCCGGTGATGACGGAGGTCATGCCGAGCATCACCGCCGGGCCGAGGAACACGTCGAGCTGCGCGCAGTGGTAGAGCGGCAGGGCGTGGAGGATCACGTCCTCCCGCGCCATGCCGCCGTCCACGATGCAGGAGACGTATTCCCAGAGCACCGCGCCATGGGTGAGCATCGCGCCCTTCGGCAGGGACTCCGTTCCGGAGGTATAGACGATCTGGGCGAGATCGGCCTCGCTGAGGCCGGCGAGGAGGGGCGTCGCGTCGGGGTCGAGCGCGTCCTCCATGGTCGTGTCGCCGTCGAGCGGCGCGGCGGGCGCGCCCTCCCCCGGCAGCGCGAGGCGCCATTCGACGGCCGAGCCCTCGGCCGCCTCGGCGGCGAGGGCGGCCATGTCGGGCCCGTAGGCGAGGGCGCGGGCGCCGGAACTCTGGAGGATGTAGCCGACCTCGTGCGCGTTGAGCATGAAGTTGATCGGCACCAGCACCAGCCCGGCGCGGGCGACGGCGTAACGCAGGGCGGCGAAGGCGTGGGAGTTGCGCGAGAGGATCGCCACGCGGTCGCCCTTGGCGAGGCCGCGGGCGAGCAGGCCGCGCGCGAGGCGGTCGACCAGGGCGTCGAACTCGCCGTAGCTCCACGCGACGTCGCCGCAGAGGATCGCGGGCTTGTCGGGATGGCGGCGGGCGGACCGGCGCAGCGTGTCGGCGACGGACTGCTGGCGGGCGAGTCGGATGCGCTCGGCGACGTCGGTCATGGGGCCTCCCTCGGGCGTCTCGTGATTGCTGCGCAGACTGCCACGGCGGGCGCGCGGCGCCACCCGGATTCCGAACGCTCGAACCGGCAGTCCCGCCTCGACGAGCGGCGCGGCGAGGGCGGGCGCGGCCTGACGAGTGCGCCGACGCCCATCGGTTCGACGACCCGGCCGACGGCGGTGCGGATCGCGGGCGCGGACCGCACACGGCCGAGACGGCCGTGGGCGTCGGGTTCGCCCCCTCTTGCTGGGCCGTCGGGCGGGATCGCTTCAGAACGGCGGCGGGGGGAAGGAGGGCGCGGTCGCGGCGGTCGGTCGCGCGGACCGCAGGCGCGGCCCCCGAGGCGCGGACCCTCGGCTCGTGGCGGGTCGCGTCTTGGCGGCGGAGACGCACCGGGGGAGATCGGACCGTTCAAAGCGAACGGGCGGCCGGGATCGCCGGCCGCCCTTCCTCGTCCCGTCCGGGCCGGGCGGCGCGATGCCGCCCGGCAGGAATGTCAGACCTTCTGCTGCGTGTGCTGGCGCAGCTCGCGGCGGGCGACCTGGCGGCGGTGCACCGCGTCCGGGCCGTCGGCGAGACGCAGCGTGCGCAGGTGCGTCCAGTCGCGCGCCAGGGGCGTGTCCTGGGAGACGCCGCCGCCGCCGTGCATCTGGATCGCCTCGTCCACGATCTCGGTCGCGATGCGGGGCGCGACGACCTTGATCATCGAGATCCACGGCGCCGCGGCGCGCGGGTCGCCCTGGTCCATCATCCAGGCGGCCTTGAGGCAGAGCAGGCGCGCCTGCTCGATCTTCATCCGCGCCTCGGCGATGATGTCGTAGTTGGCTCCCAGATGGATCAGCTGCTTGCCGAAGGCCTCGCGGTCGAGGCCGCGCTTGATCATCAGTTCGAGCGCCTTCTCGGACTGGCCGATCGCGCGCATGCAGTGATGGATGCGGCCCGGGCCGAGGCGGCCCTGGGAGATCTCGAAGCCGCGGCCCTCTCCGAGCAGCAGGTTCTCGGCCGGGACGCGAACGTCCTCGAACTTGAGGTGCAGGTGGCCGTGGGGCGCGTCGTCCTCGCCATAGACCGACATCGCGCGCAGCTTGGTGATGCCGGGCGTCTCGGCCGGGACCAGCACCATCGAATGCTGCTGGTGCTTGGGGCGGTTCGCGTCCGGGGTGTGCACCATGACGATGTAGATCTTGCAGCGCGGATCGCCGGCGCCGGAGGACCACCACTTCTCGCCGTTCAGCACGTATTCGTCGCCGACGCGCTCGCACTTCATCTGCATGTTGGTGGCGTCGGAGGAGGCGACGTCGGGCTCGGTCATCAGGTAGGCCGAGCGGATCTCGCCGTCGAGCAGCGGCTTCAGCCACTGCTCCTTGTGGCGCTCGTTGCCGTAGCGCTCGAGCACCTCCATGTTGCCGGTGTCGGGCGCGGAGCAGTTGAAGGTCTCGGCCCCGAGATGCGCCTTGCCCATCTCCTCGGCGAGGTAGGCGTATTCGACCGTGGTCAGGCCCCAGCCGGCCTCGGAATCGGTCAGCCAGAAGTTCCAGAGGTTCTCGGCGCGGGCCTTCTTCTTCAGCCCCTCGAGGATCTCCTTCATCCGCGGCGTGTAGGTCCAGCGGTCCGGATTGTTCGCGACCTCCTGGAGGAACTCCTCGGAGGCGGGGGTGATCTCGTCGCGGATCATCGCCGCGACCTTGGCGTGGATCGGCTTCAGCCGGTCGGACATGCCGAGGGCCATCTCGGCGCCCGGAGCTACGCGGGTGTTCATGCTTTCCTCCCTTTCGTGGGTTCGGCTTGCGCGCCCAGGCCCCGGAGGGCGAAGGCGGCGATCTCCTCGACGAGGCGGGCGCGGTCCGCCTCGGTCTCTCCGGCGCGGGGCCGGTACCAGTGCACCGGCCCGTTGAGGGCCGCGAGCAGCGTGCGCGCCGCGAGCCGCGGATCGGTCGCGCCGAAGACCCCGCCGCGGGCGCCCTCGGCGATGGCGTCCTCGAACAGGCGCTGGTGACGGTCGCGCAGCGCGATCAGGTCGCCGAGGGCGGCGCGCTGGTCGGGCGTTGTGGCCGCGGTCAGGTGCATCTCGACGCCCTGCAGCGCGCAGCGGTGGAATGGCCGGTCGCGCAGAATCGAGACGAGGTGGGCGCGGGTCATGGCGGCCATCCGCGCGGCCGGGTCCGCGCCCGCCGCCGCGGCGGCGCGCGTCACGTCGGCGTGGATGATCTCGAGCCCCCGGCGCACCACGGCCGCGAAAAGGTCCAGCTTCGAGCGATGATAGTGGTAGACGCGGCCCTTGGTGGCCCCCATGGCGCGGGCGACGTCGTCGATCGAGGCGGCGGCGAAGCCCTTGGCTGTGAAGGTCTCGGCCGCGGCGACGAGCACCTCGTCCCGCGGTCCGCCGTCGGCGGCCGGAGCGTCGGGCGCCCTGTCTTGAAGGGCCGTCTCAGGGCTTGCGTCCATGTCGTGCACGATTGCATACTACCGGGTATGTTGGCAAGCGCGCGGACGCCGCAGCGGCGGCGCGGCGCGCGGACCGGCCCGCCAGAGGCCGGCGCGAAGGGAGGCGGCATGAGCGATCTCGAGGACCTGTTCGGCGTCGGCGGCAAGGCCGCGCTGGTCACCGGCGGCGGCGCCGGCATCGGCCGGTCCATCGCCGAGGGGCTGGCCCGCGGCGGCGCGCGGGTGATGATCGCGAGCCGCAAGCTCGACGCCTGCGAGGCGACGGCGGCGGAGCTGAACGCGATGGGCCTCAAGGGCACGGTGGAGGCCTTCCAGGGCGACGTCGGCTCGGAGGAGGGGTGCGAGGCGCTGGCGGCGGAGGTCGGGCGGCGCGCCGAGGCGCTCGACGTCCTCGTCAACAACGCCGGCGTGACCTGGGGCGAGACGCTCGACGACTTCCCCTGGAAGGGCTGGGAGCGGGTGATGCGGGTCAACGTCGCGGGCCTGTTCGACCTGACGCGGCGGCTGCTGCCGCTGCTCGAGGCCGGCGCGAGCGACGAGGACCCGGCGCGGGTGATCAATCTCGGCTCGGTGATGGGCGCCTGGCCGCTGGCGGACGGAACCTATTCCTACTCGGCCTCCAAGGCCGCGGTGCACCATCTGACGCGGATCCTCGCCAAGGAGCTGGCGGGGCGGCGGCTGACGGTGAACGCCTTCGCGCCGGGGCCCTTCCCCTCGCGGATGACGGCCTTCGCCACAGACACGGACCAGAAGGCGGCGGCGATGGCGAGGACCGTGCCGCTCGGCCGGCTCGGCACGGCGGAGGATCTGATGGGCGCGGCGCTGTTCCTCTCCTCGAGGGCCGGCGCCTACGTGACCGGCTGCATCCTGCCGCTCGACGGCGGCATCGGGACGATGACGGGCGGCGATCTCTTCGAAGCGGGGCGCGAAGCATGAGAAAGACGGTCGGACCTTTCGAGTTCGAGGACATGGACCCGCTGGAGCGGGACGTGCCCGTGTGGGCGTTCGAGGACTATCAGGCGGCGGTCGGAAAGGAGATCGGCGTCACGGCGTGGCACGACGTGACCCAGGAGGAGGTGGACGGCTTCGCGGTCTGCACCGACGACCGCAACATCGTCCATGTCAGCCCCGAAGGCGCCAAGGGGCGCGGGCTGGACGGCACCATCGCGCACGGCTTCTACACGCTGTCGCTGCTGGCGGGCTTCGCCTATCAGGTCACGCCGATGGCGAAGGGCGCGGTGATGGGGCTGAACTACGGCCTCGACAAGGTGCGCTTCATCGCGCCGGTGCCGGTCGGCAGCCGCGTGCGCGGGCGCATCACCGTCGCCGACGCGCGCATTAAGGCGAACACGCTGATCGTGACCTGGGACGTGACGGTCGAGATCGAAGGCCGGGAGGTCGCCTCCGGCGGCAAGCCGGCGCTGGCGGCGATCTGGCTCTCCCACATCCAGCTCGGGGAGGAGGCCGCCGCATGAGCGCCCATGCCGCCGCGCAGATCGACGTCGAGACGCTGGCCCCCTATCTCGAGGCCAACGTGCCGGGGCTGAAGGGGCTGAAGGCCGCCGTCAAGTTCTCGGACGGGCAGTCGAACCCGACCTTCCGGCTGGACGCCGACTCGGGCTCGTACGTCCTCCGCGCCAAGCCGCCGGGGGAGCTGCTGAAATCCGCCCACCAGGTCGACCGGGAGCACCGCGTGATGGCGGCGCTCGCGGAGACCGACGTGCCGGTGCCGCGGATGCTGCACATGGCGGACGAGAGCAATCCGCTCGGGCGGATGTTCTACGTCATGGAGTACAAGGAGGGCCGCGTCCTCTGGGATCCTGCCCTGCCCGACTACGAGCCCACCGAACGCGCGGCGATCTACGACGAGATGAACCGGGTGCTCGCGGCGCTGCACGACGTCGATCACGAGGCCGTCGGCCTCGGCGATTTCGGACGCCCGGGCAGCTACTACGCCCGGCAGTTCAACCGTTGGTCGAAGCAGTACAAGGCGTCGGAGACCGAGCCGAGCCCGAAGATGGACGCGCTGGCCGCATGGCTGGAGGCGAACATGCCGGAGGACGACGGGGTGTCCTCGCTCGTGCACGGCGACTACCGGCTCGACAACGTCATGTTCCACCCGACCGAGCCGCGCATCATCGCGGTGCTGGACTGGGAGCTGTCGACCATCGGCCACCCGATCGCCGAACTCGCCTATCAGTGCATGAACTGGCGGCTGCCCTACAAAGGCGGCTTCCGCGGCCTCGGCGATCTGGAGCGCAGTCCGCGGACCGGGCTGCCGGCGGAGAAGGACTACGTCGCCAGATACTGCGAGCGGCGCGGTCTCTCGGACGTGCCCGACTGGGATTTCGCCATCGTCTTCAACTTCTATCGCATGGCCGCCATCCTGCAGGGCGTCTACAAGCGCGCGCTCGACGGCAACGCCTCCAATCCGGAGAAGGCCAAGACCTACGGCGAGGCGGTGCCGAAGATCGCCGACATCGCCACCGACTATCTGGAGAAGGCGACGTGAAGCGGTTCGAGGGGCTCACCGTCCTGATCACGGGCGCGACGGGCGGCTTCGGACGCGCCGCCGCGGCGGGCTTCGCAGCGGAAGGCGCGCGGCTGGTGCTGTCCGACCTTTCGATGGCGGCGCTGGAGGCCGCCGCGGGGTCGCTCGACGCCGAGACGGCGGTGCTGGCCGGCGACGTCGCCGACCCGGCGCTGCATCGGGAGCTGGCGGCGCTGGCGCAGACGAAGTTCGGCGGGCTCGACGTCGCGGTGAACAATGCCGGGATCGTCAACCCGCAGGCGCGCGTCGAGGACGTGCCGGAGGCCGAGGCCCGCAAGGTGATCGAGATCGACCTCCTCGGCGTGCTCTGGGCGATGCAGGCGCAGATTCCGGCGATGGACCGGCGCGCCGGCGGGCGCGGCGGCGCCATCGTCAACATCGCCTCCTCGGCCGGCATCGGCGGCGCCCCGACGCTGGCCGTCTACGCCGCGGCGAAGCACGGCGTCGTCGGGCTGACGCGGACGGCGGCGGCCGAGAACGCGCGGCGCGGCATCCGCGTCAACGCCGTCTGCCCGAGCTACGCGCGCACCGCGATGGTGGAGCGGCAGCTTCTGGCGGCGGGCGGCGACCGGGAGGCGGCGGAGAGCCATCTGGTCCGCGGCGTGCCGATGCGCCGGCTCGGCGAGCCGGAGGAGGTGGCGGCCGCCATTCTCTTCGCCGCCTCGCCCGAGAACGGCTTCATGACCGGCCAGACGCTGGCGGTGGACGGCGGCATCTCGGCCGTATGACGCGGGGCGGCGCCGACGTCGTGGTGATCGGCGGCGGCGTGATCGGCGCCGCCGTCGCCTGCTGGCTGAAGGCGTTCGAGGGGTTCGCGGGCTCGGTTCTGGTGCTGGAGCGGGACCCGACCCACGCCCGCGCCTCGACGGCGCTCTCGGCATCCGGCATCCGCCTTCAGTTCACGACGCCGGTGAACATCGCGCTCAGCCGCTTCGGGCTCGAGGTGATCCGGGGCTTTCCGAAGCTGATGGCGACCGCCCGCGGCCCCGCCCCGGATCTGGCGCTGAAGGAGAACGGCTATCTCTTCCTCGCCGCTTCGGAGGCGGAGGCGGCGGGCCTGCGCGCGGCCGCCGAGGTGCAGCGGGCGGAGGGCGTGCCGACCGAACTCCTCGCGCCCGAGGAGATCGCCGCGCGCTTCCCGCATCTGCGCGTCGACGACCTGACCCTCGGCAGCTTTCTGCGGCAGGGTCAGGGCTGGTTCGACAACATGGGCCTGCTGCGCGGCCTCCGCGACAAGGCGCGGGAGGCGGGGGCCGAGTTCCGGCACGTCGAAGCCACGGGCCTGTCCCTGCAGGGCGGCCGGGTGACGGCGGTGACGCTGGCGGACGGCGGCGCGATCCCCTGCGGCCTCGCGGTGAACGCCGCCGGCCCTCGCGCGGCGGAGGTCTGCGGCTGGGCCGGCCTTCCGCTGCCCGTGCGCCCGCGCAAGCGCACCGTCTTCGCCTTCGACTGCGCCGACCCGCCGCCCGCCGACGCGCCGCTGACCATCGACCCGACGGGCTGCTGGTGCCGGCCGGAGGGCGCGGGCTTCATCGGCGCCGCCCCGCCCGATCCGGACCCGGACGTGGCCGCGGACGACTTCGAGCCGCGCCACGAGGAATGGGAGGGCGCGCTCTGGCCCGCCCTCGCGGCCCGCTCGCCCGGCTTCGAGGCGCTGAAGCTCCGCGGCTTCTGGGCCGGGCACTACGAATGGAACCCGGACGACCGGAACGGCCTCGTCGGCCCGCATCCGGGCTGCGACAGCCTGCTGATCGCGGCGGGCTTCTCCGGCCACGGGCTTCAGCACGCGGCCGGCGTCGGGCGCGGGATCGCGGAATGGATCGTGCATGGCGGCTGGCGCAGCCTCGATCTCTCGCCGCTCGCCGCGGCGCGGATCGCGCGCGGCGCGGCGGCCCCCGAGACGGCCGTGATCTGAGCCCCCCTCGCCGCAGGACCGCATCCGCGCTATGCTGCGCCGCAGCGAAGCGGCGGAGCGAGCGATGTCGAAGCGATACGGACGGCTGCCCCGGCACGAGAAGTCGGTCAATCTCGGGCTGCAGGGCGGCGGGGCGCACGGCGCCTTCACCTGGGGCGTCCTCGACCGGCTGTTCGAGGACGGGCGCATATGGATCGAGGCGATCTCCGGCACCTCCGCCGGCGCCATGAACGCCGTCGTCGCCGCACACGGCATGTACGACGGCGGCGGCGAGGGCGCGCGCGAAGCCCTGGCGGCGTTCTGGCGCAAGGTGAGCCATGCCGCGGTCGCCAGCCCGCTCCGCCGGCCGCCCTGGGCGCGGCTGACCGGGCGCTGGTCGCTGGAGCAGTCGCCGGTCTATCTCTGGCTCGACCTCGCGAGCCGGATCGCCTCGCCCTACGATCTCAATCCGATGGCGATCAATCCGCTGCGCGACCTCGTGGCCGAGACGGTGGACTTCGACAAGGTCCGCGGCTGCGGCGACATGCCGGTCTTCGTCTCCGCCACAAACGTCGAGACCGGGCGCGTGCGCGTCTTCACCGGCGAGGAGCTGAGCGTCGACGCGGTGATGGCCTCGGCCTGCCTGCCCTCGATGTTCCAGGCGGTGGAGATCGACGGCGAGGCGTTCTGGGACGGCGGCTACATGGGCAACCCGGTGCTGTTCCCCTTCGTCGATCTCGCCCGCTGCGACGACATCGTGATCGTGCAGATCAACCCGGTGGTCCGCCCCGGCGTGCCGCGCAGCGCGCGGGAGATCCACGACCGCATCGGGGAGATCACCTTCAACTCCTCGCTCCTGCTGGAGCTGAGGCAGATCGACTTCGTGCGGCGCATGGTGGAGGAGCACCGCCTCGATCCCGCGCGCTACCGCGAGGTGCGGGTGCACATGATCGAGGCGCGCAAGCGGATGCGCCCGCTCGGCGCCTCCTCCAAGGTCAACGCCGAATGGGCGTTTCTCTGCCATCTGCGCGACATCGGGCGCGCGGCCGCCGGTCGCTGGATCGAGACGCATTTGGACGACGTCGGCGTGCGCTCCACCATCGACGTGGAGGAGATGATCGCCGGCCGGACGCGGGCGCGGCCGGCCGCGGAGTGACCTCAGGGCGCGAGGACGGCGTGCAGCGCGAGCGCGACGGCGGCCTGCGTCGGCTCGATCACCGGCACGCCGAGGGCGGCCTCGAGCGGCCCGCGCGCCTCGGCCATGCCGGCGCAGCCGAGCACGAGCGCGCCGGCGCCGCGGGCCGTGAGGCGGCGGCCGGCCTCTTCGAGCGTCGCGGGGGCATGCGCGGATTCGGCGACGGAGAGCGCGGCGGCCTCCTCCCCGACCCAGCGCTCGAGCAGGCCGAGACCGCGGAGACGGCGGCGGTGGCGGGCGATGGAAGCCTCCGACAGCGCGATCACGCCGAAGCGGTCGGCGCGGGCGAGGGCGGCGAGGACGCCGGCCTCCTGGATGCCGAAGACGGGGACGGCGAGCTGCTCGCGCAGGGTCTCGACGCCGGGATCGGAGTAGCAGGCGACGACGACGGCCGCGGCCTCGGGGCGGGAGCGCAGCAGCGCCAGCATCGGCAGGATCACCGCGTCGCCGTCGCGCCGGCTCTCGACGCCGAACGGTCCCTCGGCCAGCGTCAGGCACTCGATCTCCGGCCCGCCGCCGAGGCGGAAGGGGGCGAGAGCGCGGTCGAGCCCCGCCGTGACCTCGGCGTTCGAGTTGGGGTTCAGGACGAGGATCGGCCCGCTCACCGCAGATCCTCGCCGAAGGTCTGCGGGCCGTGCAGCGCCGGGGCGCCGGTTCCGGGCTGGTCGGAGAGGTCGGGCGTCCCCTTGGTCAGCGGCCGGCCGTAGCCCGGCTCCACGCGCAGCTCGCCGCGATGCATGACGGTCTCGCCGCGAAGGAGCACCGTCTCGGGCCGGCCCGTCAGGCGCATGCCGTCGAAGGGCGTGTAGTCCATCGCGTCCTGTTGCGAGGCGAGGTCGAGGGTCCATTCCGCCTCCGGATCCCAGAGGGCGAGATCCGCGTCGGCGCCGATGGCGATCGCGCCCTTGGCCGGCGCGAGGCCGAAGAGGCGGGCGGCGTTGCCGGCGGAGAGCGCCGCGAACTGCGCCAAGCCGATGCGGCCCTTGGCGACGCCTTCCGAGAACAGGATCGGAAGGCGCGCGCCGAGGCCGGGAAGGCCGTTGGCGAGCTTCGTGAACGGAATGTCCGGGCCGTGAAAGAACTTGCCGGTCTCGTCGAACCGGTAGGGCGCGTGGTCGGAATTGACGCTGGCGAGCGTCCCCGCGCGGAGATGGCGCCAGAGCGCCTCGGCCGTCTCGGCGTCGCGGAGCGGGGGCGAGCAGACGAACTTGGCGCCCTCCCGGCCCGGCCGGTCGAGATCCTCGCGGCCGAGCGTCAGGTAGTGCGGGCAGGTCTCCGCCCAGACGCGCACGCCGCGGGCGCGCGCCTCGCGCACCGCCTCGGCGCCTTCGGGGGTTGCGACGTGGACGAGGTAGAGCGGGGCGTCCACCGCCTCCGCCAGCGCGACGGCCCGGCGCACCGCCTCGGTCTCGCCGATGGCGGGGCGGCTCGCCGCGTGCCATTTCGGCGCGTCGAGCCCGCGGTCGAGCAGCCGGGCGATCATCCACTCGATGAGGCCGTGGTTCTCGGCGTGGACCATGGTGAGGACGCCCGCCGCCTTCGCCGCCCAGAGCACGTCGAGGAACTGCCGGTCATCGAGGCGCACGGCGTAGGTCAGGAACACCTTCAGCGCCGGGACGCCGCGGGCGAAGCAGAACGGCAGCTCCTCCAGCGCCTCGGGCGTCGGGTCGGACAGGATCAGCGGGTTGGCCCAGTCGAGGACGGACTGCCCCTCGGCGCGTTCGGCGTAGCGGTCGAGGGCGGCCATCGGGCGTTCGCCGGGCGCCTGCGCGGCGAAGGGCAGGATCACCGCGTTGCCGCCCGCGGCGGCGGAGATCGAGGCGGAGCGGTAGCCGTCGGCCGACATCATGCCGGCGGAGCTCTCCTGCGCGACATGGCAATGGGCGTCGATGCCGGCGGGCAGCACGAGGCGGCCGGCGGCGTCGATGCGTTCGGCCCCGTCGAGGCGCTCGGCCAGCGCGGCGATCCGGCCCTCGCGGATGCCGACATCCGCCTCCACGAGCCGGTCGCCGAGGAGCACGCGCCCCCCGGCGACGACGCGGTCCAGTTCCATTCAGGCCGCCGCGGCGAGGTCGCGGCCGAGGCGGGCGCCGACCCGCGCCACCAGCCGCGTCAGCTCCGCCTGATCCGCCGCGGTCAGCTTCGGCCCCGGCGCCCGCACCGCGGAACTCGCGATGGCGCCCTGCCGGCGCAGCGCCTCCTTGCGGAGCGCGAGGCCGAGCCCGGGCTGCTGCTCGTGCCGCACCAGCGGCAGCCAGGCGTCGAAGAGGTCCTCGGCCCCGTCGACGTCGCCCGCGCAGTGCAGCCGCACCACCTCCACCAGCATCTCGGGGAAGGCGAAGCCGGTCATCGCCCCGTCGGCGCCGCGCTGCATCTCCTGCGCGAGATGGATGCCGCCGTTGCCGCAGAGGATCGACATGCGCGGCGTCTCGGCCGTGCCGGAGCCCTCGCGCACGGCCGAGAGCTTGTTCAGGCCCGGCGCGTCCTCGTGCTTGAGCATGACGATCTGCGGATGCCGGCGGGTCAGCTCGAGGATCGTGCCCGCGGTGACATGGACCCCGGTGAGCTGCGGATAGTCCTGGAACACCACCGGAACGTCGGGCCCCAACGCCTCGCAGACCTGCGCGTAGTAGGCCAGCACCGCCGTCTCGGTCTTGAGCGGGGGCGGCGGGGCGACCATGACGCCGGCGGCCCCCTTGTCCATCGAATGCGCCGTCAGCGCCTTCATCGCGCCGAAGGAGGGGGCGGAGACGCCGACGATGACCGGCACGGACGACCGCTCGATGAAGCGGGCGGCGGCGGCGAAGCTCTCCTCCGGCGTCAGCTTCGGCGCCTCGCCCATCACGCCGAGGACGGTCATGCCGTCGACGCCCTTGGCGAGGTAGAAGTCCGTCAGCCGGTCGATGGAGGCGAGATCGAGCACGCCGTCGTCCTCGAACGGCGTGGCGGCGATGATGTAGACGCCGGCGGTCTGGCGGTCGATGAGCGGCATGGTCTCCTCCCTCGCGGCTGACCCTGCGAGCGTAGCGGGCGGCGCGGCGCGAGGCGAGGGGTCGGAGGGTTGACGGACGCGCCGGCCGTCCCGACGTCACCTCAGGCTGAGAAGCCGCGAAGGAGGGGCGACATGCTGACCGTGACCAAGACCGGACCGACCCGCATCGACGTGACGATGAAAGGCGAAGTCGACGCCGACGTCATGCGGCGGGGCCTGGACGAGCTGATCGCGCAGGCCGAGGGGATCTCTCGCGGACGGATGCTCTTCGAGGCGCCGGAGTTCGTCATGCCGAGCCCCGGCGCGATCGGCGTCGAGCTCGCCCGCCTGCCGAAGCTGCTCGGGCTGATCCGCCGCTTCGACCGCGCCGCGATGGTGAGCGATTCCGAGTGGCTGCGGCGGACGGCCGAGCTTGAGGGGGCGGTGATTCCCGGGCTGGAGGTGAAGGCGTTCCCGCTCAAGGCGCGCGACGAGGCCGAGGCCTGGCTGGACACCCCGGCGATCTGAGCGGCGGCGCCGCTCAGGGGATCACCCTCTCGGCGCGGAAGCGCTCGAAGAGACGGGCGAACATCGTCTCGTCGTCCACCACCGCGTGGAATCCGGCCTGCCGCGCCTTCAGCATCGAGCTCACGCAGTCCCATTCGGTGGACCAGACGAATTCGGCGAAGCCCCAGTTCGCGACCTGTTCCCACGGCACGGGGCGCAGGCCGTCACGCTCGACGATGCGATCCCACAGCGGCCCCTTGTCCGCCATCCACCGCGCCAGCGGCAGGGTCTGCGGCTCGCCCGCCTCGCAGCCCAGCATCGCGGCGAGGCGCGGCCAGAGGCGCTTCCATCGGAAGGGCTCCCCGTTGACGACGTTGAACGCCTCGTTCGCGCAGGCGGGATCGGTCGCCATCCAGACCATCGCCTCGGCGAGGTGCCCCGCGTCGCAGACCTGATAAAGCGCCTCCCACGCCTTGGGCTTGCCGGGAAAGCGCATCGGCAGCCCCAGTTCCCGGCAGATCGCGCCGTAGGCGGCGATCGCCATGGCGAGGTTCATCGGATTGCCGAGCGAGAAGCCGCAGATCGCGTGCGGGCGGCAGGCGCTCCAGCTCCAAGGCGCGCCGGCGGCGACGCGGGCGGCGAGGCTGTCCTGCTGGTCGAAGTAGAAGTTCGGCGGCATGTGCCGCGGGTCGTCCTCCCGCGCCGGCGTCGGAAACGGGCCGAGGTGGGAGCCGTACCACTTGGTGCCCTCGACGAGGTGGACATGCGCGAGCGGCGCGCCGGCCGCCTCCACCGCGTCGAGCGCGTTGTCGAGAAGGGCCAGGTTCGCCGGGACCTGCTCCGCGAAACCGCCGCGTCCGTCGAAGGCGCAGTGGAAGAGGTGGGTGACGTCGTCATGCGGCGCGAGGGCGGCGCGGGCGGCGGCGGGGTCGGAGAGATCGGCCGCGACGGCCTCGACGCCTTCGGGCGCGTCCTCCGGCCGGCGGGCGAGGCCGAGGACGCGCCAGTCCGGGTCGGGGACGAGCCGCGCGGCGAGGCCGCGGCCGGTGACGCCGGTGACGCCGACGATCAGGGCGGTGCGGGGCATGCGTTCTCCGATGAGGCGGTCAGGCGGCGGTGACGGCCGCCGCCGGCTCGGCCGAAGCGCGGCGCCGGACGCGCACGCGCAGGGGCTCGGCCGGGCGCAGGGTGAGGCGGGCGAGCGGCCGGGCCGCCTCCGGCGCCAGCGCCTCGAAGCGGTAGCGGCGCATCAGCCGGGCGAGGATCAGCGTCGCCTCGACCGTGGCGAAGGCGGCGCCGACGCAGATGCGCTCGCCGAGGCCGAAGGGGATGTAGCTGCCCGGCTCCACGGCGCGCTCGCGCTCGGGGAGGAAGCGGTCGGGATCGAAGCAGTCGGCATGCTCCCAGAGGTCGGGCGAGCGGTGCAGCGTCCAGGGGCTGACCATGACCATCGCACCGCGAGGGACGGAAATGCCATCGATCTCCGTAGGTTGCAGCGCGACCCTCGGCAGGAAGGCGAGCGGCGGGTAGAGCCGCATCGCCTCGCGGAACGCGGCGCGGGCGCGGACCAGGCGCTTCACGGCGCCAAGCGGGATCGGCCCGCTCCCCGCCTCGGCCTCCGTCTCGGCGCGCAGGCGCGCGGCGGCGCCGGCGTCCTCCGACAGCATCCAGAGCGCCCAGGTGAGCGCCCCCGCCGTGGTCTCGTGCCCGGCGAGGAAGAAGACGCCGACCGTGTCGACCAGTTCCTCGAGGTCGAAGGCCGGGCCGCCCTCTGGATCGCGCGCGGCGATCAGGGCGGAGCAGAGATCCTCGCGCGGGGGCGCGGCCATGCGCGCGGCGATCCACTCGCGCAGGCGCCCCCGGATGGTCTCGCAGGCCTCCCGGCATTCGGGCGAGACCGGCGTCGGCGCGAAGGGGCGCCCGAGGATCAGGCGGGCCGCGTCGACATGCGCGACGCTGCGCTGGAAGGCGGCGAAGGCCTCGAATATCTCCTGCGCGGCCGAGGTTTCGAGGCTTTCGCCGAAGATCGCCCTGAACACGACGTCGGCGGTGACGCGGCTCATGGCGGCGTCGAGCGCGACCGCCTCGCCGCACGCGGCGGCGGCGTCGAGCCGCGCCTCCGCGTCGTCCACCGCCTCGGCCATGCGGGGGAAGGCGCGGCGCACCTGCATGTGGCCGAAGGCGGGATCGACGAGGCGGCGCTGGCGGGCCCAGGTCTCGCCCGCCGAGGTGAAGACGCTGTCGCGCACCAACGGCGAGAGCGCCCCGGCGAAGAGGTCGTTCTTGGGAAACTCCCGCGCCCTCGGTCCCATGATCTCACGCACCTGCACGGGGTCGTTGACCAGCAGGATGAGGCGGCGCGAATGCCCCAGCCGCCCGACGCGCCGGCGATAGGCGTCCGCCGGCAGCAGCGCGAGCAGATCGCGCTCGGGCTCGGCCAGATGGCGCAGCAGGGCCGGCACGGGGCCGAGCGGTCGGGGGGCGGGGGGGCGCAGCATGGCGGGCTCCTCCGGAGGATCCGTTTCCGCACCCTAGCGCGTCCGCCGCCGGAGTGCAGGCGCGATTCGGTTTCGGATCGGCGACGGACGGGCTGCGACGGGAGGGCGTGTTCGGGTATCGTTCCGCGCAGGCTCGGCCTCGGTTTCGCGAAGCCTGCCGTGCAGAGGCGCCGCCGCGGGGCGCCGTCGGACGGGGGGCTTGCGGCGGCCGCGGCGGCGTGCCGTGATCACGCCGGCCGGCGCGAGACCGGCGGGCTTTCGGGAGGGACGGAGATGGACGGATCGGACGGCGTGGTGCACGCCCCGCAGGCGGCGGTCGAGGCCTGGTTGACGGCGATCTTCGCCGGCGCCGGCTGCCCGCCCGACGAGGCGCGGCAGGTGGCGGAGAACCTGGTCCTCGCCGACCTCTCGGGTCATCCGAGCCACGGCATCGTGCGCACCGCCCGCTACGTCGAATGGGTGGAGCAGGGCCGCATGATCCCCGCCGCCAAGGTCGAGACGCTGTCGCGCTCCGGCGCGCTCCTGCTGATGGACGCGCATTTCAGCTTCGGCCAGGTCGCCGGCGCGAAGGCGGTGGACGCCGCGGCGGAGGTGGCGGAGGCCGAGGGGGTGTGTCTGCTCGGCCTGCGCCGGTCGGGCCATCTCGGGCGCATCGGCGCCTGGGCCGAGCGGCTCTGCGCGCGGGGCCTCTGGTCGATCCACTGGGTGAGCGTGCCGGGCTCGCGCCTCGTCGCGCCCTTCGGCGCGACCGAGCGGCGCCTCGGCACCAATCCGATCTGCGTCGGCGTTCCGCAGGCGGGCGGCGACTTCGTGCTGGACTTCGCCACCTCCCGCGTCGCCGAGGGCAAGGTGCTGGTGGCGCTGAAGTCCGGCAAGCCGCTGCCGCCCGACGCGATGGTGGACCCGGACGGCGCGGATTCCGACCGCCCCGCCACGCTCTACGGCGAGACCGCGTCGCGCGCCGCGCCGGACCCGCGCGCCGGGCCGGGCGCGCTGCAGCCGATGGGGGACCACAAGGGCTCGGGCCTCGCGCTGGCCTGCGAGCTGCTGGCCGGGGCGCTGATCGGCTCCGGCACCAACGCGGACCCGGACGCGCGCTTCTGCAACGGGATGCTCTCCATCGTGCTCGACCCGAAGCGCTTCGGCGATCCCGAGGGCATCGCGGCGGAGGCGGCGGCGTTCCTCGAGGCCGTGCGCTCGGCCGCGCCGCGCGACGCGGCGAGGCCGGTGCTGACGCCGGGCGAGCCGGAGCGCGCGGGGCGCGTGGCCGCGGCGCGGGACGGCGTGCCGCTCTCGGCGGGGCTCCGGGCCTCGCTGGCCGAGGCCTCCGCCAAGACCGGCGTCGCGGTGCCCGACGGGATGGCCTGAGGCGGCGGGGTCGGCTTCGGGCCGGCCGCGGCCGGGCGCCCCTCGCGTCGCCCCCACGGGGCGACGCGGCGGCGCGAGGGGGGGCGATCCCCCCGAGCGGCGCGCCCCGCCGGGGGAGGCCCGCGCCGACGACGGCGTCCGGTCCGGCGGTCGGCCTCGGGAGCTGCACGACGGCCGCGCATCTTCGCCCGCGTCCGCCGCAAGGCCCTCGACATCGTCGGCGGACGGATTCAGGCTCGGGTTCCGCACGGCGCCGGCACCGGACATCGAGGCTCGCGACGGCCCGACATTCGCCAGGGAGACCAGGATGGAGCGGTTCGATATCCCCCACCTCCTCGTTCCGGTCGAGAACAGCCTCGGCGAGGGGCCGCTCTGGCACCCCGAGCGGGACGAGCTGTTCTGGACGGACATCAACGGCAAGGCGCTGTTCGCCTGCGACGCCGAGGGGGGGAGCCCGCGCCGATGGGCCTTTCCCGAGGCGATCGGCTCGCTGGCCTGGATCTCCCGCACGCATCTGCTGCTGGCGACCGAGACCGCGCTCTGGCGCTTCGACGTCGAGACGGCGGAGGCGGTGAAGGCCTGGGATCTGCCCAATCCCGAGGGCGTGCGCTCCAACGACGGGCGCTGCGCGCCGAACGGGGACTTCTGGATCGGCTCGATGGGCTGGCGGCACGACAAGGACGCCGGCGCGATCCGGCGCGTCACGGCCGAGGGGCCGCAGGGCTACCGCGAGGGGATCACGGTGGCGAACTCCATCGCCTTCTCGCCCGACGGCCGCACGGCCTACTGGTGCGACACGCCCGACAAGGCGATCCGGCGCCAGCCGCTCGACGCCGCGGGGGCGCCGGAGGGGCCGGACGCGCTGTTCGTGCGGACCGAGGGCTGGCCCGACGGCTCGGTCTGCGACGCCGAGGGGTTCCTCTGGAACGCGGAATGGGACGGGGCGCGGCTGGTGCGATACGCGCCCGACGGGCGGGTGGACCGCACCGTGCCGCTGCCGATCTCGCGCCCCACCTGCCCGGCCTTCGGGGGGCCGGGGCTGACGCGGCTCTTCGTGACCACCGCGCGCACCGGGCTCGATCAGGGCACGCTGAAGGCCGAGCCCGGCGCCGGCGGGATCTTCGCGGTCGACGTCGACGTGGCGGGCGTGCCGGAGGCGCGTTTCCGGCGCCTCGACGGCTGGGCGGGCTGACGCCTTCGCGCCGGGGCGTCGGGGCGCGGCCCGCCCCGCGCGCCGCCGCGTTCGCCGGGCCGCCCCCCCGGCGAGGGTCCGTGACGCTTCCGAAACGGGCGCCGTGAAGGATCGACGTGCGTCCGGCGCTTCGCGGATGGCGCCAAAGTCGCAGACGGCCGCGGCATCGCGTCGGCATCCCCCGCCGCGCCGCGTCGTTACCTTGGCGACTGCGGCCGACTCGTCGGCCGCGTTCCGACCGGGTGAAGGAAATGCCGCGCATGAAGACCCCGAACCGGCTTTTCGACGAGCTCGAGATCGGCGAGAGCGCGGAACTGCGGCGAAGTTGCACGGTGGACGACTTCCTGGTGTTCGCCAACGCCTCCGGCAACCTCAATCCGCTGCACCTGCCGGACCCGGAGCGCGAGGCCGTCGCCCCGGCGCAGTGGGTCGCGAGCCTCGTGGGCGCGGTGATCGGCAACAGGCTGCCGGGCCCGGGCACGCTCTACCGCGCCACGCGGTTCCGCTTCCTCGGTCGCGCCCATGCCGACGACGTGCTCGTGGCCCGCGCCCGGGTCGAGGAGAAGCGCGACGACGGCACCGTGCTGCTCTCGGCGAGCGTCGAGGTGGAGGGCGGCGAGACGATCCTCGAAGGCGAGGCGGAGGTCGAGGCGCCGACCGAGCGCATGACCCTCGGCGACGTCGCCGTTCCCGGGCTGCTGATCGAGCGCCACGTTCATTTCGACGCGATCCTGAAGCGGGCCGAGCCGATGCGCCCGATCCCGACCGCGGTGGTCGCGCCGGAGGACGCCGCCTCGCTCGGCGGCGCGCTGCTGGCCGGCGCGCGGACCATCATCGCGCCGATCCTCGTCGGCGATCCCGGCCGCATCCGCGAGGTCGCCGAGGCCGAGGGACTCGACCTCGGCGAGGCCGAGATCGTCTCCGCCAAGAGCGCCCACGACGCGGCGAACACCGCGGTGGACCTCGTGCGCGAGGACCGGGCCGAGGCGCTGATGAAGGGCAGGCTGCACACCGACGTGCTGCTGCGCGCGTGCCTGCGCAAGGACGCGGGCCTGCGCGCCGGGCGCCGCCTCACCCACGTCTTCGTCATGGACGTGCCCGGGCTCGCGCATCCGATGCTGGTGACCGACGCCGCCATCAACATCTCGCCCGACCTCGAGACCAAGATGGACATCGTGCAGAACGCCATCGACCTCGCGATCTCCATCGGCATCGAGGAGCCGAAGGTCGGCGTGCTCTCGGCGATCGAGACGATCAATCCGAAGCTGCCGAGTTCGGTCGACGCGGCGCTCCTCTCCAAGATGGCCGAGCGCGGGCAGATCACCGGCGGCCTCGTCGACGGGCCGCTGGCGATGGACAACGCCGTCGACATCACCGCCGCGCGCACCAAGGGCATCCGCTCGGAGGTGGCGGGGCGGGCCGAGGTGCTGGTCGCGCCCGACCTCGACGCCGGCAACATGCTGGCCAAGCAGCTCACCTACGTCGCCCATGCCGAGGGGGCGGGCGTGGTGCTCGGCGCCCGGGTGCCGATCATCCTCACCAGCCGGGCCGACGGCGAGAAGGCGCGCCTCGCCTCCTGCGCGGTGGCGGCGCTGCACGCCGCGCGGATCGGCAGGATCGACGCGGATGACGGGGACGACGGATCGTGACGCGCCGGGTCCTGACGCTGAACGCCGGCTCCTCCTCGCTCAAGTTCGGCCTGTTCGAGGCGGAGGCGGAGCCGCGCCGGGTCTGCACCGGGGAGATCGACCGCGTCGGGGCGGAGGACGCGCGCCTGAAGGCCAAGGGCGACGACGGTCGCACCCTCGCGGACAAGGCCGTCGCCGCGCCCGACCAGGCCGGCGCGCTGGAGGCGGCGCTCGGGTTCCTGTCGGAAGGCTTCGGGACCGGCGACGTGGTCGCCGTCGGCCACCGGGTCGTGCACGGGGGCGAGCGCTTCACGGAGCCCGCGCGGCTCGACGACGACGCGCTGGGGGCGCTCGAGGCGCTCTCGCCCTTCGCGCCGCTGCACCAGCCGCACAACCTCGCCGGCGTGCGCGCGGCGCGCGAGGCGTTCCGGAAGGCGGTGCAGGTCGGCTGCTTCGACACCTCGTTCCATCGCGGTCATCCGGCGGTGGAGGACCTCTACGCCCTGCCCCGCGATCTCCTCGACCGGGGCGTCCGGCGCTACGGCTTCCACGGCATCAGCTACGAGCATCTCGCCGGCGCGCTGGCCGAGCGCGCGCCGCAGCTCGCAGACGGACGGGTGATCGCGGCGCATCTCGGCGCCGGCGCCTCGATGTGCGCGATGCGGGGCGGACGCTCCGTCGCCTCGACCATGGGGTTCAGCGCGCTCGACGGACTGCCGATGGCGACCCGCAGCGGGCAGATCGACCCCGGGGTCCTGCTCTGGCTGGTGCAGTCGGAGGGCATGGACGGCGAGGCGCTGTCGGATCTGCTGTATCGGCGCTCGGGCCTGCTCGGCCTTTCCGGCGTCTCGGGCGACATGCGCGAGCTCGAGCGGTCGAACGAGCCGGCGGCGCGGCAGGCCATCGACTATTTCGTGCACCGCGCGCGGCGCGAGATCGGCGCCCTCGCGGCCGCGGCGGGCGGGCTCGACGCGCTGGTGTTCTCCGCCGGCATCGGCGAGCATTCGCCGCGCATCCGCGCCCGGATCTGCGACGGTCTCGGCTGGATGGGGCTCGAGCTCGACGCGGACCGCAACGAGGCGGGGGAGGGGATGATCTCCGCCGACGTCTCGCGCGTGCGCGCCTTCGTGATCCCGACCGACGAGGAGCGGGTGATCGCCCGCGCCGCCGCGCGCCTCGCCTGAGACCTTCGCGCGGCGATCGCGTCCCGTCGCGATCGCCGGGCGCCGCGCATTCGCGCGCCGGCCGTTCCGCCCCGCCGTGAACCCTCAGGCGGCGGTGAGATTCTCGCCCGCCCGCTTGCGGCGCGGCCCGAAGCCGGCCGCGAGCGCGAGGATCAGCCCCGAGACGACCGCGATCATCCCCGCCGCGCTGACCGCGTGGCGCGAGCCGAGCCAGAGCGGCCCGTAGCCGGCGAGGACGTAGCCGAGGACCGCCGAGACGACGGCGAAGCCGACGCTCCACCAGACCTGCGCCGTCAGCCGGTCGGTCATCAGCCGCGCCGCCGCCGGCGGGCAGATGAACATGGCGATGACGATGATCGAGCCGACCGCGTCGAAGGCCGCCACCGCCGCCACCGCGGCGGCGACCACGAGGCCGAAGCCGACGGCCCCCGCCGGCACGCCGACCGAGCGCGCGAAGCCCTCGTCGAAGGTCGCCAGCGTCAGCGGCCGCCAGAACAGGCGCGTCGCCAGCGCGATCAGCGCCGTCGCGCCGGCCATGCGCGGCAGCTCCGGCGGCAGGCCCGCCAGCGCGGCGGGATCGAGCAGCGAGCCCCAGCCGGTCGCGTCGAACCAGATCAGGCTCTCGAGATTGCCGTAGAGCGCGTGCTCGACGTCGAGATGCACGCCCGAGGCGCCGGCCTGCTCCAGCAGCAGCACGCCCCCCGCGAACATCGCCGTGAAGATCACGCCCATCGCCGCGCCGGACTCGATCCGCCCCAGCCGCCGGATCGCCTCGATCATCACGACCGCGACGACGGCCGCCCCCGCCGCGCCCAGCAGCATCGGCCAGGTGGAGATCGAGCCCGTCGCGAGGAAGGCGACCACGATGCCCGGCAGCACGACGTGGCTGATGGCGTCGCCGATCAGCGCCTGCCGGCGCAGCAGCAGGAAGTTGCCCGGCAGCGCGCAGGCCACCGCCGCGAAGACGCCGATCAGGATCGGCGGCAGGGAGAGCTGGACGAACCCCGCGCCCATTACGCGCCCTCCGGCGCGCGGGGGCCGAGCCGGCGGTCGAGCTCCGCGATCTCGTCCGGGGCGAGGACCGTCTCGATGGGCGTCAGCCCGTCGTAGCGCGCGGCCTCGGCGTCGTCGCGGCGGGCGCGCATCGCCGCCCAGCGCGCCTCGTCGAGGCGGGCCTTGGCGGCCTCCGCCCGGCCCCCCTCGGTCGGCACGCCGTCGGCGCGCAGCAGGCCCTCGCGCCGCAGCAGGCGCCGGGTCAGCGGCTCGAGGATCGGCTCGTCATGCGCCAGCGCCAGCAGTCCCTGGCGCCGATGCACCCGGCGCGCGAAGCGCCGGCGCCGCAGCACCGCCGCCAGCACGCCGCGCGCCGGCGAGAGGAGGAGCCCCGCGAGAAACAGCGCGAAGGCGACCATCACGATGACGGCCCCCGTCGGCAGATCCGGCGCCGCGGCCGAGATCGCCGCCCCGACCCAGCCGGAGACCGCGCCGATCCCCGCCGCGATGGCGACGAGCCGGTCGGTCCGCTCGGTCCAGAAGCGCGCCGCGACGGGCGGCACGATCAGGAGCGCCACGATAAGGATCAGCCCGACGATCTTCAGCCCGACCACGGTGACCGCCATCACGAGACCCATCATCGCGAGGTCCATGCGCGCGACGTTCACGCCGGTGGAGGCCGCGAAGCCCGGATCGAAGGCCACCAGCGTCATCGGCCGGCGCAGCAGCACCACCGCGAGCGCGCAGCCCGCCGCGCCGAGGGCGATCACCACCGCGTCCTCCAGCAGCATCCCCGCGGTGGCGCCGAGCAGGAAGCTCTCCAGCCCCGCCTGCCGCCCCGCCGTCATGGTCTGGATCACCGTCAGCAGCACCACCCCGGCGCCGAAGAACACCGAGAGCACCGCGCCGATCGCCGCGTCCTCCGGCAGGCGCGTGCGCCGCGTCAGCCGGTCGACGGCGAGCAGGCCTAGCCAGGCCGAACCCGCCGCGCCCGCCAGCAGCCCGGCGAGGCTGCGCCCGTCGCCGCCGAGCGCCACCATGACGATGAAGGCCAGCGCCACCCCCGGGAGCGTGGCGTGCGCGACCGCGTCGGAGACCAGCGCGCGCTTGCGCAGGAAGATGAAGGCCCCCGCGCCCCCTGCCGCCGCGCCGAGGAGCGCCGCGCCGAGCGCCACCAGCGTCGCGTTCCAGCCCGCCTGGAGCAGCAGCGCCGAGAGCGCCTGATCGAGCATCGCTCAGCCCGCCGCGAGGGCGCCGAGCCCCGCGGCCTCGAGCCGTCCGCCATAGGTCGCCTGCAGCGTCTCGGGCGTGAAGGCCTCGTCGAGCGGCCCTTCCGCGATGCGCCGCACGTTCAGCAGCAGCACCCGGCCGAAATAGTCGCGCACGGTCGAGAGGTCGTGATGCACGGCGATCACCGTGCGCCCTTCGGCCTGCAGGCCCTTCAGCACGGTGACGACGGCCCGCTCGGTCGCGGCGTCGACGCCGGCGAAGGGCTCGTCGAGGACGTGGAGGTCGGCGCCCTGCGCCAGCGCCCGCGCGAGGAACACGCGCTGCTGCTGACCGCCGGAGAGGCGGCCGATCTGGCGCTCCGCGAAGCCCTCCATGCCGACCCGCGCCAGCGCCTCGCGCGCCCGGGCCCGGTGCGCGCCGGTCAGCCGGCCGAGCAGCCCGAGGCCGCGCCAGAGCCCCATCTCCACCACGTCGATCACCCGCACCGGGAAGTCCCAGTCGACCGAGGCGCGCTGCGGGACGTAGGCGATGCGCCCCCGCGACGCCTCGAGGGGCCGCCCGAACACCGAGACCTCGCCCGAGACGCGCGCCACGACGCCGAGCGCGGCCTTGAGGAAGGTGCTCTTGCCCGCGCCGTTCGGCCCGACGATCGCGGTCATCGAGCCCGCGGGGAAGGTCGCGTCGACGTCGAACACCGCGGGGCTCTCGCCGTAGGAGACCGTGAGGCCGCGCACCGCGAGCGCCGCCTCGCCCGCGTCGGCGTCAGGCAGCGTGCGGCCGCGCTCGACGACGAGCGCGGGCTGGGTCGGTCTGGCGGGTCGAAGGCGCATCCGTCGGTCCTTCCTCACGCGGCGGGGATCAGAGCCCGGCCGACAATCGCCCGTCCATGCCGCGCGGCGGGGGCTCGCCGCCGAGCGCCGCGGCGATCACCGTGGCGTTGTGGTCGATCATGCCGATCCAGGTCCCCTCGTAGGTTCCGGGCTCGCCCATGGCGTCGGAATAGAGCTCGCCCCCGACCGAGACCTCGTGACCGCGCGCCGCCGCGCCCTCGATCAGGGCGCGCACGTTGCGGTCGGAGACCGAGGTCTCGACGAAGACCCCGGTCAGGTCGCGCGCCACGATCAGGTCGACGAGCTCGCCGATGCGCGCCAGCCCGGCCTCGGATTCCGTCGAGATGCCCTGGATCCCGATCACCTCCCAGCCGTAGGCGCGGCCGAAATAGCCGAAGGCGTCGTGCGCGGTGAGCAGCACGCGCCGCCCCTCGGGCACCGTTCCCAGCACCCGGCGGGCGTAGTCGCCGAGCCGCGCGACCTCGGCCAGATGCGCCTCGGCGTTGGCGCGGAACGTCGCCTCGGCCTCCGGGCGCGCCGCGATCATGGCGTCGCGAACCGCGCCCACCGCCTCGGCCCAGAGCTCCGGCACGATCCAGACATGCGGATCGAAGCGCCCGTCGTAGTCCTCGTGCGCGATGAGACGGTCGACCGGGATCGCCTCGGCGACCGCCGCGACCGGCTTGCGCGTGCCCAGTTCCAGCATGAAGCGCTCCATCTGCGCCTCGAGATAGAGCCCGTTCCAGAGCGCGAGATCGGCGTTCAGCAGCGCCGCGATGTCGCTGCGCGTCTGGCGGTAGGCGTGCGGGTCCACCCCCGGCCCCATCAGCGCGCGGACCTCGACCGCGTCGCCCCCCACCCGGCGCGCCGCGTCGGCGATCATGCCCGTCGTCGCGACGACCGAGAGCGGCGCGGCCGCGCGGCCCGCAGCCGGAACCAGCGCGGCGGAAGCGGCGGCGGCGAGGAGCTGTCGGCGCGAGAGCATCGGCGTCCTTCCCTGTCGCCGGACGCGCTCCGGCCTGCACCACGCATATATGAGAACCGTTCTCAGATGTCAACGCTCTTGAGAATGAGTTGCAGACAAGCGCCTCGGCTTGACGCCGCCGGCCCGGCGTCGGACCCTCGCGCCCGAACCACGGGAAGGGGGACCCGATGCCCGGAGCGCTGACGCTCGAGACGCTGGCCGAGGCCGTGGCGGCGGGGGAGATCGACACCGTCGTGGCCGCGCAGATCGACATGCAGGGCCGCATGATGGGCAAGCGCTTCCACGCCGCCCATTTCCTCGAGACCGCGCACACGGGCACGCACGGCTGCAACTACCTGCTCGCCACCGATCTGGAGATGGAGACGGTGGAGGGCTACGCGGCGACCTCCTGGGCCAAAGGCTACGGCGACTACCTGATGCGCCCGGACCTCTCCACGCTGCGCCGCGCGCCCTGGGCCGCAGGGACCGCGTTAGTGCTCTGCGACACGCTCGACCATCACGGCGAGCGGGAGATCGCGCACGCGCCCCGCGCCGTCCTCAAGCGCCAGACCGCCCGCCTCGCGCAGCGCGGCTGGACCGCGAACATGGCCTCCGAACTCGAATTCTTCCTCTTCCGTCAGAGCTTCGAGGAGGCCGAGGCGAGCGGCTTCGCCGGGCTCGAGACCTTCTCGGCCTACAACGAGGACTACCACGTCCTGCAGAGCTTCAAGGCCGAGCCGGTGCTGCGCGCCGTGCGCAACGCGCTGCACGGCGCCGACGTGCCGGTCGAGAACACCAAGGGCGAGGCCGACGCCGGCCAGCAGGAGCTGAACGTCGCCTATGCCGACGCGCTGACCATGGCCGACCGGCACGTCGTGGCGAAATCCGCGGTCAAGGAGATCGCCTGGTCGAAGGGCCGGGCCGTCACCTTCATGGCGAAATGGAGCGACCGGCATGCCGGCAGCTCCTGCCACGTGCACCTCTCGCTGGCGGACGCCGCCGGGGCGCCGCTGTTCCCGGACCCGGCGGGGCCCGACGGCATGTCCCCGACGATGCGGAGCTTCGTCGCCGGGCTGCTGGCGCACGCGGCGGAGACGGCGCCGTTCCTCGCGCCCTACGTCAACTCCTACAAGCGCTTCGTCGCCGGGACTTTCGCGCCGACGCGCCTGGTCTGGTCGCCGGACAACCGCACCGCCGGTTTCCGCGTCGTCGGCGAGGGCACGCCGGGCCTGCGCGTCGAATGCCGGATCGGCGGCGCCGACCTGACGCCGCATCTCGCCTTCGCGGCGCTGATCGCGGCCGGCCTCGCGGGGATCGAGCGGGGGATGGAGCTCGAGCCCGCCTCCGCCGGCGACGCCTACGCCGGCGCCGGCCGGGAGATCCCGCGCACCCTCCGCGAGGCCGCCGCGGCGCTCGACCGGTCGGAGACGATGCGCGCCGCCTTCGGCGACGCCGTGATCGACCACTATCTCCGCGCCTTCGCCTGGGAGCAGGAGGTGGCCGATTCGCGCGTGTCCGATCTCGACCTGAAGCGGGGATTCGAACGCGCATGACCGACCGTCGCGGCACCTGGAGCTTTCCGACGACCGTGCGCTTCGGCGCGGGCCGCCTTTCGGAGCTGGCGGAGGCCGCCCGGGCGGCAGGCCTCGCGCGCCCGCTCCTCGTCACCGACCGCGGGCTCGCGGGCTCGCAGATCGTCGCCCGCGCCCGCGCGCTGCTGGGCGAGGCCGGCCTCGGCGAGGCGCTGTTCGGCGGGGTCGGGCCGAACCCGGACGAGGCCGACCTCGCCGCCGGCCTCGCCGCCGCCGGCGGCGGGGGCCCTGCCGGCGTCGTCGC
>JAWLFJ010000157.1:0-7370 GCA_041685625.1 Paracoccaceae bacterium | reverse complement strand
TCGGCGATCATCGCGTCCACCCGGCCGCGGTGCGGCGACTTCGAGCAGACCGGGTCCGTCGCCGCCGGGTCGCCGGCCAGCGCCGCCGCCTGGCAGCGGCAGCCGCCGAAGTCGCGCCCGCGCCGCTCGCAGCTCGCGCAGGGCTCCTGCATCCAGTCCGTGCCGCGGAACGCCTCGAAGGCGGGCCCGTCGGCCCAGATCGCCGCCAGCGGCCGGTCGCGGATCGACTCGAAGCTCAGCCCCGGCACGGTCTCGGCCGCGTGGCAGGGCAGCACCCGCCCGTCCGGCGTCAGGTTGATCCCGGTGGAGCCCCAGCCCCCCATGCAGGCCTTCGGGAACTCCGCGTGGTAGTCGGGCGGCACGAAGTCGATCACCAGCCGCCCGAGCAGGTCCTTGCGCTTCACGTCCACCAGCGCCTTCGCCGCGCGCGCCTGCTCGAGCGTCGGCAGCAGCGCCGCGCGGTTCGCCGCGGCCCAGCCGTGGAACTGCACGCAGGCGACCTCCAGCCGCCGCGCGCCGAGGCGGAGCGCCAGCTCCACCGTCTCCTCCAGCCGGTCGAGGTTGCGCCGGTGCATCACCGCGTTCAGCGTCAGCGGAAAGCCGATCTCCGCCACCCATGCGGCGACGCGCATCTTGCGCTCGAAGCCGCCGCGATAGCCGCCGACGGCGTCGGCCGAGGCCGCGTCCGTCCCCTGCACCGAGAGCTGAACGTGATCGAGCCCCGCCGCGTCGAGCGCGCGAAGCCGCGCCTCGGTCAGCCCGACGCCCGACGTGATCAGGTTGGTGTAGAGCCCCGCCTCCGCCGCCGCCGCCGTGATCGCCTCGAGATCGCGGCGCGAGGCCGGCTCGCCGCCCGAGAGATGCAGCTGCAGCACGCCGAGATCGGCGGCCTGGCGGAAGGCGTCGGCCCATTCCTCCGTCGAGAGCTCGGCCGCGCGCGCGGTCAGCTCCAGGGGGTTGGAGCAGTAGGGACAGGAGAGCGGACAGCGATGCGTCAGCTCCGCCAGCATGGCGACGGGAGGCGGCGCGCTCATGCCAGATCCAGCATGCGCCGCGCCCAGAGCGCCGAGAGGAAGCGGTCCGCGTCGGCGAGCACCCGCTCGGCCGGCGCGTCGTAGCGCGCCGCCAGCCGCTCGGCGATCTCGCCGAGGCTCGACGCGCCGTCGATCTCCCCCAGCACCGCGCGCCCGACGTCGTCGAGCCGGAGCGCGCGCTCCGGCGCCAGCAGCACCCAGCCGCCGCGCACCCGGTCCTCGGCCACCCGCACGCCGCGGGGCAGCGCCGGGCGCGCCTCCGCCCCGAGGCTCATCGCAGGCCCTCCCCCGGCCGCCAGGCGCCCGGCGGGATGCGCCCGGGCTCGACATAGGCGGCCCAGAGCGCGTCGAGCTGCGCCCAGAGCACGTCGGTCTTGAAGGTCAGCGCCGCCGCGGCGGCGTCCTGCCTCTCGGCGGTGTCGGCGTGCTCCAGCACCCAGGCGAGCCCGAAGGCCACGTCCTTCGGCGCCTCCGTCAGCCGGGTGCGGAAATAGGACAGCGAGACGTCGTCGGCGAAGGCGTAGTGCGCCAGCAGCCCCTCGATCCGCCGGGCGTGGATCGCCGGGGCGAACAGCTCCGTCAGCGAGGCGGCGACCGCCTCCAGCAGCGTGCGCTCGCGCACGAAGCGCACATAGGCGTCGACCGCGAAGCGCGTCGCCGGCAGCACCCCGACGCCGGAGGCGACGTAGTCGGGATCGAGCCCCACCGCCTCGGCCAGCCTGAGCCAGCGCGCGATGCCGCCCTCGCCCTCGGCCCGCCCGTCATGGTCCTCGAGGCGCGAGCGCCAGGCCCGGCGCAGCGCCGGATCCTCCACCCGGCTCATGAAGGCGGCGTCCTTCATCGGGATGCGCGACTGGTACTGCCAGCGGTTGATCACCCAGGCGCGCACCTCGTCGGGCGTGCATCCGCCCCCGTGCAGGCGGGCGTGGAAGGGGTGGCGGTCGTGATAGCGCTCGGCCCCGACGGCGCGCAGCCGCGCCTCGAAGGCCTCGCGCGAGGCCGGCGCGGGCGGCGCCGCACGCCGCTGCAGGGCGCTCACGGCCGAAGCTCCATGCCGTCCGCGCCCACGGTCCAGCCGGCCGCCTCCACGGCGCGCCGCTCCGGGCTCGCGGGGTCGAGGACGGGATTGGTGTTGTTCATGTGCACGAAGACCTTGCGCGCCACGTCGAGCCCCGCGAAGGCGGCGATCGAGCCCTCGGGCCCGTCCATCGCCATGTGCCCCATGCGCGCGCCGGTCTTGGCCCCGGCGCCCGCGGCGATCATCTCGTCGTCGCGCCAGACGGTGCCGTCGAAGAGGACCAGCGGCGCACCGACGAGCCGCGCGGCCAGCGCCGGCGTCATCGCCGCGCAGCCCGGCACGTGGAAGGCCTCCCGCCCGCCGGCGCGAAGCGCGACGCCCACCGTCTGCCCGCCCTCGAGGCGCGTCTCCACCGTCCTTCCCTCCCGCCAGAGCGGAACCTTGCCCGGCACCGCGAAGAGCTCGACCTCGAGGCCCGGCAGCGGCTCGAACGGCGCGTCGAGGCCGACCTCGCGGCGCGCCACCAGCGCGGGATCGAGCACGCCGAACACGGCGTCGGCGGCCAGCAGCCGGTGGATCTCCGCGGTCGCGCAGAGGTCGAAGGGCGACTTCTCCCGCAGCGTCAGAAGCCCGCCGACATGATCGACGTCGCCGTTGGTCAGCAGCACCGCCCCGACCGGGCTCTCGCGCAGTCCGGTGGGATTCAGCGCCGGCGTGCGCGCGATCTGCTCGCGGATGTCGGGCGAGGCGTTGACGATCAGCCAGCGCCGCCCGTCGGCCGAGACCGCGATCGAGGACTGCGTCAGCGACGGAATCGCTCCCGACCGCGCCGCCGCGCAGTTCCGGCAGCCGCAGTTCCACTGCGGCAGGCCGCCGCCGGCCGCCGCGCCGAGGATGAGAAGCCTGAGCGACACGGCGGCCCCGAACGGCCGATCAGAACAGGGCGTCCTCGTCGTCGGCCGGGAAGTACATGTTGATCTCCATGCCGCAGGAGATCTCCTCCAGAACAGGCGCGGTCCACGTCATCGTTTGCTCCTCGTCCCCGTGTCGGGCGCGATAAAGCGCCGCAGGGCAACCTAGCCGCGGTCGCGGGCCTGCACAAGCGCGGACCGCCCCCGGATCAGCGCGCGCGTCGCCGGATCAGGCCGCGTGCCGGGTCGTAGCCCCAGACCGCGCCGGCGCCGAAGGCGACGAAGGCGAGCGCCGTCCAGAGCAGAGCCTCCGGAGCGAACTTCGCGTAGAGGGCGAATCGAATCAGCTCGACCCCGTAGGTGAACGGATTGGCCGCGACGATCGCCGCCAGCGGCTCCGAGCTCTCGGCCATCTTCCAGAGCGGATAGAGCGCGGTCGAGAGGAAGAACATCGGGAAGATCACGAAGTTCATCACCCCCGCGAAGTTCTCCAGCCGGTCGATGGTGGAGGACAGCAGCAGCCCCAGCGCCCCCAGCATCAGCCCGTTCAGCACCAGCGCCGGCAGCACCCAGAGATAGCCCTCCCACGGCATGCGGATGCCGTAGAGCCCGGCGATGGCGAGGAAGGCGTAGACCTGCAGGATCGAGATCGCGCAGCCCGCCGTCAGCTTGCAGAACAGGAGCCACCAGCGCGGCAGCGGGCTGGTCAGCATCAGCCGCATCGAGCCCGTCTCCCGATCGTAGACGAGACTCAGCGACGACTGCATCCCGTTGAAGAGCTGGATCATCCCGCAGAGGCCCGGGACGATGTAGGTCTCGTAGGTGACGTAGGTCTCGTAGGGCGGGATGATCGAGAGGCCGAGCGCCGCGCGGAAGCCCGCCGCGAACACCACCAGCCAGACCAGCGGGCGCACCAGCGCCGCCAGGAACCGCTCGCGCTGATGCACGAAGCGCAGCGCCTCGCGCCGCACCACCGCGAGGAGGCAGACCAGCCAGCCCCTCATGCCGCGCCGTCCGTCGCCAGCGCGCCGAAGGCGTCCGCCAGCGGCCGGCCCGCCGCCACCTCCCCCGCGAGGCCGTCCGCGACGACCCGCCCCCGATGCAGCACCACGAGGCGGTCGCCGTCGCGCACCTCGTCCACCAGATGCGTCGCCCAGAGCACCGTCAGCCCCTCGTCCTCGCAGAGATCGTGCACATGGTCGGTGATCGCGCGGCGCGTCATCGCGTCGAGCCCCACCGTCGGCTCGTCCAGCAGCAGCACCGCCGGGCGGTGGATCAGCGCGCGCGCGATCTCCATGCGCCGCCGGTGCCCGCCGTTGAGCGCCCCGGCCCGCTCATGCGCGCGCTCGGCCATGCCGAGCCGGTCGAGCGCCGCCGCCGCCGCCCGCTCCGCCTCGCGCCCGCCGATGCCGTGCAGCGCCGCGAAGTGCAGCAGGTTGCGCCGCACCGTCAGGTCGAGATCGAGCGTCGGCTGCTGGAACACCACCCCGATCCGCGCCAGCGCCGCGCGCGGCCGGCGGGCGAGATCCTCGCCCGCCACCGTGATCCGCCCCTCGGGCGGCACGAAGAGCCGCGTGAGCAGCGCGAAGAGCGTGCTCTTGCCCGCGCCGTTGGCGCCGAGCAGCGCCGAGAACGCGCCCGGCGCCACCTCGAAGGAGACGTCGTCGAGGGCCGCCTTGGCGCCGTAGCGGTAGCTCACGCCCTCGACGCGGAGCGCGCCGCCCCCGCTCACGGCCGCCAGGCGGCGCCCCAGGGGAAGCGCCCGACCTTGATCGACCTCACCGGCTCCATCGCCGCGACGTCGATCACCGTGACGTCGCCCGAAACCCCGTTGGTGGTGAAGACGTACCGCTCGTCCGGCGTCACCGCCATGTGCCAGACCCGCTCGCCGACGAGCACGTATCCCTCCACCTCGAAGTCGTCCATGTCGACCACCGCGACGTGGTTCGACGGGCCGAGCGCCACGAAGGCCTTGCCCGCCTCCTCGGCGAACTCGACGCCCACGGGCTGCACCCGGTCGGGCTGCACGCCGCGGATCTCGAACCGGATCTTCGCGATCTCCGACTGGTCCTCGGTGGCGAACACCGTCACCGTCCCCCCGATCTCCGAGGAGACCCAGAGCCGCTCGCCGTCCGAGGTGAACTCGGCGTGGCGCGGACGGCTGTCGACCAGGCTGTTGGCGAAGATCGCCTGCGCCTCGGTGTCGATCCAGTGCGCCATGTTGGTGGTCTCGGAGGTGACGACGGCGACGTCGCCGTCCGGGCTGACCGCCATGCCCTCGGGCTCGATCCCGACCGGGATCTCCGCCAGCACCTCGCCGGTCTCGACGTCGACCACGGTGGAGAGCGCGTCGTCCTCGTTGGCGATGTAGAGATGCCGGTCGTTCGGATGCAGCGCGAACTGCTCGGGATCGTCGCCCGAGGGCAGCTCGCCCAGGATCTCGCCGGTCTCGGGGTCCATGACCTGCACCGCGTTCGAATCCGACGCGCAGATGTAGAGCCGCGAGTGGTCCTTGGAGAACAGGATGCCTCGCGGCCTCAGGCCCACGGGATGCGTGGCGATCACCTCCAGCGTCGCGACGTCGATCACCGAGACGGTGTCGTCCTTCTCGTTGGAGATCCAGATCTGCCCCTCGGCCAGCGCCGCGGCGGGCGCGAGCGCGAGCAGGGCGGCGGCGAGCGGACGCCGGCTCACTGGATCGTGACCTTGATGGAGTCCGTCTGCGTCCTCAGCTCGTAGACGCCCGGCTTGATCGCGACGAAGCCGAACTCGACCTCGCCCGCCGCGTCGAACTCGAGGCTGTGCAGCGCCATGGGACGCACCTCCATGTCGTCGATCACGATCTCGTCGATCCAGATCGCGCGGAAGAACTCCGCCCCGTCGAGCTGCAGCTCGGCCGAGCCGTCGGCGACGATCTCCACCTCGTAGTAGCCGCCGGACTCCAGCGTCCAGTCCTCGCCCAGCCGTTCGGTGGCGGAGATCGTCAGCTCCGGCAGATCCGTCTTGTTCGAGGCGCTGAGCAGCCCCGCGAAGCCGAGCTCGTGCGCGGCCGCCGGGCCGGCCGCGACCAGCAGCGCGGCGAGCATGAGACGTGTCATCTGAATTCCTCCCGGGATCGGTCTTTTTGGGGGTCGGGGTCGGTCACTCGAAGGCCCGGCACGGGCTTTCGGGCTCGTCGAAGCCGAGCGTGTCGAGCTCGGTGCGCTGATGCAGGAAGCCCTCCAGCGGGGCCGTCGCCACCAGCGCGCGCGGATGCACCAGCGGGATCGGCTGGCGAAGCTGGCCGTTCCAGGGGCGGAAGCTCATCGGGCGCCCCTTGAAGCCGCCGAGCGCGAAGTCCCCGCCCAGCATGTAGCCGCGCAGGCCCGCCGCGTCGGCCGCGCCGGTGCGCGTCACCGCCTCGCCGATCGCGCGCACCGCCGCCCAGGCCGCGTAGTCCTCCGGGGTCATCGCCCGGCCCGCCAGGTCCTCGAACCGGCTCTGGAGCTGCGCGGCGCCCCACTGCTCCACCACCCGCGACCAGGCCCGCGGCGTCAGGCCGTCGGTGCCCACCACGGGGCGCGGATCCCAGGTGTTGTGGAGCAGATAGCGCCCGAAATCCTCGCGCTCGTCCGCCACCGCGAGCACGTCGTGATCCGGCCCCTGCGTGAAGGCCGGCGCCTCGGTCGAGGCGCTGCGGCGCATGTCGGCGTCGAAGGCCCAGACCTTCGTCTCGCGGATCCGCGCGCCGAACTTCCCGGCCGAACGCTCCAGCGCCTCGGCGTAGAGCCGGTCGCCCCCGCCCTCGCCCCGCACCAGCATCAGGTCGGTCCAGCGCCGCTTGACGAGGAACTGCATCAGCGCGTCGGTCAGCATCGCCCGGCTCGGCAGCGCGTGCAGCAGGTTCCCACGGCAATCGCCGAGGCGCAGCCGGTCGTCGGGCGCGCCCGCGTTCAGGATCAGCGCCCCCTCCGCCCCCGGCAGATCGGCGAGCGCGAGCAGATCCTCCGCCGGCGCCTTGGCCACGATCAGACGCGCCCCGGCCGCGAGCGCGGCCTCGGCGGCCGGCGCGAACGCCGCGTCGGGCGCGACCACGATCTCCTCGAGGCGGTAGTCGTGCCCGAGAAACCCTCCCGTCGTCGCATTGTCGGCGAGGCCGAGCCGCGCGCCCTGCAGGCCCGCGTCGGCCGGCGGCGGGTCGAGATTGGAGAGCGTCGGCGGCGGCTGCACCGCCCGCTCGAGATAAAGCACGTCCACCTCGATCTTCGCCGGCTGCGCCGTCGCCGCGACGGCGACGACGAGGCTCAGCGCGATGGCGACGGCCGCGGCGGCCGCCCGGATCGGTCGTGGCATGAAAAGGCGCCCCCGTTCGATGGTCCCTCTCGAAGCGTGGGGCGCCCGGGGGGCCCCCCGGCGGGGGGGCGGGCG
>JAWLFJ010000041.1:0-29324 GCA_041685625.1 Paracoccaceae bacterium | reverse complement strand
GGCCCGCCCGCGCCCCCCCCCGCGCGCGCCGCCGCTGGGGCGGGGGCGCGCGCCGCACGCGGCCGGCCGCCCGGCGTGCGGGGCGGGGCCTCGGCCTCCGCGCCGCCCCGGCGCTGCTGGTGCTCGCCGCGGCGGTCCTTGGGCCGGGTCCGGCCGACGCGCAGGGGCGGCAGGGCGGCGGCGCCGTCGCCGCCCGCCTCGAGGCGCTCGAGGCCGAGATCCGTCGGCTCAACGGCCGCATCGAGGAGCTGGAGTTCCGGCTCCGCCGCGTCGCCGAGGACGGGGGGCTGCGCCTCTCGGACCTCGACTTCCGGGTCACCGAACTCGAGGACGGCGATCTCTCGCTGCTCGGCGCGCCGACGCCGCTGGGGCAATCTCCGGGAACCGGAGGCGGCACGGCCGCGCCCTCGGGAGAGCCGACGCCCGAGAGCGACCGCGTCGCCCTCGCGGACGCGCGCGCGCTGCTCGACGCCGGGGACCCGGACGCGGCGCGCGGCCGGCTGCTGGCGCTGCTCTCGGCCGCGCCGGACGGCCCGCTGACGTCGGAGGCCGAATACTGGCTCGGCATGTCGGAGATGGCGCTCGGCGACGCCCGCGGCGCCGCGCAGACCTTCCTGACCACCATCGACGCCTATCCCGACGGGCCCCGCGCCGCCGAGAGCCTGCTGATGCTGGGGCGCGCGCTGGAGGCGCTGGGCGCGACGGGGGAGGCCTGCGACACCTTCGAAGAGGTCGCGGCCCGGCATCCGGCCCACCCGGCCGCGGTGGAGGCCGAGGCCGAGCGCGACGACCTCGCCTGCCCGTGACCGCGGTCGCCGGGGCGCGGTCGCCGGCCGCCGACGCGCACCGCAGACACGGCCCGGCGACGCGGCCTGGGGCGAGGCTTGCCGCACGGGACGTGGAAGGCGGACGGCGCCGCGCCGCCGCCCCGCACGAGCCATGAGCGACGCGATCGCCGCGCTCTCGGCCCGCCTCGCCGCGCTCGCGCCGGACGCCGACGCCCGTCTCGGCGTCGCGGTCTCGGGCGGGTCGGATTCCACCGCGCTTCTGCTGGCCGCCGTCGACTGGCGCGCGGCGGCGCCCGGCCGCGCGGTCGAGGCCGCCACCGTCGATCATCGCCTGCGGCCCGAAAGCGACGCGGAGGCGGAGGCCGTCGCCGCTCTCGCCGCCCGCCTCGGCGTCCGACACGGGATCCTGCCCTGGGAGGACGCGCCGGGCCGCGGCAACCTCGCCGCCGCGGCGCGCGAGGCCCGCCGCAGGCGCCTCGCCGACTGGGCCGGGCGCCGCGGGCTCGCGGCCGTCGCCCTCGGCCACACCCTCGACGACCGGGCGGAGACGCTGCTGCTGCGTCTCGCCCGGGGCTCGGGCCTCGACGGGCTGGCGGCGCTGCGGGAGGTCTCGCGCCATTCCGGGCTCGTCTGGCTGCGCCCCGCCCTCGGCCTTCGCCGCGAGGCGCTGCGGGACGCCCTCCGCGCGCGCGGCGTCGGCTGGCTCGAGGACCCCTCCAACGACGACGAAGCCCGCGCCCGAATCGGCGTCCGCCGCGCGCTGCCCGCGCTCGGGCTGGATCCGGAGGGGCTCGCCGCCACCGCCGAACGCCTCGCCGCCGACGCCGACCATCTGGCGGCAGAGGCCCGCGCCCTCGCGCCGCGGGTGCTGGCCCTCGGCCCCGCCGGAGAGATCCTGATCGACCGCGCCGCCTTGTCCGCCGCCCCCGCGCCGCTCGCGCGGCGGCTGCTCGCGCGGCTGCTGCGCCGCATGTCGGGCGCCGCGCACCCGCCGCGCGCCGCGGCGCTCGCTCCCCTCGTCGCCCTCGCGGCGGGGCGGGCGCCGGCGCCGCCGCGCACCCTCGCGGGCTGCGTGCTCGACGCCTCGGACCCGGCGCTCGCGCGGCTGCACCGTGAGGAGGCCGCCCTGCCGCCCCCGATCCCGGCCGCCCCCGGCGCCGTCTGGGACGGGCGCTGGCGCCTCGCCGATCCGCTGCCCGCGGGGTTCCTCGGCGCCGTCCTCGGCCCGCTCGGCCCGCTGGCCGACCCGCCGGCGGGCTTTCGCGCATCGCCTCCCGCCGCGCGCCGCACGGCGCCCGCGCTGTTCCGGAACGGCGCGCTCGTCGCGGCGCCGCATGCCGGCGTCGGGCCGCCGGACGCGTTCGAGGATCGGCTCGTCCGGCGGCTCGGCATCGCGATCCGATGATGCCGCGGCCGAGCCGCGCGCTCCGGTCGCGCAACGGCTCGTTGAACCGTGTCCGCTAATCCTTACATTGGGAGGTCAAGCAGGGGCCGCGGCCCCCCTCCGCGACTCGGATCTGGAGAGACCCTTGGGCAACGCCAAGAACCTGGCCTTCTGGGCCGTCGTGATCCTTCTTCTCGTGGCGCTGTTCAGCGTCTTTCAGGAAGGCGGCGGCGGATCGCAGGGCGCGCGCATCACCTATTCGGACTTCCTGCAGCGGGTCGACAACGGTCAGGTCTCCTCGGTGCTCATCGACGGGGAGCAGATCACCGGCCGTCTCGCTTCGGGGGCCGAGTTTCAGACCGTCCAGCCGCGCAGCGCGGACGTGATCCCCGACCTGCGCTCGCAGGGCGTGGAGATACGGGTGGAGCCGCAGGAGAGCTCGGGCCTGCTCTCGACCCTCGGCTTCTGGCTGCCGATGCTGATTCTCATCGGCGTCTGGATCTTCTTCCTCAACCGGATGCAGGGCGGCGCGCGCGGCGGCGCCATGGGCTTCGGCAAGTCCAAGGCCAAGCTGCTGACCGAGCGGGCCGGAAAGGTCACCTTCGACGACGTCGCCGGCATCGACGAGGCGAAGGAGGAACTCGAGGAGATCGTCGAGTTCCTGAAGGACCCGCAGAAGTACTCGCGCCTCGGCGGCAAGATCCCCAAGGGCGCGCTGCTCGTCGGCCCGCCGGGCACCGGCAAGACGCTGCTGGCGCGCGCCATCGCGGGCGAGGCCGGCGTGCCGTTCTTCACCATCTCGGGCTCCGACTTCGTGGAGATGTTCGTCGGCGTCGGCGCCAGCCGCGTGCGCGACATGTTCGAACAGGCCAAGAAGAACGCCCCCTGCATCGTCTTCATCGACGAGATCGACGCCGTCGGCCGCCACCGCGGCGCCGGCTACGGCGGCGGCAACGACGAGCGCGAGCAGACCCTCAACCAGCTTCTGGTCGAGATGGACGGCTTCGAGGCGAACGAGGGCGTGATCCTCATCGCCGCGACCAACCGGCCGGACGTGCTCGACCCCGCGCTGCTGCGTCCGGGCCGCTTCGATCGGCAGATCACCGTGCCGAACCCCGACGTCGTGGGGCGCGAGAAGATCCTCAACGTCCACGCCCGCAAGGTGCCGCTGGCGCCGAACGTCCAGCTCAAGGTCATCGCCCGCGGCACGCCCGGCTTCTCGGGCGCCGATCTCGCCAACCTCGTGAACGAGGCGGCGCTGACCGCGGCGCGCATGGGCAAGCGCCTCGTGACCATGGACGACTTCGAGACGGCGAAGGACCGCGTGATGATGGGCGCGGAGCGGCGCTCCATGGTCATGACCGAGGACGAGAAGAAACTGACCGCCTATCACGAGGCCGGTCACGCCATCGTCGGCCTCAACGTCCCGCAGCACGACCCGATCCACAAGGCGACGATCATCCCGCGGGGCCGCGCCCTCGGACTGGTGCTGAGCCTGCCGGAGCGCGACCACCTTTCGGTCAGCTACACCAAGTACAAGTCCAAGATCGCGATGGCGATGGGCGGCAAGGTGGCCGAGGAGCTGGTGTTCGGGCCGGAGAACGTGACCTCCGGCGCGGCCTCGGACATCCAGCAGGTGACCAAGATCGCGCGGGCTATGGTGACGCAGTTCGGCTTCTCGCCCGAACTCGGCAACATCGACTACGGCTCCGATCAGCAGAGCTATCTCGGCCCGGTTCCCGGCCAGTCCACGGTCTCGCCGGAGACGCAGAGGCACATCGACGCCGAGGTGCGCAAGATCGTCGACGAGGGTTACGAGCGCGCCACGGCGATCCTGACGGAACGGCGCGAGGACCTCGAGCGGCTGGCGCAGGGCCTGCTGGAATACGAGACCCTGACCGGCGACGAGATCGCGAAGGTGCTTCGTGGCGAGCCGCTCGACCGTTCCGGCGACGAGGGCGATGCGCCTTCGGACGGCGGCCAGTCGTCGCGCCCGGGCGTCGCCTCGATCCCGAAGACGGGCAAGCGCCCCCGCGGCGACGAGGACGGCGGGCTGGAGCCGCAGCCCCAGGGCTGATCGGCCCGGAATCGATCCGAAGCGCCGCCGCGGCCTTCCGCGGCGGCGCTTTGCTTTCCGGCCCGAAGGCCGACGCCCGGCCCGCCGCGGGGGAGATCCGTCGCCGCGGGGACCGACAGGCGTGCGGGCGAGAATGCCCGCGTCGAGGTTCGCCATGCCCCCCGGGACGGCGCTGGCCGGGAGACCTGAAGCCTACACAGGCGCCGCGGCCCGACCGGGTCGGCGACGCGCCCGCCGCACGCCGCTCGCAAGGTCGGGAGAATCCGGCAGCGCCTCGGCGCCCCTGAACTCACTCGGCCGCGACGCGCTCCGGAACCGGCGCGACCGCCGCCGCATCCTTGGCCGCATCCTTGTCGGCGCGCTTCATCGCCCGCCAGCGGCGAATGAACTTCAGATCCATCCACCCCATGAACAGCGCCGCGCCCACGAACATCACCACCAGATAGGCGGCCTTCGCGGCCGAGGCGTCCACCGTCTCCGGCGCCCGCAGCAGCGCCAGTCCGCTGACCTGCGTCACCGGCGCGATCAGCAGCAGGTTCACCACGTTGTTCCCGAAGTGCAGCCCGATGGCCCCGCCCAGATTGGCGGTCCGGGAGGTCACCGCTGCCATGATCAGCCCGAACACGAAATGATACCAGCTGATCCCCCAGAGCGTCCCCTCGGCGGGGTGTGCGAGGCCGAACAGCAGCGAGGGCAGCACCGACCAGCCCAGGACGTTGAAGCTGCGCGCCGCGAACTGCTGCAGGAGATAGCCGCGGAACAGAAGCTCCTCCGCCGCGCACTGCACGAAGACGAGCGGGAGCGCGATCAACGCGAACGTCGCCCACACCTCCAGCGGCTTCGCCGTCAGCAGCGCCCCGCCGTGCTCCGCCACGAGGGGCGCCCATGCCACCGCGCCGACGCCGAACGACACCGCCAGCCCATATCGGAAATGCCGCCAGTCGATGCGACCCTCGGGACCGAACAGCGTCGCGCCGCGGCGCTTGTGCACCAACGGCAACACCAGCCACAGCGCCGGCCACACCGCGAGGAACACGCCGAGGGTCAGCAGCACGCCAAGCGGAGAATCCGTGCGCCGCGCGTCCCGCGGCGACGGCGCGTCCGAGGGGTCGCCGAACAGCGTCTCGGCCATGCCCACGCGCGCCAGCTGCACCAGCGCCCAGACCGTCAGCAGCGTGAGCGCGATGCCGATGACCGTCCGCAGGACCGAGGCGCCGGGCCGCGCGGGTCCGGCGTACGCGACGAGGGGATGCGTGAACTGGCTCATCGGCGCTCCGGGCCTCCGGCGACTCGGCGATCGTAGCGCCCCGAACCGCTCCGGTCCACGTCGTTCAGCGACCGTTCAACAAATTCGCCGGGGCTTTCCCCCGCCGAATCCCGCGCGTATCGTCGCGCGCGACCGGCCGCGCCCGCGGCCCGCGCCATCCACGCCCGAACGCGGCCGTCAGAGCCGCCCCCGACGCTCCGAGGAACGCCAGCATGGACGCCCGCACCGACCTCAAGTCCCGCCTGCCCAGCCGCCACGTGACCGAGGGGCCGAACCGCGCCCCCCACCGCTCCTACTACTACGCGATGGGCCTGACGGACGAGGAGATCCATCGTCCCTTCGTGGGCGTCGCGACCTGCTGGAACGAGGCCGCGCCCTGCAACATCGCCCTGAACCGGCAGGCCCAGGCCGTGAAGATCGGCGTCAACGCCGCCGAGGGCACCCCGCGGGAGTTCACCACGATCACCGTCACCGACGGCATCGCCATGGGCCACGAGGGGATGCGCTCCTCCCTCGTCTCGCGCGAGGCCATCGCCGACACGGTGGAGCTCACCATCCGCGGCCACTGCTACGACGCCATCGTCGGCCTCGCCGGCTGCGACAAGTCGCTGCCCGGCATGATGATGGCGATGGTCCGGCTCAACATCCCCTCGGTGTTCCTCTACGGCGGCTCCATCCTGCCCGGCCGCGCCCCCCACGGCTCCGACGTGCCGGAGGACTTCGCCGACCGCGACCTCACCGTGCAGGACATGTTCGAGGCCGTCGGCCGGCATCAGTCCGGCACCCTCTCCGACGCCGCGCTCGCCGTGCTCGAGCGCGCCGCCTGCCCCTCGGCCGGCGCCTGCGGCGGCCAGTTCACCGCCAACACCATGGCCTGCGTGTCGGAGGCCATCGGCCTCGCGCTGCCCCTCTCCTCGGGCGCCCCCGCGCCCTACGAGAGCCGCGACGCCTGGGGCGAAGCGTCGGGCCGCGCCGTGATGGAACTGATCGAGAAGAACATCCGCGCCCGCGACATCGTCACCCGCAAGAGCCTCGAGAACGCTGCCCGCGTCGTCGCCTGCACCGGCGGCTCCACCAACGCCGGCCTGCATCTGCCCGCCATCGCGCATGAGGCCGGCATCGAGTTCACGTTGGAGGACGTCACCGACATCTTCCGGGAGACGCCCTATTTCGTCGACCTCAAGCCCGGCGGCCAGTACGTCGCCAAGGATCTCTACGAGGCCGGCGGCGTGCCCATCGTCCTCAAGGAGCTGCGCAAGGCGGGCCTGATCCACGAGGACTGCATGACCGTCACCGGCAAGCCCATCGGCGAGGTGCTGGACGAGATGCGCGGCGAGGCGGACGGCCGCGTCGTCCACCCGATCGAGACGCCCCTCTCCACCTGGGGCGGCGTGGTCGGCCTCAAGGGCAACCTCGCCCCCGACGGCGCCATCGTGAAGGTCGCCGGCATGGCGGAGGCGGACATGGTCTTCACCGGCCCCGCCCGCGTCTTCGAATGCGAGGAGGACGCCTTCGAGGCCGTGCAGAACCGCGCCTACGAGGAGGGCGAGGTCATCGTCATCCGCAACGAGGGTCCCGCCGGCGGCCCCGGCATGCGCGAGATGCTCGCGACCACGGCCGCGCTCTCCGGCCAGGGGATGGGCAAGAAGGTGGCGCTGATCACCGACGGCCGCTTCTCGGGCGCCACGCGCGGCTTCTGCGTCGGCCATGTCGGGCCGGAGGCCGCGCATGGCGGCCCCATCGGCCTGATCCGCACCGGGGATTCCATCACCATCGACGCCGTGAACGGCGAGATCTCGGTCGACCTATCGGAGGAGGAGTTCGAGGCCCGCAGGAAGGACTGGGCCGGCCCGCGGGAGACGATCTACGCCTCCGGCTCGCTCTGGAAATACGCGCAGCTCGTCGGCTCGGCCCGCTTCGGGGCGGTCACGCATCCCGGCGGCGGGGCCGAGAAGCACTGCTACGCCGACCTCTGACGGCGTGCGCTCGATGCCGGCCCCTGCATCCGCCTCGCGGCGCCGCCCTCGCCGGGCGGCGGGTCGCCTCCTCCGCGCCGCGGCGGCCTCCGCGCTCCTCGCCGGGTGCGCCCAGCAGGGGCTCGGCGTCGCCGACAGCGGCGGCGAGGGCGCGCCTCTGGTGCTCGACGCCGGCGGTCGCAGCCTCGCCGTGACGCCGCCGGAGGGGTTCTGCATCGACGGCGAGGCGGTGCGCCCCGAGGCTCGCGCCGCCTTCGTGCTGATCGAGGACTGCGCGCTGATCGGCGACGCCGCCGGGGTCTTCGACGGCAACGCGGCCGCCGATCTCCCCATCCCCCGCCCCGCGGTGATCAACGGGCTCGTCACCCTCTCCGTCGGCGACGGTCCGCTCTTCGAGGCGCCGGGCGAGCGCGAGACCGCCTTCGCCGGGCTGGAGGCGTTCCTGCGCTCCGACGACGGCCGCGCCACCGCGGGCATGGGCGGCGGATCGGAGGACATCCGCATCCTCGAGACGCGGCGGACCCCCGACACGCTCTACGTTCTGGTCGAGGACCGGGGCGAGCGCGTGCTGCCCGTCCTCGGCGACCGGTTCTGGCGCGGATTCACCGAAGTGAAGGACCGGGCTGTCATAGCCTCCCTCGGCGTGTTCGATGCGAGCACGCTGCGTGACGAGCAGAAGCTGGGCCATCTCGCCCGCGTGGTCGCCGCGCTGCGGGACGGCAACGGGGATCCGGTGACGCCGGAGGAACGTCGGCTGGCCGAGGAGGCGCCGGCCCCTCGGTCCGCCGCCGCGCGCGGCGTCGCCTCGGCCTCGCCGGCGCCGCGCCGCCCGGCTGCGGTCGCGTCGGAGGCGCCGGCCGTGGCGGCGATCGCGGCAGAGACGATCCCGACGTCCCGTCCCGGCGCGGCGACGAACCTCGGCCGGGCGCCGTCCACGAGCGACTCAGCCGTCGCGCCGCGGAACACGCCGCGTCCGCCGCCCCGCGTCTGACGGAGCGCGCCGACGGCGGGCCGACATCGGCCGCAGCTTCGCGGTACCGCGTCGGCACGATGTCGGCACCGACGTCCGACACGCGCGGCACATTCGGCCCATCGAAAGCCGACGCCGGCGGCGCCGGAATCCGACGCCTGCGGTACCCGATACGCACGCCTGCGGGACCGCCTCGCGCCGCCCTCGCCGTTGACGGGGCCGCCGCGCCGGGCGAATTTGTCCGGACAACAGCGGAGATCGGAGACCGGAATGAGCCGAGACGCCTTGGGCTGGCGCTGCAAGTTCGCCGTGGTGGCGCCGTCGACCAACACCATCGTGCAGCCGGACATGGAGAAGTTCCGTGTCCCCGGCGTCACGAATCATTTCGGGCGGATCTACGTGCCCAACATGAAGGTCGGCAACGACGACGATTTCATCGCGCTCGTCGAAGCCATCGGCTCGACTCTTCGGGACGCCGTCGACCGCTGCAAGACCTGCGAGCCGGATTACCTCATCATGGGCATGTCCGCGCTGATGTTCTGGGACGGCCGCGACGCCTCCGAGAAGCGGATGCAGGAACTCTCCGACTATTGCGGGCTCGGCGTATCGGCCGGTTCCTTCGCCTGCGAGTCGGCGTTGAACCTCGTCGGGGCCAAGCGGATCGCGGTGATCTCTCCCTACATGCCGATCTCCGACAAGAACGTGACCCTGTTCTTCGAGGACTGCGGCTTCGACGTGGTGCGCTTCCGCGGCCTGAAATGCCCCTCGCCCGTCGCCATCGCGCAGGTGCAGCCGGAAGACCTGCGGCGTCACATCGCCGAAATGGACGGCGACGACGTCGACGCTTTCGTTCAGGTCGGCACCAATCTCTCGATGACGGATCTCTGTCTCGACCTCGAGAAGGAATACGGCAAGCCCTTCATCGCGATCAATACGGTGACCTACTGGCACGCCCTCCGCGCCATGAACATCGAGGACAAGTTTCCCGGTCACGGCTTCCTGTTCGAGAAGCATTGATGACGGCCCCCGTCGTCATCGTCACCGGCGCCGGCCGAGGCATCGGCCGGGAATTCGCCCGGCTGCTGTCCGAGGCCGGCTGGCGTCTGACGCTCACCGCCGCCCGCAGCCGGGAGGAGCTTGAGACCACCGCCGTCGCCCTGCCGGGCGAGACCCGCCCCCTCCTCGCCGACGCCGGAAACCCCGCCGACGCCGAGCGCACCGTCGCGGAGACCCTCGACCGCTTCGGCCGCCTCGACGCCCTGATCAACAACGCCGGCCGCGGCCCCCGCGAATGGTCGGAGACGTTCAACCGGAGCCCCGAGAGGTTCTGGGAGATCCCGCCTGACGCCTGGCGCGAGATCGTCCGCTCCAACGTCGACGGCCCGTTCCTGATGGCCCGCGCGGCCGCCCCCGCCATGATCGCGCAAGGGCGGGGCCGGATCGTCAACATCTCCACCAGCCGCATCACCATGATCCGCAAGGGCTATTCGCCCTACGGCCCGACCAAGGCGGCGCTCGACGCCATGACCCGGATCTTCGCGCAGGACCTCGAGGGCACCGGCGTCACCGTCAACACCCTCCTGCCCGGCGGCGCCACCGACACCTCCTTCATTCCCGGCGACCGGGACCGCACCGGCGCCGACGGCAAGCTGCTGCCGGTCTCGGTGATGAACGACGCGCTGCTCTGGCTGCTCTCCGAAGCGTCGGATGGCGTCACCGCCGCCCGCCTCGTCGGCGTGCGCTGGGATCCCGCCGACCCCGCCGCCTGCCGCGAGGACACCGGCGGGCCGTCCCTGATCCTGTGAGCCTACTCGCCCGGCGCCACGGCCCGCCCGCGCCGCGACATCGCCCAGACCGCCGCGCCGAGCGCCGCTCCGGCGAGGTTCACGAGCACTCCGCCCTCGATCATCCCGTGCGGCGTCAGCACCGCCAGCCCGGCGATCACCGCCGCCGCCCGGAACGTCGCGCCCAACGGCTGCCCCATCCACCCGACGATGCCCGAAGTGGCGAGCCAAACGCCCAGCAGCGCCGTCGCGACGCCCGCCAGGGTGTCCACCGCTCCCCCCATCAGGAGGAGCGCCGGCGATCCCGCGAAGAGGAACGGCACCACGTAGGCCGGCCAGGCGATGCGCACCGCCTCCCAGCCCGTCCGCATCGCCGGGGCGCCGGCCATGTTCGCCGCCACGAAGGCGGCGATGGCGACGGGCGGCGTGATCATCGAGAGCATGCCGAAGTAGAGCACGAAGAGATGCGCCGCCATCGGCTCCAGCCCGAGCTGCACCAGCGGCGGCGCCGCCAGCGTCGAGAGCAGCAGATACACCCCCACCGTCGGCAGCCCCATGCCGAGCAGGATGCAGACCCCCGCCGTGACCGCGAGCAGCAGCAGCAGCGACGTCTCGCCGAGCTGGATCAGGAAGAACGAGAGCCCGAAGGAGAGGCCCGAGCGCGCGAAGAGCCCGATGATCATGCCGGCGACGGCGCAGATCAGCACGATCTCCACCCCCGCCCGTCCGGCGCGGGAGAGGGCCGAGACCAGCGCGCGCCAGTCGATCCGCCCACCCTCGTAGGTGCGGTGCAGCGACAGCAGGAACAGCGTCAGCACCGCCCAGAGCGCCGCGGTCTCCGGCCGGAGGTTGAAGGCGAAGAGCCCCGCCAGCAGCACCACGAAGGGCGCCGCCACGAACCAGCCCCGCGCCAGAACGCTCAGCGCGCGCGGAATCATGTGCTCCGGCACCCGCGCGATGCCGCGCCGCGCGGCTTCGAGATCCGCGAACAGGAACAGCGAGACGTAGTAGAGCAGCGACGGGATCAGCGCCGCCAGCATCACCTCGCCGTAGGGGACCTGAAGGTTCTCGGCCAGCAGGAAGGCGGCCGCACCCATGATCGGCGGCATCAGCTGCCCGCCGGTCGACGCGGCCGCCTCGATCGCGCCCGCGGTGTGCGCCTTGTAGCCGCCGCGCTTCATGAGCGGGATCGTGATCGCCCCCGTCGACGCCACGTTGGAGACCGCCGAGCCCGAGACCGAACCGAAGAAGGCCGAACCCATGATCGCGATCTTGCCGGAGCCCCCGCGCGAGCGCCCCATCAGGGCCATCGAGACGTCCGAGAAGAAGCCCGAGCCGCCGGTCGCGATGAGAAGCTGCGCCAGGATCAGGAACGGGAACACCACGGCGACGGCGATGTAGAGCGCCGCGCCCGCCATCCCCGCGCTGTCGAGCACCAGGAACGTCGCCAGCCGCTCCGGCCCGATCGGGCGGTTCTGCATCACTCCGGGGAACTGGTCGGCGAACACCGCGTAGAGGCAGACCGCGGCGAGGATCGCCAGCAGGCTCCAGCCCATCGCGCGCCGCACGCCCTCCACCAGCAGCGGCAGGCCGACGAGGCTGAAGGCCAGCGCCTCCTCCGGATGATAGAAGATCTCCTGGCTGATCACCGGAAACCGCGCCGCCAGCGCCGCGCCCCAGAGCAGCGAGACCGCGGCGAGCGCCACGTCCGGCGGCCCCGGACGCCCGCCGGCCTCGCGGTTCGGGCGACGCCCGATGAAGGTCATCGCCAGCGAGACCGCCAGCACGCCGACCAGCAGCTGTTCGGAGTAGAACTGCACGCCGAGCCAGACCGGCAGCGAGGACGACCAGACCGCCGCCGCGACCGCCGAGACGAAGCCGAGCGCCGCCACCACGCGGCCCCAGCCCCCGGGCGGCAGCCCGGCGTCCCGCGCCTCATCCGTCTCGCTCATCGCCCGTCCTCGCGGCTTCGTGGCGTGCGCCCCGCCGCGGGGCGGGACGTCGGTCCGGCGCCGGGGGCCGCCCCGGCGCCGGCGTCGAAGGGTCAGCCGATCACTCGGACCAGACGCCCATCTCCCGATAGAAGCGGACGGCGCCCGGATGGTAGTCGACGCTCTGCGCCTTCCCCATCGTCTCCTTCTCGAACATCCGCCAGATCGGGGAGGACTCGCGCAGAAACGCCTCCTGCTCCCACATCGCCTTCACCGCGTCGTAGACCGTCTGCTCGGGCGTGTCGGCGCCGGCGAAGAAGGTGTAGTCGTAGGCGTTGATGATCACCGGCTCGTCGATCCCCGGGATGCCGCTCTCCGGCGTCACCTCCATCGGATAGGTTCCCGGCAGCCAAGGCTGCATGCGGGCGTAGGCCTCTTCGGAGGGGTCGAGCGGGAGATAGCGGATCCCGCCCAGCGTCGCGTCGAACTCCCGCGCGTTGGCGGCGCCGACCACGACGATGGTCACGTCGGTCGAGCCTTCCGCGAAGCTGTTCCACATGCGCGGGAAGTTCGGCACCGGCACGCCGACCACGTCGTCCATGGTCATGCCGGCGTTGGCGAGATAGGCGCGCGTGACGTGATCGCCGAGGGCGCCGTCCGGGAACTCCGGCGCGCGCTTGCCCTCGAGGTCGGGGATCGACTCGATGCCGCTGTCCTCGCGCACAACGTAGGCGTTCTGGAACGGCATCAGCGTCGCGACCATGCGGAGCTCCTCGTGCGGCCGGCCGGCCGACATCCCCTCGCCGCGCACGGCGAAGTCGAGCTGCACCATGTTGGCGACGCCGAAATCGAGCTCGCCGGCGTTGACCAGCGGGATGTAGTCGGAGGTGTTCGCCAGCTCCTGCGGGCGGGCCGAGATCGGAGACGCCTCGGAGATCGCGGCGGCGATGGCGCGGCCGATCTGGCTGGTGCCGCCGCGCTGGGTGGAGCCGATGGCGACCACCTGCGCCGAGGCGGCGGCGGCCCCGAGCGCAAGTGCGGCGGCCGTGACGGCGGCCGCGAGGCCGGTGCGGGTGCGGATCATCTGTCGTCTCCCTGTGGACCGGACCGCCGGCGGGCGATCCTCCCTCGATGGCGCCGGCCCGCCCCGCTCCGGGGGCCGCCGAATCGGCCGGGCGCGGTTTGACCTCCGGCGCGGCCGGCTTATGCTGCCGACGAAAGCTGTCCGGACAAATTATCGCCCTCGGCCGCCGGGGCAAGGCGCCGCAGGGCGGAAACGCGCCGGCCGCCGCGAAGAAGGGATCGAACCAGATGAGCCGACCGCCCGAGCAAGCCCCCGAGGAAGCCACCGTCCTCGTCGCCGGCGCCGGCCCCGCGGGGCTGGTCGCGGCGCTGATCCTCGCCCGCGCCGGGATCCGCGTGCGGGTGTTCGAGGCGGCGGAGACGCTGCCGACGGATCTCCGCGCCTCCACCTTCCATCCCCCGACGCTCGACATGCTCGACCGGCTCGGCCTCGCCGCACCGCTGGTCGCGGAGGGGCTGAAGGCCCCGGCCTACCAGTTCCGCGACCGCCGCACGGGGGAGGTCGCGACCTTCGACATGGCCTGCCTCGACGGCGTCACGGCGTTCCCCTTCCGCCTGCAATGCGAGCAGTTCAAGCTGACGCGCCGCGCCGCCGCGGCGCTGGCGAAGGAGCCGGTGGCGGAGCTGAACTTCGGGCACGCCGCCACCGGCGTCCGGCAGGATGACGATTCGGTCACGCTGGAGCTCGCCGGTCCGGACGGCCCGACCGAGGCGACCGGGCACTACCTGATCGGCGCCGACGGCGCCTCGTCGGCCGTGCGGCAGGCCCTCGGCATCGCCTTCGAGGGCTTCACCTATCCCGAGCAGTGGGTGGTCGCCTCCACCCCCGTCGACTTCGGGGCGCTGCTGCCGGACCTCGCCCCGGTCTCCTACACCGCCGATCCCGACGAATGGTTCGTGCTGCTGCGCACCGTCGATCTCTGGCGCGTGCTGATTCCGGTGCCCGAGGACGCCGACCGCGACGTCACCCTCTCCGACGCCTTCCTGCAGGAGAAGCTGCAGGGCATCGCCCCGCGGGACGAGCCCTGGCCCATCGTCCACCGCACCATCTATCGCGTGCATCAGCGGGTGGCGGACACCTATCGCGTCGGCCGCGCCGCCATCGCCGGCGACGCCGCGCACATCAACAACCCGCTCGGCGGCATGGGCATGAACGGCGGCATCCACGACGCCGTGAACCTCGCCGGCAAGCTCGTCGCGATCTTCAAGGAGGGGGCCGACGCCGAGGCGTTGCTCGAGCACTACTCCGCCCAGCGCAAGGCGATCGCGGAGGAATACGTCCTGGCCCACACCCACCAGAACAAGCAGACCATCGCCGAGACCGACCCCGCCAAGCGGGCCCAGACCCTCGCCCGCATGAAGGAGATCGCGGCGACGCCGGAGCTCCTGCTCGCCCATGTCCGCAAGGGCGCGATGATCGACGCGGTGGCGAAGTCGATGGCCGTGATCCCCGAACCCGCCTGAGCGGGCGAGGGCGTCAGGAGACGGTGGCGAGCAGCGCGGCGTTGCCGCCGGCCGCGGTGGTGTCGATGCAGAGATGCCGCTCGATCCAGTGGCGCTCCGGCGCCAAAAGCTCGGTCTCCAGCGTCAGGATCGGCCCGTCGCGCGCGGCGAGCGCCTCGCCCATCGCCCGGGCGGTGGCGTCGGCCGAGGCGACGGCGACGAGGCCGAAGCCGGAGAGGGTTCGCAGCGCCTCGGGCGCCGGGGCGCCCTCCACCGTCGCGACCGGAGCGCCCGCCTCGACCAGGGGCGCCGCCGCGGCCTCCGCGCCCGGCGCCGCGATCACCGCGCCGCAACCCGCCGCGAGGGCCTGCACCGCCTGCGCCGTCGCCGCCTCCGCCCCCGGCCCGAGGCAGAGCGCGACGCCGCGCGCCGCCCGGCTCAACCTGTTGCTCTCTCCGGTCGGCCCCGGCAGCGAGATCGGCCCAGGCTCGACCGCAGCGGCGGCGAGATGCGCGGCCCGCACCGCGGGCGGCGCCGCGCGGAGCGCCCGGCGCAGCACCGCGATCCGGTCCGGCCGCGCCGCCCAGTTGCGCGCGTCGAGCCCGTCGATCGCCGCCTGCACGGCCGCCTCCGGCGCCGGGGCGCCCCAGTCCCCGGCCACCTCGGGGCCGGGCGCGCGCAGGAAGCGGCGCACGTAGAACGGCCCGCCCGCCTTCGGGCCGGTGCCGCTCAGCCCCTCGCCGCCGAAGGGCTGGGAGCCGACCACGGCGCCGATCTGGTTGCGGTTGACGTAGACGTTGCCGACGCGGAGGCGCTCCCACACCTGCTGCACGCGATCGTCGATGCGCGAGTGCAGACCGAAGGTCAGCCCGTAACCGGCGGCGTTGACCGCGTCGACCACGGCGTCGAGTTCGCTCGCCCTCCAGCTCGCGACATGCAGCACCGGGCCGAAGATCTCCCGCTCCATCGCCTCGATGCCGGGAACCTCGATCACGGCGGGGCCGACGAAGCGGCCGCCGGGGGAAGGGAGCCGCTTCAGCACCCGCTCGCCGGCGGCGTCGAGATAGGCGTCGATCTCCGCCTTCGCGGCGTCGTCGATCAGAGGGCCGACATCGGTCGAGAGCCGCCACGGCTCGCCGAGCCGCAAGGCGTCCATGGCGCCGAAGAGCATCTCCAGCAGGCGCTCGCGCGCCTCCGCCTGCACGTAGAGGATGCGGAGCGCCGAGCAGCGCTGGCCGGCGGACTGGAAGGCGCTGATGACGATGTCGCGCACCGCCTGTTCGGTGAGGGCGGTGGAATCGACGACCATGGCGTTGAGGCCGCCGGTCTCGGCGATCAGCACCGCCCCCGGCCCGGCGCCCTCGGCCAAGGCCCGGTGGATGGCGCGCGCGGTGTCGGTGCCGCCGGTGAAGCAGACGCCGGCGATGCGGGGATCGCCCGTCAGCACGGCGCCGACTCTGGGCCCGTCGCCGGGCACGAACTGCAGGGCGCCGGCGTCCACGCCGGCCTCGTGCAGCAGGGCGACGGCGCGCGCGGCGATCAGCGGCGTCTGCTCGGCCGGCTTGGCCACCACCGCGTTGCCGGCGGCGAGGGCCGCGGCGATCTGGCCGGTGAAGATGGCCAGCGGGAAGTTCCACGGGCTGATGCAGACGAAGACGCCGCGCGCCTCGCCTTCGCCTTCCGTGGCCAGCCGCTCGGCCTCGTTCGCGTAGTAGCGCAGGAAGTCGACGGCCTCGCGGAGCTCGGCCACCGCGTCCTGCAGCGTCTTGCCCGCCTCCCGCGCGCAGAGGGCGCAGAAATCCGGCAGCGCGGCCTCGTAGAGATCGGCGGCCCGGCGCAACGCCGCGGCGCGCTCGGTCACCGGCCGGCCGGCCCAGCCCGGCGCGGCGGCGAGGGCGCCGTCGACCGCCGCGCGCGCCTCGGTCTCGTCGGCCTCCACCACCTCCCCGACGGCGCGGCCGGGATCGGCGGGCTCGTGCACCGGCCGGGCGGCGCCGGCGGGCGCATCCAGGGCGGTGACCAGCGGTCGCGCCGACCAGGCGCGCGCCTTGAAGCCCTCGCGCGCGGCGAGCACCGGCCGGACCGAGGCGGGTTCCTGCGGGCGCACGCCGACGGCGGCGGGTCGCTCCCGGCCCCAAAGTCCGCGCGGCGGGCGGATCGCCGGGTTCGGCGCGTCCTCGGGCGGCGGAAGCGCGGCGAAGGGGTCGGCCGCGATGCGCTCGGGCGGGATCGTCTCGTCGACGATCTGGTTGACGAAACTGCTGTTGGCCCCGTTCTCGAGCAGCCGCCTCACCAGATAGGCGAGCAGATCGCGATGCGCGCCGACGGGGGCGTAGATGCGGCAGCGGGTTCCCTCGCCCTCCCGCACCAGTTCGTGCAGGCTCTCTCCCATCCCGTGCAGACGCTGGAATTCGAAGCCGTCGCGGTCGTTCCCCGCCATCTCCAGCACCGCGGCGCAGGAATGGGCGTTGTGGCTGGCGAACTGCGGGTAGAGCCGTTCGCGCCGCTCCAGCAGCATCTTCGCGCAGGCAAGCCAGTTGGCGTCGGTCGCGGCCTTGCGGGTGAATACGGGGAAGTCCTCGGCCCCGAGTTCCTGCGCCAGCTTGATCTCGGTGTCCCAGTAGGCGCCTTTCACCAGCCGCACCATGATCCGCCGGCCGAGGCGCGCGGCGAGCGCGTCGAGCCATTCGATCACCGCCGCGGCGCGCTTGCCGTAGGCCTGCACCACGACGCCGAACCCGTCCCAGCCGGCAAGCTCCGGATCGTCCAGCAGCGCCTCGATGACGTCGAGGGAGAGGTCCAGGCGGTCCTGCTCCTCGGCGTCGATGTTGAAGCCGATGCCGGCCTTGGCGGCGCGGCGGGCGAGGCCGCGGGCACGGGGGAGCAGCTCCGTCATCACCGTCTCGCGGTGGGTCCATTCGTAGCGGGGATGCAGCGCCGAAAGCTTGACGGAGATGCCGGGAGAGTCGCGCACGTCGCCGGTGGCGGCGGCGGCGATCGCGTCGATCGCCTCGGCATAGGCGGCCGCGTAGCGGCGGGCGTCGGCGTCGGTGCGGGCGGCCTCGCCCAGCATGTCGTAGGAGTAGGAGTAGCCCTTGCGCTCCAGCGCCTTCGCCTCGCGCATCGCCTCGCCGATGGTCTGGCCGAGGACGAACTGGCGGCCCATCATCCGCATCGCCTGACCGACCGCGGTGCGGACCACCGGCTCGCCCATGCGGCGCACGAGGCCGCGGAGCGCGGCGGCGGGTCGCTTGGGGTCGTCGTCGAGCACGCGGCCGGTGAGCATCAGCGCCCAGGTGGAGGCGTTGACCAGCGGCGAGGCGGACCTGCCGAGATGCGCCCCCCAGTCGGAGGGCTCGATCTTGTCGTGGATCAGCTCGTCGATGGTCTCGGTGTCCGGCACGCGGAGCAGCGCCTCGGCGAGGCACATCAGGCCGACGCCCTCCGAGGTGGAGAGGCCGTATTCGGCGAGGAAGCTCTCCATCAGGCTGGGCGAGGTCTCCTGGCGCACGCGGGCCACCAGATCGGCGGCTCGGGCGGAAGCGCGGCCCCGGGCTGCGGCGTCGAGCGGCGGCGCCTCGATCAGCCGGCCTGTCATGCGTCCCTCCGGCGCCATGGCGGCGTCGCGCACGGCGGTGCGGGCCGGCTCGGCCGCCTCGGGCGTTGCGGCGGTCTGGCGCGTCATGCGGCCTCCTTTCCGGGGCGGCCGGCCCCTTCGCGGCGGCGTCGGGCCGCTCGGCGCGCAGGTCTCTCCTGCGAGGCGGCGGGCGGCGGCTGGCGACCCCGACAGGATTCGAACCTGTGACCTGCCGCTTAGGAGGCGGCCGCTCTATCCTGCTGAGCTACGGGGCCCGCGCCGCCCGCGCGCGGCTCTCTCATAGGCGAAAGCGGCTCGCCGGGCCAGCCGTTTCGCGCGCGGCGCGACGAGGCGTCCGAGACGGACGCGCCCCGCCGAGAACGACGCGACGGCCTGTCTCGCCCGCCCCTCCGCTGCGGCCGCCTAGCTGTCGCAGAGTTCGGACAGCCCCGGCGCCTGACGGGGCCCGTCGCGGGCCGCATGCCATGCGACGACGTCGCGCCACGGCATCGGCCGGGCGAAGAGATTGCCCTGCGCGACCGCGCAGCCGAGGTCTTCCATGATCTCGCGTTCGGCCGGGCGCTCCATGCCCTCCGCGACGACGTCTAGGCCGAGATTGAGGCCGAGCGTCACGATCGCGCCGGTCATCATCCTCAGTTCCGGGTCGCGGTCCACCCCGCGCACGAAGCCGCCGTCGATCTTGATCCGATCCACCGGCAAGGCCCGCAGGGTGGAGATCGAGGCGTGCCCCGTGCCGAAATCGTCGAGCTCGATGGAGAAGCCGGCCGCCGCGAGCCGCCGCACCGCCTCCGATGCGCGGCGGGAGGTCTCGTCCAGCAGGACCGATTCGACGATCTCCAGCGACAGGTCCCGTGGTCGCAGACCGGCGGCGTCCACCGCCCATTTCACGCGGTCCACCACCTCGGGATCGGCCAGGCGGTCGGCCGAGACGTTGACGCTCATCTGCGGCGCCGGCACCCCGGCCGCCCGCAGGTGCTGCAGGGCGTCGACGGCGAGCTCGAGCATCCGGTCGTCGAGCCGCGCGACGAGGTTCGCCTCCGCCGCCGCCGCCAGGAAGTGTTGCGGGCGCAGCAGGCCGCGGGTCGGATGGCGCCATCGGATCAGCGCCTCGAAGCCCACCGGCCGCCCGTCGGTCAGAGAGACCTGCGGCTGCAGCCAGGCTTCGAACTCGCCGCGGTCGAGGCCCGCGCGGATCTCGTGGCCGAGGGTCGCGGCCGTTTCGGCGCGCCGGCGCATCCACGGCTCGAAACGTCGCCAGCACCCCCGCCCTCCGCGCTTGGCTTCGTAGAGCGCGATGTCGGCGTCGGCCAGCACGCGCTCGGCGTCCGGCTGGGTCGCGGGGCGCCACAGCGCGATGCCCACGCTGGCCCCGACGCGGCAGGACGTCTCGCCGAAGACCATCGGCTCGGAGAGGCGGCAGGTCAGCCGCTCGGCCGTCTCGACGGCATGGGCGCTGGCGTCGGCGCCGCGGACGACCACCACGAACTCGTCGCCGCCGACCCGCGCCACGAGATCGTCCCGCCGCGTCTCGTCGCTCAGGATGCGCGCGGCCTCCAGCAGGACATGGTCGCCCGCGTCATGGCCCAGCGTGTCGTTGACCGACTTGAAGCGGTCGAGATCGACATGCATCACCGCCAGCGCCTGCTCCGCCGCGGCGGGGATCACGCTCAGATGCTCGGCGAGGCCGCGGCGGTTGGGCAGGCCGGTCAACGGATCCGACAGTGCGGCGCGACGCAGCTCGCGCTCCGCGCGCTTGTAGTCGCTGACGTCGCGGACCAGCAGGATCAGGTCCGCCGTGGCGCGCCCGACCGGCGCGTCCTTCGGCGTCGCGGTCAGGGCGAACCAGCGCGGGCCGGTCGGTCCGTCGCGCCGCACCTCCCGCGTGGAGGGCCCGGCGGCGGAGGCGGCGGCGGCCAGCGCCTTGCGCGCCGTCGCCGCGACGTCGGGGGGGAGCACCCGCTCGAGCGGGACCGTGCCTTCGGGCGGCAATGGGGAGATCAGGCAGGCCGCCGGCCCACGGCCCGGCCGCACGGCGGAGACCCGGCCGCAGAGCGTCGCCTCGATCAGCGCATCGGGCACGGCGTCGAGCGTGGCGGCCAAGGCCCGTTGCGCGGCCCGCGCGTCCTCGGCGGCGCGGTGCAGGGCGGTGACGTCGGCGCCGGTGCCGCGGTAGCCGGCGAAGCGGCCCTCGCCGTCGAAGAAGGGCACGCCGCTGATCCGCACCCAATACTCGCCGTCCGCCCCGTAGGCGCGGTAGACGAAGTCGGAGTAGGACTCGCGCGCCGAGACCTTCTTGGCGAGCCGGTCCCAGTCGGCGCCCTCGCGCAGCTCCGGCCGCTCGCGCAGGAAGTCCTCGCGCGTCCGCCCCATGAACAGCGTCGGGTCGCCCCCGGTCGAGCGGGTGAAACCGGGCGAGATGTAAGTGAAGCGCAGCGCCGCGTCCTGCTCCCAGAACCAGTCCGAGCTCACCTCGGCGATGTCGCGGAAGCGCGCCTCCGCCGCGTCGCGGGCGGCGAGGGCGGCGGCGAGCGCGTCGTTCTTGGCACGCAGTTCCGCCTCCTGGCGCTTCAGCGCGGTGATGTCGACGCGGAAGCCGACGCGCCCGCCTTCCGGCGTGCGCCGCTCCACCACCCGCAGCCAGCGACCGTCCCCGAGGCGCTGCTCCACCGGGCCGTCCGCGCGCTCATGCGCGCGAAGGCGCTCCGCGATCCACGCCTCCTCCCGACCCTCCGCCTCGGGATAGCGGCCGCGTCCGACGCCTTCGCGCACCAGCCGCTCGAAGGTCCAGTTCTCCGCCAGCGCCTGCTCCACCTCCGGATAAAGCTCCTGATAGCGGGCGTTGCAGACGACCAGCCGGTCCGCGGCGTCGTAGAGGGCGAAGCCGTCCGGCACCGCCTCCACCGCGCCCTCGAGACGATCGCGCGCCTGCACCGCCGCGGCCTCGGCGGCCCGCAGGCGGGCGTCGGCGGCCTTCAGGGCGGAGATGTCCGTCTCCACCGTGATCACGCCGTCCGGCTCGCCGTCGGGCCCGGGCAGGTTCTGCACGTCGACCGAGACCCAGCGTTCCTCGCCGTCCCGGGTGACGTTCAGCAGCTCGTGGCCCGAAGCGCCGCCGGACGCGATCGCGGCGTCGATCAGGTCGAAGATCTCCGGCGGATTGCGGGGCGAACGCAGCGTCGTGCGCGCGCGCCGGCCCCGGACCTCGTCGAGGGTGTAGCCGTTCAGCCGCTCGAAGGCGCGGTTCACCCAGACGATGCGCCGGTCCCGGTCGGTGATGAAGACGCTGTTGCGCGTGCGCTCGGACACCGCGCTCAGAAGGCGCAGATGCTCGCGCCGCGCCGCCTCCTCGGTGACGTCGAGGATGGTGCCGAAGAAGCGCCCGCTCTCGCCCTGCGAGGCGGCGGAGTGGCCGGTCACGCGCACGCGCCGGGGACGGCCGTCGGCGCGGACGATGCCGGCCTCCAGATCGAAGGGCTCGCCGGCCTCGAGGAGCGCGCCGACGGCGGCCTCGACCCGGGCGCGCTCGGCCGGCGCATAGTGAACGATGGTCTCCGCCAGGCTCGGCGTCCCTTCGGCGGGATCCCGACCGAAGATCGCGAACACCTGGAGCGACCAGGTCATGCCGCGGCCGCCCTGCTCCATCTCCCAGACACCGGCCCCCGTAGCGGCGGCCATCGCGTCCTCGAGCCGGAGCCGCCGGCGCCAGACCGTCTCGTCCCGGATCTCGGCGAGCGCGCCGCCGTCCGGCCGCCGACGCAGGCTCCAGCGGGTCAGCAGCCGGCGCCCGTCCGCACCCGCGCAGAGCAGATCGAAGGTCGCCGTCTCCGGCGCGCCGGGGCCCGAAAGGCCCGCCAGCGCCGCCAGCGCGGCCTCGGCGTCCTCCGGCGCATCGGCGAGATCCGCCAGCGCGACGCCCTCCAGCGCCGTCCCCGTCCGGCCCAGCGTCTCGCGCAGCGCGCGGTTGGCCAAGCGCAGCCGCCCGTCGGCCGACAGGAGACACAGCGCGCTCGGCGCGCCCTCGAACAGGTCCCCGTCGCGTTCCGCCGTCGTCTCCGGCTCCAAGACCACCCCCCGGCCCCGCGTCGGAACGCCCCCGTCCCGACCCTCGCCCGCGGTTATCCGGGCCAAAGCGTTAAGAGGTCGTTAAGAGGTCAGCGCAGGGTCGGGTCGAAGAGGTCGCGCAGCCAGTCCCCGATCATCGAGATCGAGAGCGTCGTCAACACGATGGCGGCGGCCGGCGTCAGCATGATCCAGGGCGCCGACTGGATGTAGTCGCGCCCGTAGCCCACCATGTTGCCGAGCGAGCTGAGCGGCGGCTGCACGCCGAGGCCGAGGAAGCTGAGCCCCGATTCTAGCAGGATCACCTCCGGAAAGTTGAGCGTCATGGAGACGATCAGCGTCGAGGCGATGTTGGGCAGGATGTGCCGCCCGTAGACCCGCCAAGGCGAGGCGCCGAGGTCGCGCGCCGCCGCCGCATAACCCTGCTCCTGCGCCGAGATGGCGAGCCCGCGGGCGATGCGCGCGATCCGCTCCCAGCCGTGGAACCCGAGCAGGATCGTGAACAGCGTCAGCGAGTTGCCGAGGAACGCCAGCACCGCCAGCGCGATGATCATGAACGGCATCGCCGCCTGCGCGTCGACCAGCATCAGGATCGCCTGCTCCGTCCGCCCCCGCGCCCAGGCCGCGAGACAGCCGAGCGAGACGCCGAGGAAGCCCGCGATCAGCGTCGAGAGGAAGGCGATGGTCAGCGAGATGCGGATGGACGCGATCAGACGCGAGAGCACGTCGCGCCCCAGCTCGTCCGTGCCGAGCGCGTGATCCCAGCTCCCGCCCATGAAGACGGGCGGCTCCAGCCGGGCGCGCAGATCCATCGCCATGAAGTCCTGCGGCGCGATCAGGTGGCCGAAGAAGGCCACGAAGAGCATCGCCGCCACCCAGCCCAGCGACAGCAGGATCAAGGGCGGCCAGGTCTCGAGGAACGCCTTGGCGCGCGACTTGACGGTGAAGACGGAGGCGGAGCGCCCCTCGGGTTCGATCACGCTCATCTCAGCCTCCGGCCTTCAGCGTCTTCACCCTCAGCCGCGGGTCGATCCACCCGTAGGCGAGGTCCACGATCAGGTTCGCCAGCACCATGGCGAAGCCGACGAACAGCAGAATGGTCTGCACCACCGCGAGGTCGCGGTTGGCCACCGCGTTGACCAGCAGCCGGCCCACGCCGGGCCAGGAGAACACGCTCTCGATCACCACCGCGCCGGCGACCAGCGAGCCCACCATGAAGCCGATGATGGTCAGCGTCGGGATCGCGGCGTTGGGCAGCGCGTGGAACAGCACCACCTCGCGCCAGGTCAGCCCCTTGGCCGAGGCGGTGCGGATGTAGGGCTGGCCCAGCACTTCCAGCATGGCCGATCGGGTGAAGCGCGCGATCACCGCCGCCCCGATCAGCCCCATCGAGATCACCGGCAGCACCGCGTGCGCCCAGGTCTCGGACCCGCCCGAGGGCAGCCAGCGCAGCTTCACCGCGAAGATCAGCGCCAGCGTCAGCCCCATCACGAAGCTCGGCACCGTGAAGCCCAGCACCGAGACCGCCATGATCGCCCGGTCGATCCAGGAGTTGCGGTTCAGCGCCGCCGCCACCCCGGCCGTCAGCCCGATCACGAGGTTGAAGGCCAGCGCCGGCAGCGTCAGCGCCAGCGTCATCGGCACCCGGTCCCGGACGATGTCCAGCGCCGCCCGCCCGTCGCGCATGGAGCGGCCGAGATCGCCCTCCATCACCGCGCCGAAATAGGCGAGATACTGGACCCAGAGCGGCTCGTCCAAGCCCCAGTTCCGCCGGAACGCCTCGTAGGCCTGCGGCGGCGCGTCGGGGCCGAGGATGATCGTCGCCGGATCCCCGGTCAGGCGCAGCACGACGAAGGCGGCGGTGACGATCAGCACGATCGTCACCAGCGCGCGGGTGATGCGCGACAGCGCGTAGGCCAGCATCAGACGGTCTCCCGAAGCGGGGTCGCGGGCGTCGGTCCGGGCCGAGGGGCGGGGTTCAGCCCTCCGGCCGAGACGGCGAGATGGCAGGCCGCGGCGCGCCCGGCGTCCCGCGTCAGCGACGGAACCGCCTCACGGCAGCGCGCCACGGCGACCGGGCAGCGCGGGTGGAACGGGCAGCCCGGCGGCACGTCCACCGGGTTCGGCGGATCGCCCTTCAACACGATGCGCCGGCGCGCCGCCACAGCCGCGCGGGGCGAGGGCGCGGCGCTCACCAGCGCCTGCGTGTAGGGATGCAGCGGATCGTGGAACACCTGCTCCGGCGCCCCCTCCTCCACGATCCGCCCGAGATACATCACCGCCACCCGGTCGGCGACCTGCCGCACCACCTTGAGGTCGTGGGAGATGAACAGCGCCGCGAAGCCCGTCTCGGCCCGCAGATCCTCCAGCAGGTTGAGCACCTGCGCCTGGATCGAGACGTCGAGCGCGCTCACCGGCTCGTCGCAGACCAGCAGCGCCGGATCCAGCGCCAGCGCCCGCGCGATCACCACGCGCTGGCGCTGCCCGCCGGAGATCTCGTGCGGGTAGCGCGGCGCCTGGTCGGGCCTGAGGCCCACCAGATCCATCAGCCGCAGCGCCCGCTCGCGCCGCTCGGCCCTGCCCATCTCCGGACGATGGATCTCGAACGGCTCGGCGATCTGCGCGACGATCGGCAGCCGCCGGTCGAGCGCGCCGAGCGGGTCCTGATAGATCATCTGCATCCGTCGGCGCAGCCGCCGCCAGTCGCCGCCGTGATCGACCGGGACGGGGGCGCCGTCGAACCGCACCTCGCCCGCGGTCGGCGGGACGTGCCCCAGCACCAGCTTCGCCGTGGTGGACTTGCCGCAGCCCGACTCGCCGACGAGGCCCAGCACGCCGCCGCGGGGGATCGAGAAGTCGATCCCGTCCACCGCCTTCAGCACCGCCCGGCGGCCCAGCAGCCCGCCGGGCATCGTCACCCCGTAATGCCGTTTCAGCCCCTTCGCCTCCAGGATCGCGCTCATGCCTCGACCCTCCGCCGCGCGGCGGTCGGCGCCGGGCGCAGCGCCTCCAGCCGCGCGCAGGCGGCGAGGCGCAGGGGCTCGCCCGGCACGGTCCGCAGCGGCGGCGGCGCCGCCTCGCAGATCCCTCCGACATGCGGGCAGCGCGCCGCGAAGGCGCAGCCCGAGGGCAGCAGATGCGGCGGCGGAACCGAGCCCGGGATCGCCTCCAGCCGCCGCTTCGGCCCCTCGATCTCGGGCAGCGCGGCCATCAGGCCGCGGGTGTAGGGATGCGCCGGCGAGGCGAAGAGGCGGCGCGCCTCGGCCAGCTCCACCACCCGGCCCGAATACATCACCGCCACCCGGTCGGCCATGTCCGCGATCACGCCCAGATCGTGCGAGATCAGCACCAGCGCCATGCCGGTCTCGTCCCGGATCTCGCGCAGCAGGTCGAGGATCTGCGCCTGGATCGTGGCGTCGAGCGCCGTGGTCGGCTCGTCCGCGATCAGAAGATCCGGCTCCCCCGCCAGCGCCATCGCGATCATCGCGCGCTGGTTCATGCCGCCGGAAAGCTCGTGCGGATACTCGTTCAGCCGCTGCCCGGCGTTGGAGATGCCGACGCGGTCCAGCAGCCGCGCCGCCTCGGCCCGCGCGGCGCGCCCGGTCAGCCCGCGATGCAGGCGCAACGCCTCCCCGATCTGCCGGCCGATGCGCTGCACCGGGTTCAGCGCGCTCGCCGGGTCCTGGAAGATCAGCGCCGCGCGGCCGCCCCGGACCTCGGCGAGCCGGCGCTCCGGCATCCCCACCAGTTCGCGCCCCTCGAACTTCGCGGAGCCCCCGACGCGGGTCGAGCGGCCCAGCAGGCCGAGCGCCGCGAGCCAGGTGATCGACTTGCCACAGCCGGACTCGCCGACGAGGCCCAGCGTCTCGCCGCGCTCCAGCGTCAGGTCGACCCCGTGCAGCGCGCGCACGAAGCGCTCTCCGATGTCGAAGTCCACGGTCAGGCCGCGAAGCGCCATAAGCGGCTGCGTCGCTCTCTCGGTCATCAGGGTGTCTCCCGGGGGCTGCGGCGCGCGGAAAAACGGAAGCGGCCGGGGCGCGGGGGGGCGCCCCGGCCGGGCGCGGGCGCCAAGGATCAGTCGGCGCCGCGGATAGCGAAGTTGCCGGAGCGGAAGTCCATCGACTGCAGGCCCGACCACTCCCAGTCGATGTCCTCGCGCTTGCCGTAGAAGATCACGTTCTGATGCAGGACCGTGTAGCCGGGATCCTCGCGCTCGATGATCTCCAGCATCCGCTTGAAGGCGGCCTTGCGGGCGTCGTGGTCCATCGAGGTCTCGAGGATCGTGCAGTTCTCGTTGAACTCCGCGTTGGTCCACTCGCCGGTCTGCTGCTGGCCGCCGTTCTGGCAGTGCTGGTTGACGATCGAGGCGACCGGATCGGGGAAGGGCGCGGAGTTCGACCAGTCGCGGATCGCCCGCGTGCCGTCCGAGTCGTCGGTGATCTGCTGCCAGTTCTCCTTCATCTGGAAGTCGATGTTCAGGCCGATCTGGCGGAAGCTCTCGGCGTTGATCTGGGCGGTGGAGACCTGGTTGGTGTAGTAGTTGTTCAGCACCCGCATCTGGATCGGCTCGCCGTCGTAGCCGGCCTCCTCCAGCAGCGACCTGGCGAGCTCGAGGTCGTACTCCGGAACCTCCCAGCTCTCGACGAACATGTCGCCGTAATACTCCCACTGCAGGCCGGCCGGCACGCGGGTCCGCCCGCCCCAGAGGGCGTCGACGATCAGCTGGCGGTCGATGGCGTGGGTGATGGCGCGGCGGACCAGCGGGTTCTTCATGGCGCCGTTGGTCTTGTCGAACACCATCAGGCGGTGGTTGGTGATCGGGCCGCCGACGACGTGGAAGCCCTGCGCCTCCTCGACGATCGCGATCTGGTCCGGGGGCACGTCGGTGATGAAGTCGTACTCGCCGGAGAGCAGGCCGTTCACGCGGCTCGCCACCTCGGGCACCACCACGAAGCGCAGCTCCCTGATCGGCGGCGTGCCGCCCCAGTAGTCGTCGAACGCCTCGAGGCGCAGGATGTTGTCGTCCTCGAACTCCACCACGCGGTAGGGGCCGGTGCCGACCGGCGCCTGGGCGTGGGCGAGCCAGCTCTCCGCGGCGCGGTAGCCCTCCTCCGAGTAGATCTCGGAGCCGTAGCGGGAGATGCGGCCGATCAGCGTCGGGTCGGGCTGGGTGGTGACGAAGCGGACGGTCATGTCGTCCACCTTCTCCACCCGGTCCAGCAGCGGCCAGGAGCGCTCGTAGATCGCCGCGACCTCGGGCGGCGGGACCTTGCCGCGCACGCCGGAGACGTTGGCGGTGAAGAGCTCGCGCCCCGCCTCCTGCGCCTCGATCTGCTCGGGCAGCAGGCCGAAACGCTCGGGAGAGAAGGTGAACACCACGTCGTCGGCGTCGAGCGTGTCGCCGTTGTGGAACTTCACGCCCTCGCGGAGCGTCAGCTCGACCGTGTTGTCGTCGATCTGGCGCCACTCGGTCGCCAGCATCGGCTTCTGCGGCAGCTCGGCCTGCTGGCGCTCGTAGTCGATGAGCCCCTCGAAGATCGAATGGAAGATGCGCGCGCCGACGTTGGAGCGCTCACGCATCACGTCGAGCGCGCCGGAGGTCACGAGGTCCTGCACGGCGACCGTGATCACGGGCCGGGGATCCTCCTGGGCGAGCGCCGGCGCCGACGTCGCCGCGAGCGCGGCGAGGCCGGTGGCGGCCCGGCGGAAGGTGGGGGCGATGGTCATGGGGGCTCCTCGCTGTCGTCGCGTTTTCGGCCGCTGGCGCCGGAAGGGCGCTGCCGCGGCCCCCTCCATGCGCCAGGTTCCGCGACGGATCCGCGACGCCTTCGTCAAGCTTGGACGACAACCGAAACGCGAAAGCGTCGGGCGGTGGACGACTTGCGGATTGGTCCAGTGCGCGCCGAGGAGGAGACCGAAGCGTCGCGGAATCGTCGCGCGGCTGTCGCGCGGGGCTGCTACCGGAACGCCGCCCGCCGGATGCGAACCGGCCGCAGCGAGGCCCGGATCTCGCCCCCGTCCATCACCCGAGGAGCTTCCCATGTACGACGCCCGCCGCAACGACGTGATCCCCGTCATCGGCGCCTGCCTGCCGGTCGAGTCGCTGGCGCACTATCGCGACTGGCTGTTCGACATGGATCGCGACCTCGAGGTGCAGACCTTTCATCAGCCAGGCGTCATCGACGGCGACTGGCAGACGCCTGCCGCCGAGGCCGCCAAGGCTCTCGACGGCTTCAGGGGCCGGCTCGGCATCCACGGCCCGTTCTGGGGCTTCACCATCGACTCGATGGACGCCGGGATCCGCGAGGTCGTGACCCGCCGGATGATGCAGGGCCTCGACGTCTGCGAGCGGCTCGGCGCGACGCTTATGGTGATCCATTCTCCCTTCACCACCTGGGACGCCCAGAACCTCGACGCCTGGCCGAACGCGCGGGACCTGCTGTTCGAGCGGGTGCACCAGACCCTCGACGCCGTGGTGAAGCGGGCCGAGGATCAGGGCGTGACGCTCGCCATGGAGAACATCATGGACGTGAACCCGGCCGATCGCCGTGCGCTCTGCGACAGCTTCGGGTCGGAGAGCCTGAAGCTCTCCGTCGACACCGGCCACGCGCATTACGCCCACGGCTCGACCGGCGCGCCGCCGGTGGACTACTTCGTGCGCGACGCCGGCGCGGATCTGGCGCATGTCCATCTGCAGGACGCGGACGGCTACGCCGACCGCCACTGGAGCCTCGGCGAGGGCACGATCCTCTGGCCGTCGGTGTTCCGGGCGCTGGCGGAGATCGAGGCCGAGCCGAGGCTGGTGCTGGAGCTGCGCGACAAGGACCGCATCCCCGACTCCATGGCCTTCCTCGCGGCGGCCGGCCTCGCGCGCTGAGGGCCGGCGGCGCGGCTTCCCGCCGAGGTTGCGGGGCCCGGGGGGGGGGGGCGCGCCCCCCCGCCCCCCCCCGGCGCCCGGCGCGCC
>JAWLFJ010000040.1:0-29407 GCA_041685625.1 Paracoccaceae bacterium | reverse complement strand
CGGCCTCTTCACCTCCGGCCTCTGGGCGCGGCGCGCCGATCTCGCCCGGCTCACCGGTCTGACCCCCGTGCGCCGCTTCCGCTCGGCCCGCGGTCTCGCCGCCGTCTGCGGCTGGGGCCTCAAGCCCACCGCCGCGCGCGCCCGCGCCGCCGCCCTCGCCGCGGGCGTGCCCTACTGGGCGGCAGAGGACGGGTTCCTGCGCTCGCTCCGCCCCGGCGACGCGGAGGCGCCGCTCTCGCTGGTGCTCGACCGCACCGGGATCTACTACGACGCCTCCCGCCCCTCCGACCTCGAGGCGATGATCCGCGCCCGCGCGGCCGACCCCGCCGCGGCCGCCCGCGACGCCGCGCCGGCGCTGCACGCGCTCCGCGCCCTCGGCCTCTCGAAATACGCCCTCTTCGACGCGCCGCCGGGGGCGCTCGACCCGCTCCATGCCGACCCCGCCCGCAACGTGCTGATCGTCGACCAGACCGTCGGCGACGCCTCGCTCGCCGGCGCGGGCGCCGGGCCCGGCGCCTTCGCCGCCCTGCTGGCCCACGCCGCCGAGGCGCATCCCGAGGCGCGGCTGATCCTCAAGACCCACCCCGAGACCCGCGCCGGCCGCCGCGCCGGCCATTTCTCCGACGCGGCCCTCGCCGAGGCCGCCGCCCGCCATCCGGCGCTCGCCGAGGCGCGCCGCGCCGGGCGCCTGATCCGCCTCGCCGACCGGGTGCGCCCCAGGGACCTCCTCGCCCGCGTCGGCCGGGTCCACGCGGTATGCTCGCTGCTCGGCTTCGAGGCGCTGATCCACGGCGTCCCCGTCACCTGCCACGGCGCCGCCTTCTACGCCGGCTGGGGCCTGACCGAGGACCGCGCGCCGACGCCCGCGCGCCGCCGGCCGGTCCCGCTCGAGGCCCTCGTCGCCGCCGCCTTCGCCGACTACTGCCGCTGGTTCGACCCCGAGAGCCGCGCGCCGATCCCCCTCCCCGCCGCCGCCGAGCGCCTCGACGCCCTCGCCAAGGCCACGCGCGCCCGCTAAGAGCCCGCGCAGGAGACGACGGAGCCCGCCATGCCATACCCTCCCACGGCCCGGCAGGAACGGCGCGAGCGCCGCCGCCCGGACTTCCTCTGCATCGGCGCGCAGAAGGCCGGCACCAGCTGGCTCGCCGCCAACCTCTCCGCGCATCCGCAGGTGTGGTCGCCCTACCGCAAGGAACTGCACCATTTCGTGGCGCGCCATATCAAGGGCGAGAGCATCGAGCGCCGGCGCGCGCGGACCATGCAGCACCTGCGCGTCGCCATGAAGGCGGCCAAGGCGCTCGGCAACCGCCCGCGCCTCGTCAAGCATCTGCGCCGCCTCAACGACCCCGAGCGGATCTTCACCGACGAGTGGTACACGGCCGTGTTCGCCCTCGCGCCCCTGCACAAGGCCGCCGGGGAATACACCCCCCGCTACTCGACGCTGCCCGAAGAAGGCGTCGAGGACGTGCGCCGAAGCTGTCCCGAGGCGCGGATCGTCTGGATCCTGCGCGATCCGGCCGAGCGCAACCTCTCCGGCTTCCGCATGCACCTCGCCCGCCGGGAGGTCGCCCCCGGCGACGCCGCGGGCGTCGAGCGCGAGGCCCGGGCCTGGCTCGAGACCGACGCGCCCGACCGCGGCGACTACGCCGACTACGTCGCGCGCTGGGAGACGCGCTGGACGCCGGGCGAGACGCTGCTCTACCTGCCCTTCGGCCGCCTCAAGCGCGACCCGCGCGGCTTCCTCGCGGAGGTCGAGCGCCTGCTCGGGCTCGACGCCTTCGAGGACTGGCCGAAGCTGACCGATCAGGTGAACCGCACGCCGAAGGCGCCGCTGCCCGGCTGGTTCGTGGAGGCGGTCCGGGAGCGGGCGGAGCCGCACCGCCGTTTCATCGAGAGCCATCTCGGCCGGGATTTCGCCGCCGAGCTCGACTGACCCCGGCCCGCCCGACCCCGGCCGGGGACGCGGGGCTCGGGGGCATCGAGCCCCGCTCACCCCGCCGCCCCGCGCCAGGGCGCGGCGCGAGGGGCGCCAGGCGGCGGCCGTCGGACCCGCGCCCGCGGGCGCAAGGCGCTGGAACGCCGCCGCGGTCCCTGTTTTACTCGCGCGCAAGGGGCGGAGAGCGGCCCCGCAACAGGGAGGCGTGCCTCATGGACATCCTGCTCGGCCTGATCGGCCTCGTCGTCGGCGTCGTCGCCGGCCGAATGACCGCGCCGAAGCCCGACGCGGGCGGCGGCGAGGACCGCACGGCGGATCTCGAACGCCGGCTGGAGGAGGCGCGCCGCGCCCGGGCCGCGGCCGAGACGGCGCTCCGCGAGGCCGAGGCGGCGCCCGCCGCCGATCCGGCGCCGGAGGCGGCCTCTTCCGCCGCCGGCGGCGACGCCGAGCTTCTCGCCGCCGAGAACGCGGCCCTGCGCAAGGCGCTCGCGGCCGCCGAGGCCCGCGCCGCGCGCGCCGAAATGGGCTGAGCCCCGCCGCGCCGCCGCGTCCCGAGCCGGGACCGACGGCGGTCCTTCCCACCGAGCCGCGGCGATCCGCCGCAGGCGTGACGCCGCGCGTGGCGACACCGATCGAGCCGACGGCGTCGCGACGAAGACCGCCGGCTTCGGCCGCGCGCCCCCGGCGGGGCCCGGAGCCGCGGGGCTCGAGGGCCGGCGCCCCGCATGAGGGTTCGTGCCGAGCCGCAGCGGGCGAGACCCGTCGCGCCTCGGGCCGAACCGGCGGCGCGCGGACGCGCGGCGACCGGGCGGGCCACGGGCCGCGACCCCCTGGCGACGGCGTGGCGCCGCGGCTCCGGCCGGACGGCGCCGCGGAGACGCGCCTCGCCCGGCGACGGCGGTGCGGCGCGGCCCTCCTCCGCGCGCAGGCGTCAGGCGAGCGCCGCGACCAGCGCCTCGCCCGCCCGCGCCGCCTCGTCCTCGCGCAGGAAGGCGTGCAGCGACAGCCGGACATGCCCGGCGCTGGCGCTGGCCGAGACCCCGGCCGCCGCCAGCCGCGCCTTCGTCCCGGCGGGATCGGCGCAGGGAAACACCGCGATCCCGCCCTCCTCCGCCGCGGCGAGGGGCGCCGGCCCGCCCAGCGCCGCGAGCCGCCCGCGCAGCGCCTCGCCCAGCGTCAGGATCCGGGCCTCCACCGCCGCGACCCCGCGCGCCACCGCCCCCGGGCCCTCGCCGCCCCCGGCGGTCTCCGCCAGATGCGCCAGCGCGCCGCCGAGCGCGAAGATCGGCGCGAAGGGCGGATGCCCCATCTCGAGGCGCACCGCCGTCGCCGCCGGCCGCGCCGCGAACGGCTCCAGCGCATAGGGCTCCTCGGCCGAGCGCCAGCCCATCACCGGCGAGGGCCGGCGGCGCAGCTCGGGCGCCAGATACGCCGTCCCCGCCCCGTAGCCCGCGCAGAGCCACTTGTAATGACTGGCCGCCAGCACCGAGATCCCCCAGCCCGGCGCGTCGATGCGCTGCGCCCCGAGGCTCTGCGTCGCGTCGACGACCAGCAGCGCCCCCGCCGCCCGCGCCATCCGCCCGAGCGCCGCGAGATCCAGCCGGCGCCCGGTGCGGAACTGGACGTGAGAGACCGCCACCGCCGCCGCGCCGCGCGACAGCGCCTCGGCCAGCCCCTCGAGATCCGGCGTCCCGCGAGGGCCGAGCGGCGCCGCCTCCACCCGGCAGCCGCGCGCCACGAAGGGCAGGGTGACCGAGGGGAACTCCCCGTCGACGGTCAGCACCCGATCCCCCGGCGCCAGCAGCGCCGCCGCGACGTTCAGCGCCACCGAGGCCGAGCCGAGGAAGGCGACGTCCCCGGCCTCCGCGCCGATCAGCGCCGCCGCCCGGGCCCGCACGCCGTCGACCCGCTCCAGCCAGCGGCCCCAGGGCGCGTCGCCCTCCGCCTCCGCCTCGTCGAAGTAGCGCCGCGCCGCCGCCGCCGCGCGGGAGGAGACCGGCCCGCCCCCCGCGGTCGAGGCGTAGACGGCGTCCGCCGAGAGCGCCGGAAAGCCCGCCCGGAACGCCGCCCAGTCGGGCGCCGCCGCGCTCACCGCCAAGACGGCTCGGCCCGCCAGTCGAACACCGCCGGCAGATCCTCCGGCGGCGCCTTGGCGAACACCGGCGCGCGCTTCTCGGCGAAGGCCGTCACGCCCTCGAGCCCGTCCGCCTCCGAGAGCGCCACCATCACCCGGCTGTCGAGCCGATGCGCCTCCATCGGATGCGCCGCGCCCGCCATCCGCCACAGCATCTGGCGGTTGACCGCGACCGAGACCGGCGAGGTGCCCTCGACATACCGCATCGCCCGCGCCTTCGCCGTCGCCAGCAGCGCCTCGGGCTCGGCGACCTCCGCCGCATACCCCGCCTTCAGCATGGCCTCGGCGTCGACGATCTCGCCGGACATCGCCCAGTCGAGCGCCGTCTGCATCCCCACCAACCGCGGCAGGAACCAGCTCGAGCACGCCTCGAGGCACACCCCGATCCTCGCGAAGACGAACCCGAGCCGCGCCTTCGCGGAGACCACCCGCGCGTCCATCGGCAGCGTCATCGTCGCCCCGACGCCCACCGCGACGCCGTTCAGCGCCGCCACCACCGGCTTGGTCATCCGGAAGATCCTGAGCGTGACCTGCCCGCCGAGGTCGCGGATCCGCGCCGACTCCGGCCCGTCGAGATCCACCGAGGCGTCGAGCCCGAAGACGTTCCCCCCCGTCTCCTCGGTCGGAACCAGATCCATCCCCGCGCAGAAGCCGCGCCCGGCGCCGGTCACGATCACCGCCCGCGTCTCCCGGTCGGCGTCGAGCGCGTCGAAGGCGGCGAGCAGCTCGCGCGCCATGGTCACGCTGAAGGCGTTCAGCCGCTCGGGGCGGTCCAGGGTCATCACCGTCAGCGGCCCGTCGCGCTCCAGCGTCAGGGTCTCGAACTCGGGCAGGCTCATGCGTCGGCTCCTCTCGCGCCTCGATCCGGGAGGCGGAGCCTAGGGCGCCCCGCCGCCCCCGCGCCAGAGCCGAGCGCCCGATCCCGGCGGGGCGCGCGCGGCTCGGGGGCGTCGAGCCCCGCTCGCCGCGCCGAGCCGCGCCAGGGCGCGGCTCGCGCCCGGCCCGGCGCCCCGCGCGCCGATCCGAAGGGCGGTCCCGGACCGCGCCGCGCGCCGCCCGCCGTCCCGCGCCCGCCCGCCACGCGCCCCGCCCCCCGCCGCGCGGCGCGGGCGCCCCGCCGGCCAGCGGCGCGACCGACGGCGCGCCGCCCCCCGGCCCTTGTCCGTCCCCGCCCGCCGCCCCATCCTCCACGAGGCGTTCGCCGCCCCGCCCCCCGCCGCAGACGCCAGGAGCCCGAGCATGCCCCGCGAACTCCCGCCCCTTCCCCCCGGCGTCGAGGTCGACGCCCCCGTCAACGTCCTCGGCCTGCCGCTCGCCGACTGCTCGATGGAGCCCGTCACCGGCTTCTTCCGCACCGGCCGCTGCGACACCTGCGACGAGGACCGCGGCAGCCACACCGTCTGCGGCGTGATGACCGCCGAGTTCCTCGAATTCTCGGCGTCCCGCGGCAACGACCTCTCGACGCCGCGCCCCGAATTCGGCTTCCCCGGCCTGAAGCCCGGCGACCGCTGGTGCCTCTGCGCCGCCCGCTTCCGCGAGGCCTGGGAGGCCGGCCTCGCCCCCCGCGTCTCCCTGATGAGCACCCATCGGAGGGCGCTCGACGTGGTCCCGCTCTCGGCGCTGAAGGAGAACGCGGTCGAAAAGGTCGATTGACCGCGCGCCCGCGCCCCCCGACCCTCCCCCGGACGGCGAGGGGGGCGCGATGGCGCTGGAGATCGAATATGGCCGCGAGGAATGGGAGACCGACCCCGCGGCGGCCGACGCCGAGGCCCGCCGCCGCGTCGCCCTCGCCCGCGACGCGCCGGACGCCGCGGACCGCGAGACGATCTTCCTCTCCGACCTCTACGCCCTCACCGAGATCCCCCCCGGCCTCGGCGCCGTCCGCGGCCTCCGCCGCCTGCTCGTCGGCGACGCGACGGGTCCGGATGGTCGCCGTTACCAAGAATCTCAGAAGATCAGGAGCTTCGCCGCGCTGGCCGAGGCCCGCGAGCTGGTCGAGCTCAACCTCGCCGACACCGGCCTGACCGGCCTCGCTCCCCTCGCCGGCCTCTCCGATCTGCACACGCTGAACCTCGCCTTCACGCAGGTCGCCGACCTCGCCCCCCCTCGCCGGCCTCTCCGCCCTCCACACGCTGCGCCTCGCCGACACGGAGATCGCCGACCTCGCCCCCCTCGCCGGCCTCTCCGCCCTCCACACGCTGAACCTCGCCCGCACGCAGGTCGCCGACCTCGCCCCCCTCGCCGGCCTCTCCGCCCTCCGCACGCTGAACCTCACCCGGACGCAGGTCGCCGACCTCGCCCCCCTCGCCGGCCTCTCCGACCTCCACACGCTGGACCTCGGCGCCACGCAGGTCGCCGACCTCCGCGTCCTCCTTCGGCTTCCGGCCTTCGGGGAGGAAAGCGGCGCGAAGCTCAACATCCGCGGCACCCCCGCGACGGAGGCCGACCCCGCCCTCGCCGCCGCCGCCGACACCGACGACCTCACCGCGCAGGCCATCCGCGTGGTGCGGCATCTCAAGGACAAGGCCGATCCTGGCGACGACGACCCCGACGCCGGCGCCCAGATCTCCCCCCGCGCCGCCGCCGTGGCGGAGGCCGCCGACGTCGACGTGATCCGCCGCGACGACGACCTCCTCGCCGTCGACCGCCCCGGCGCCGCGCGCGCCGATCCCGTCGCCCTCGCCGACCGGCTGGCCGGCCTTCGCGCCGCCGCCGCGGACCTGCTGGCCGAGAGCGCCGCCCCCGGCGTCGGACAGGTGCCCGAGCTTCTCCGCGCCCGCCTCGCGCGCTACGCCGAGGCGCTGGCGGAGGACCCGCCCCGCTACCACGTCCTGACCCCGCCGATCCGCCGCCTCCGCGCCCAGATCAGCGGGGCCGAGCGCGCCTGGCTGGAGGAGAGCGGCGTCGATCCCGGCTTCCTCGCCGGCCTCGACGGGCTGGTGGCCGACCATGACGGCCTCGCCCCCTACTACCTCCCGCCCTCCGAGGCCGCCGCCGCCCGCGACGCCCGGATGCCGCCGCTGCGCGAGGACGCCGAGCCCGCCGACCTCGCCCGCATCGTCGCGGACCTGCGCGAGGACGTCGACCGGCTCGCGGCCCTCGGACACGCCGACCCCTCGGTCCCCGCCGCCGTCCGCGCCGCCGGCGAGGACGCCGCGCTGGCCGAGGAATCGCCCGAGGCGCGCGCCTCCGCCCTCCGCCGTGCGGTGAAGGTGGCGGGCGTGGTCATCGTCCGCCTGATCGGCTTCGGGCGTCTCGCCCGCGACGCCGGCAAGAGCTGGGGCGCCCTCAAGGCGTTCTTCGCCTCCGAGGAATGGGCCGCCATGCAGGCCCGCCTCGCCGCCATGCTCGTCGAGATCGAGGGGATGTTAACCGACGACGCGAACTCTGATCCCGAGCCTTGACCGAGGGCGAATCACCCGCCGCCCCGTCCGACGACGTCGGCACATGGGCGGCACGAAGGGCCGACCCAGGTCTGATGGCGGGCCGACGCGGGGCGCATGAAAGGCGGACCGGAGGACGACGAAAGGCCGACCGCGTCGGTACGAAAGGCCGACAGAAGCTGCACGACGGCGGCACGCCTGCGGGACCGCTCAGCGCTCGTCCCGCTCCCCCTCCCGGGGCGAAAGGCCGTAGGGCGCGACCAGCCGCCAGACGTGCTCCGGGATCATCCAGCGCATCCGCTTCGGGCGCTGGGCGCGCAGATGGAGCACCGTCTCGATCGCCTTCATCTCCAGCCGGGCGCGGGCGAACTCCAGCCCCCGTGGCCCGATCCGGGGCTGCAGGAAGGCGACGATCGGCCGGGCCCAGTCCGGCATCGAGCGCAGCGGCAGCCCCCCCGCCGCCCGCTCGACGTTCGCGAGAAACCCCGCCACCGCGCCCTTGCGCCGTCCCTTCGAGCCCGGCGCCTCGACCTCGAGCTCCCCGCCCAGCGCCGCCACCATCTCCTCGCCCCGCTCGTTGCGCACCAGCAGCCATTGGCGCCCCTCGCCGCCCATGTAGCCCACCGTCACGTCGGCGAGGGCGTTCGTGTAGTCCACGCAGGTCCGGCACTCGAGGGGGAAGAAGTCCGCCGGCAGCTTCGAGATCGGCAGCTTCAGGAACGGGATCGTCTCCACCCGCCCGTCGTCGAAGCGAAGCTCCACCCGGTAGTCGGCCCGGAACTCGAGATAGGAGATCGTCTCCGGCCGGTCCGAGAGCAGTGCGAGGAACTCGTGGAACCGCTCGGTGGTGGTGTTGTCCGAGCAGGGGGTGCCGATGACGTAGAGCCGCTCCAGCCCCAGCTCCGCCTCCAGCGCCCGCAAGGCGTGGACCTGACAGGGGATCCCGATCACCGCGAGGCGCCTGTGCCCCGCCGCCACCGCCGGCTCCACCAGCGCCAGCAGCGGCGCCCAGCCCATCCGCATGCCCCGGCACCGGGCGAGGTCCTTCGGGTCCTCCACCAGCACCGGGACCGGCTTCCAGCGGTCCTCCGGGTCCGGCGCGACGGTGAGGACCCCGGTCACCGCCCCCGTCTCCAGCAGCCGCTCCGCGAGGCGCGTGGTGATCCCGCTCCACTGCGCCCCCTCCCGCGGGGCCGTCAACCTCGCCCTCACCATCCTGCGGTAGGGACCGAAGAAGAGCTCGTCCCCCTCGCCCCGCGCGCGGCCGTGCACCTGCCGCTCGAGCCCCGAATAGTCCGGCGTCAGGAACTGGCAGGCCCGCCCGCAGCGCCCCGGATCGGCGGTCCGCGACAGGCCGCAATCGGTGCAGAGATCGCGCGGCGCGGGCTCGGCGAGCCGTGGCGCGAGGTCCATCGGCGCGATCCGCGGGGCGTGGTCGAGCGACATGCGAACTTCCCCTGTAAACCTGACTTGACATTGCCCGCCCCGCCCCGCGCCCGCAACCCCTTGGCGCGGCGGAACCGCCCCTCCGCCGGATCGTTTCTGGCCGCAATGACCGTCCGCGACCGCCTTCCCCCGCCGCGCACGCTCTGGAACCGGGCGCTGCGCCACATGGAGCCGCCGGTGTTCTTCGGCTCGGCGGCGCTCGTGATCGCCTTCGTCGTCTACGGCGCCGGCTGGACCGAGGACGCCGCGGCCGTCTTCCGGGCCACGCGGAACTTCGTGACCGTGCATTTCGGCTGGTGGTACGCCCTCGCCGTCACCGGCTTCCTGACCGCGACGCTCGCGCTCCTCGCCACGCCGGCGCGGCACGTCCGCCTCGGCGGGCCGGACGCGACACCCGAATTCTCGAGGCCGGCCTGGTTCGCCATGCTGTTCGCGGCCGGAATGGGCATCGGCCTGATCTATTTCGGCGTCGCCGAGCCGCTCTTCCACTACACCGACCCGCCCCGGGCCGAGCCCGAGACCGGGGCCGCGCTCCGCGAGGGCATGCGCTTCAGCTTCTTCCACTGGGGCCTGCACGCTTGGGGGATCTACGCGATCCTCGCGCTCGCGGTCGCGCACGCGCACTTCAACCGCGGCCTGCCGCTGGCCCCGCGATCGGTGCTGGAGCCGCTGATCGGACGCCGCCACGAGGGCTGGATCGGGCACGGCGTCGACATCGTCTGCACCGTCGGCACCCTGCTCGGCGTCGCCACCTCGCTCGGCCTCGGCGCACTGCAGATCGGCGCGAGCCTCGAGCGCTTCTTCGGCTGGGACTCCGGGACGCCGCTGCACACGGGAATCGTGGCCGCCATCACGGTCGCCGCCACGCTCTCGGTGGTCAGCGGCGTGCAGCGCGGGGTGCGCCGGCTCAGCGAGGCGACGCTGGCGATGCTGCTCCTGCTGATGGTCTGGACCTTCTTCGCGGGGCCGACGCTCTATGCGCTCGAGCTCCTGATCTCGACCGTCGGCGGCTACGTGCAGCGCCTGCCGGCGATGAGCCTCTGGCTGGAACCGGGGAGGGGCTCCGACTGGCAGACCGACTGGACGCTGTTCTACTGGGGCTGGTGGATCAGCTGGTCGCCCTTCGTCGCGGTCTTCGTCGCCCGCGTCTCGAAGGGCCGCACGGTCAAGGAGTTCGTGCTCGGCGTGCTGCTGGCGCCGACGGGACTGACCTTCGTCTGGCTCGCCACCTTCGGCGGCGCCGCCCTTCACGCCGCGACGAGCGGGGACGACGCGGCGATCCTCGCGGCGGTGGAGGAGGACGTCTCCGCCTCGCTGCAGGAGCTGCTCTCGCGTCTCGCGCTGCCGACCCTGACGACGGCGGTGGCGACGGCGGTGATCGCGCTCTTCTTCGTCACCTCGTCCGACTCGGGCTCCTTGGTCGACGACATGGTGACCTCGGGCGGCGATCCGAACCCGCCGACCGCCCAGCGGGTGTTCTGGGCGGTGTCGGAGGGCGCGGTGGCCGTGGTGCTGCTGCTGCTCGGCGGGCTTTCGGCGATCCGCAACGCCGCGATCAGCCTCGGCCTGCCGATGTCGCTCGTGGTGCTGGCGGCGGCCGTCGCCGTCTGGACGTCGCTCAGGCGGGATCCGATGGCGCGGCGAGGCTGACGCATCCCGAGCGCGGGCGGGAACGCGCGGCGGCGCCGCTGCACGGCCGCGCGGCGCTGCGGAGGGGCGCGCCGCGACAGGGTTGGGAGGGCCGGCCCGAGAGCGGCGACGACGGCTCCGCGAAGTCCGGGTTTCGAATGCGCGAGCGAGGCCGACGACGGAGCGCCCCGCTCCCGCGACCTTCCGCCCGCCGGGTGCGGCCGCCCCCTCTCGACAAGCGCCCCCCGGCGGGGCAGGAACCTCCGACGCAACGGAGGGAGCGCGCCGATGGACCGCGAGCACGCCGTCGACATCATGACCCGCCTCGCCCTCGAGGCCGGCGAGCTGATCCTGGAGGTCTATCGCCGCGAGGACATGGAGGTCCGCGCCAAGGACGACGCCAGCCCCGTCACCGAGGCGGACGAGCGGGCCGACGCCCACATCGCCGCCGGCCTGCGGGAGGCGTTCCCCGGCGTCGCCCTGGTCACCGAGGAGCAGGCCGACACCCACGGCGCGGCGGCCGACCGCTTCTTCATCGTCGATCCGCTCGACGGCACCAAGGAGTTCGTGCAGCGCCGGGGCGACTTCACGGTCAACATCGCGCTGGTCGAGGACGGGGCGCCGGTCCTCGGCGTGGTCTACGCGCCGGCCAAGGGCCGCCTGTTCCGCACCCTTCCCGGCGGCGGCGCGGAGGAGCGCGCGCCCGACGGCATGTCGACCCGCCCGGTCGGCGTCTCGACGCCGGACAACCGGGCGCTTCGCGTCGTCGCCTCGAAGTCCCACCGTGACGCTGCGACCGACGAATACATCGCGAAATACGCCGTGGCGGACTTCCTTTCCGCCGGCTCCTCGCTGAAGTTCTGCCTTGTGGCGGCGGGCGAGGCGGACTTCTATCCGCGTCTCGGGCGCACCATGGAATGGGACACCGCCGCCGGTCACGCCGTCCTCGCCGCGGCGGGGGGCGAGGTCGACCGGCTCGGCGCGGGCGGCGGGCCGCTCCGCTACGGCAAGACGGGCTGGGAGAACCCCTTCTTCGCGGCCTACGCCCCGGGCGTCGCGGTCAAGCCGCTCTGAGCATGCGGGTCTCGGTCGTCGTCCCGGCGCGCTGGAAGTCCTCGCGCTATCCCGGCAAGCCGCTGGTGGCGCTTCGCGGCGCGGGCGGCGAGGCCCGCAGCCTGATCCGTCGCGCGTGGGAGGCCGCCTCCGCCGCCCCCGGCGTCGCCGAGGTCGTCGTCGCCACCGACGACGAGCGCATCGCCGAGGCCGCCCACGCCTTCGGCGCCCGCGTCGCGATGACGCCCGAGAGCTGCCGCAACGGCACCGAGCGTTGCGCCGCCGCCCTGCCCCGGCTCGACGCGCCCGACGTCGTGGTGAACCTGCAGGGCGACGCGCCCCTGACGCCCCCCTGGTTCCTCGAGGCGCTGATCGCCGCCATGGCGGACCCCGCGACCGACGTCGCCACTCCGGTGCTCCGCTGCGACGCCGCCGCCCACGCCGCCTTTCTCGAGGACCGCGCCGCCGGGCGCGTAGGCGGCACCACCGCGGTCTTCGACGACGCCTTCCGCGCCCTCTACTTCTCCAAGGAGGTGATCCCCTTCACCGGCCGCCGCTTCGGCGCCGACGAGAGCGTCCCCGTCTTCCACCATGTCGGCGTCTACGCCTACCGCCCCGCCGCGCTCCGCGCCTACGCGGCCCGTCCGGAGGGCCGGCTGGAGCGCTGGGAGGGCCTCGAGCAGCTCCGCTTCCTCGAGGCCGGACTCGCCGTGCGCTGCGTCGAGGTCGAGGCGCGCGGACGCGACTTCTGGGAGGTCAACAATCCCGAGGACGTGCCGCGGGTCGAAGCCGCGCTGGCCGCCGCCGGTCTCGACTGAGGCCGCGACGTCACGCCGCCGCAAAGATCCGGGCGCCATGCTGACGCCCCGATTCGACGCGAGACCTCGAACGCCGTAGAAGCCGAAGGGTCGAGCTCCCTCCGGCAGGAACGGGCCGGGGCCCGCACCCGTCGCCCGAACACGAGGACGTCATGCAGCGACAAGTGACCAAAGCGATCTTCCCGGTTGCCGGTCTCGGCACCCGCTTCCTGCCCGCGACCAAGGCGATCCCGAAGGAGGTGCTGCCGCTCGTCGACCGTCCGCTGATCCAGTACGCCATCGACGAGGCGCGCGCGGCGGGCATCCAAGAGTTCATCTTCGTGACCTCGCGCGGCAAGTCCGCGCTCGAGGACTATTTCGACTGCGCGCCGGAGCTCGAGCGTGCGCTGGAGGAGAAGGGCAAGACCGCGCTCCTCGAGGAGATCCGCAAGGCCAACATGGGCTCGGGCGCCATCGCCTACGTCCGCCAGACCGAGGCGCTCGGCCTCGGCCACGCGGTCTGGTGCGCGCGCCGGCTGGTCGCGGACGAGCCGATCGCGGTGCTGCTGCCCGACGACGTGATCGCGGCCGACACGCCCTGCCTGCGCCAGATGGTCGACGCCTACGCCGACACCGGCGGCTGCATGGTCGCCACCATGGAGGTGAAGCCGGAGGAGACCTCGTCCTACGGCGTGCTCGACGTCGCGGAGAACCGCGGCCGGCTGGTCCGCGCCCGCGGCATGGTCGAGAAGCCGCAGGCCGATCCTCCCTCGAACCTCGCGGTGATCGGCCGCTACATCCTGACCCCCGACGTGCTCCAGACCCTGAACGAGGGCAGGCGCGGCGCGGGCGGCGAGATCCAGCTCACCGACGCGATCGCGGAGGAGATCGACGCGGGCCGCGACGTCTGGGGCTACCGCTTCGAGGGCAAGCGCTACGACTGCGGCTCCAAGGCCGGGTTCCTGAAGGCGACCGTGGCCTTCGGACTGGAACGCGAGGAGTTCGCGGAGGAATTCGCCGGCTTCCTGCACGAGACGATGGCGATGCGCCGCGCCGCCGAGTAGGAGCGCGACGTGGCGAGAATTCTGGTCACCGGCGGCGCCGGCTACATCGGCGCGCATGGCTGCAAGGCGCTGCGCGACGCGGGCCACGAACCGGTCGTCTTCGACGACTTCCGCACCGGCTGGCGCCAGGCCGTGAGGTTCGGCGAGGGGATCGAGGGCGACCTCCTCGACCCCGCCGCCCTCGCCGCGGCCTTCGCCCGCGTCCGCCCCGACGCCGTGATGCATTTCGCCGCGCTCTCGAACGTCGGCGAATCGATGCGTGACCCCGCCCTCTACTGGCGCAACAACGTCGCCGGCTCGCTCAACCTGCTCGCCGCCATGCGCGACGCCGGGGTCTGCGCGATCGTCTTCTCCTCCACCGCCGCCACCTACGGCGAGCCCGACGAGGATCCGATCACCGAGGCCGCGCCGCAGCGCCCGATCAACCCTTACGGCGCCTCGAAGCTCGCCGTGGAGGCGATGCTGGCCGACTTCGAGCGCGCCCACGGCATCCGCTCCGCGATCTTCCGCTACTTCAACGTCGCCGGCGCCGACGAGGGGCGCGAGATCGGCGAGCATCACGTGCCGGAGACGCATCTGGTGCCCAACATCCTCGACGCCGCCGCCGGCGCGCGCGAGGCGATCGTCGTGAACGGCACGGACTACCCGACGCCCGACGGCACCTGCATCCGCGACTACGTCCACGTCATGGACCTCGTCGACGCCCATGTCCTCGCCATCGACCGCCTGCTCGCGGGCGGCGACAGCCTGCGCCTCAATCTCGGAACCGGCGCCGGCTTCTCGGTGGCCGAGGTGGTCGCCGCGGCGCGCGAGGCGGTCGGCACGGAGATCCCCGTCGAATACGGCCCGCGCCGCCCCGGCGACCCCGCCCGCCTCGTCTGCGACGGCTCGAAGGCGCAGGCGGTGCTCGGCTGGCGCCCCCGCCGTTCGGAGATGCGCCGCATGATCGCCGACGCCTGGGCCTGGCGGCAGACCGGCCGCTTCACGGCCTGACGCCGCGTGGCGCGCCCCCTCCTCGACCTCACCCGCACGCTGGCGCGCGCCTCGCGCCTCGCGCCCGGCTCCATCGACCGGGTGGAGCGGGCCTGGACCCGCCGCCTCGCCGCCGATCCCGCCGCGCGCTTCCTGATCTCCGCCGGCCCGCGCCACGTCCTGCTCGACGGCGCCGGGGCGCTCGCCCTCTCCGACGCGCTCGAGGGGCGAGAGGCGCTGCCGCCCGCCGATCTGCGCGCCGCCTTCTCGCCTTGGCGGACCGAGCGGCAGCGCCGCGGCGACAGCCTCGCCCGCCGCCTCGCCGTGGCGCAGGGGGACGCGCTCCCCGCCCTCCTCGCCGCCGAGGGCGGCCCCTGGACTTATCTCAACCTCGCCCAGGCCCAGCTCGGCGCCCGCCGCCTCGCCGATCTGCGCGAGGGCGGCGTGGTGCGCGCCGTCGCGATGCTGCACGACCTCGTGGCGCTGGAGCGGCCGGATCTCGCGCGCCCGGCGGAGCCGACCCGCCTGCTCGGCGTGCTCGCCGCGGCGGAACTCTGCGACGCCCTGGTCTACGCCTCGCCCGAGACCGCGGCGCTGGCCGAGGCGCACATGGAGCGCACGCCCCCCGCCATCGTCGCGCCGCCGGGCCTCACCCCGCTGCCGGCGCCAGATCCGGCCGCGCCCGCGCCTGCGGCCACGGACGGCTTCGTCATGCTCGGCGCGTTGGAGCCGCGGCGGAACCACCTCTCCATGCTCTGGATCTGGCAGCGCCTCTGGCAGGAGCTGGGCGAGGGCGCGCCGAAGCTCTTCATCCTCGGGCGTCGTACGGTCGGCTCGGAGACGGTGCAGGACGCGCTGGACCGCGCGCCGATGGCCGGGCGCGCGGTGTTCGAGCGGCGCGACCTGCCGGACGCCGAAGTCGCGGCCCATCTCGCCCATGCCCGCGCCCTGCTCGCGCCCAGTCATGCCGAGGCGTCGGGCCTGCCCGTCGCCGAGGCGCTCGCGCTCGGCTGCCCGGTGATCGCGGCGGACCTCCCCGCCTTCCGCGCCGTGGGCGGCGACGCGCCGGACTACCTCGACCCGCTCGACCTGCCGGCCTGGATCGAGCAGATCCTCGCCTATGCCGCCCCGCCGGCGGAGGGGCCGGATCCGCGCGCGGCCCAGCTCGCCCGCCTCGCCGACTGGCGGGCGCCGGGATGGGACGCGCATTTCGCCGCGGTCGAGGCGCTGCTGGACCCGGCGCGCGCCCCGATCGGCTGATCCGCGCCGGCGCTCAGCCGCCCCCCGCCGCCGCCATCGCCGCGAAGCGCCGCGCGATCTCCGGCGCCCGGCCGACCCCGTTGGCCGGGTCCAGCGCCTCGGCCCAGTCGATCTCCGCCCCCGGTCCTCCGGCGAGATCCTCGGCCAGCGTGTCCGCCAGCGGCCGCCCGTCCGACGCGGCGCGCCGCGCGGCCGTCTTGACGCGCGCGGAGGCCTCGGGCCGAGGCATGACTTCGGCGAGGCGGAAGGCCGCCGCCTCGGCCATCGCCAGCCCGCCCGTCGCGGCGAGCGTCCCGGCCATCCGCGCGGCGTCGGGCGCCAGCGTCTCCGCCATCGCCTGCGCGTGCCGCAGCGCCCCCACCGCGCCGACGCAGAGCTGCGGCAGCGTCAGCCATTCCAGCGTCCAGGCCGCGCCGTCGCGCTCGTGATCGGCGAGCATCGCCTCCTGCGCCGCGCCGGAGAGGCGCGAGCAGAGCCGCGCCAGCGCCACCGCAGCCTCGGCCGAGACCGGGTTCACCTTCTGCGGCATGGTCGAGGAGCCGCCGCCGAGCCCCGCCCGCAGCTCCCCGACCTCGGACTGGCCGAGGAGCAGCACGTCCCGGCCCATCTTGCCGGCGGCACCCGCGAGGATGCCGAGATGGGCCGCGAGTTCCGCCAGGCCGTCCCGCGCCGCGTGCCAGGGCAGGTCCGGCACGGGAAGACCGAGCCGTCGCCCGACGCCCTCCGCCAGCGCCGCCGCCTCGCGGCCGTAGGCCGCCGACGTGCCGGCCGCCCCCGCGAAGCTCAGCGCGATCACCCGGGGCGCGAGCTCCCGCTGCCGGTCTCGCGCGCGGAGGAACGGCGCGCCCCAGATCGCGACGCGCGCCCCGAAGGTGGTCGGCGTCGCCGCCTGCCCGCGGGTCCGCGCCGTCATCGGCAGATCCGCCCAGCGCGCCGCGGCCGGTCCGAGCGCGGCGAGGATCGCCCCGATCCGCTCCTCGATCAGCGCGAGATGCGCGCGCAGCCGCAGCGTCAGCGCGGTGTCGAGCACGTCCTGCGAGGTCGCGCCGAAATGCAGCCACGGCGCCGCCGCCTCCGGCAGCTGCGCGCGGAAGGCGGTCACGAAGGCGGGCACGCTCACCCCGTCCGCCGCCGTGCCTTCGGCGAGGGCGGCGGGGTCGATCAGCGCCTCCCGCGCCGCCCGCGCGATGGCGGCGCCCGCCTCGGCGGGAATGACGCCCAGCTCCGCCTGCGCCTCCGCCAGCGCGCCCTCGAACAGCATCATGGCGCGCAGCTCGGCCGCGTCGGTGAAGAGCCGCGCCGCCGCCTCGTCGCCGAGATGCCCCCGAAGGACCGCGGAATCGAGCGGCGAGGCCGTCACGCCGCCAGCGGCAGGCCGAGGATCTCCCGCGCCTCCCGCCAGGTCGCGACGCGCCGGCCATGCCTGTCGCAGAGATCCGTCGCCACCTTCACCAGCGCGGCGTTGGAGGGGGCGAGCGTCGCGCGGTCCAGCCGCACGTTGTCCTCGAGCCCGGTGCGCGTGTGCCCGCCGGTCTCGACGCACCACTCGTTCACCACCCGCTGCCCGGCGCCGATGCCCGCCGCGCACCAGGTCGAGTCCGGCAGCAGCCGCGCCATGACCTTGCGGTAGAAGTCGAACACCTCGCGGTCGACCGGCATGGCGTTCTTCACGCCCATCACGAACTGGACGTGCAGCGGCGCGGTCAGCCGCCCGTCGGCCACCATCTTCGCCGCCTGGAAGATGTGGCTGAGATCGAAGGCCTCGATCTCCGGCTTCACGCCGTAGGTCGCCATCTCGCCGGCCAGCCAGTCCACGAGGTCCGGCGGGTTCTCGTAGACCCGCGTCGGGAAGTTGTTCGAGCCGACCGAAAGGCTCGCCATGTCGGGCGAAAGCGGCAGCATCCCCCCCCGCGCCTTGCCGGCGCCGGAGCGCCCGCCGGTCGAGAGCTGCACGATCATCCCCGGGCAGTGCCGCTCGATCCCCTCCTTCAACCGCGCGAAGCGCTCGGGGTCCGAGGTCGGCTTCCCCGCGTCGTCGCGGACGTGGCAATGGGCGATGGTCGCGCCGGCCTCGAAGGCGGCCTGCGTCGATTCCACCTGCTCGGCGATCGCCACCGGCACCGCGGGGTTGTCGGCCTTGGTCGGCACCGAGCCGGTGATCGCCACGCAGATGATGCAGGGCGGCATGGCGCCCGTATCCGTCTCAGACATCGAAGAACACCGTCTCGTCCTCACCCTGGAGCCGCACGTCGAAGCGATACGCGCCCGGCCCCTCCTTCTTCGCGATCAGCGTCCGCGCCCGCGCATCGAGGCGCGTCAGCACCGGATCCTCGGCGTTCGCCTCCGCCTCGTCCTCGAAATGCACCCGGGTCGAGAGCCCGAGATTGATCCCCCGCGCCACGATCCACATCGCGACGTAAGGCGCCATCATCCGCCCGTCGCGGAACGGCGTGCGCCCGGGCTTCACCGTCTCGAAGCGGTATTCGCCGGTCTCGAAGTCGCAGGCGCAGCGCCCCCACCCCGCGAAGGCCGGATCGGCGCGCCCGCGCGTCTCCCGCGGGCTCGGATAGAGGCCGGCGGCGTCCGCCTGCCAGATCTCCACCAGCGCGTCGCGCAGCACCGCCCCGGTCCCGTCGAAGATCCGGCCCGAAAGCGTGATCCGCTCCCCCTTCGCGCCCTCGCGCGCCATCACGGCGCCGAGATCCTCCGGATAGACGCCGGCCAGCCCCGCCCGGTTCGGCACGAGCCCGACATGGACGTAGGGCCCCGCCGTCTGCGAGGCGCTCTCGGACAGCTCGCTCACGTCCCCTCCATCCGGTTCTCGAACAGCGTCGCCCGCCGCCCGCGCAGCACGATGTCGAAGCGCCACGCCCGCGCGTCCATCGGGATCGTGTGGCGCATGTCGAGCCGCGCCGTCAGCCGGTCGATCGCCTCGTCGGAGGGGATCGAGCGCACGATCGGGCAGAGCGGGATGTGCGGGTCGCCCTCGAAATACATCTGGGTGATCAGCCGCTGCCCGAACCCGCTCCCGAACACCGAGAAATGGATGTGCGCCGGGCGCCAGTCGTTCACCCCGTTCGGCCAGGGATAGGGGCCGGGCTTCACCGTGCGGAAGCGATACCACCCCTCCGCGTCGGTCATGCACCGCCCGCAGCCCCCGAAATTCGGGTCGAGCGGCGCGAGATACCCCTCGTTGCGGTGCCGGTAGCGCCCGCCGGCGTTGGCCTGCCAGACCTCGATCAGCGCATTCGGCATCGGCCGGCCGTTCTCGTCCAGCACCCGGCCGTGCACCACGATCCGCTCGCCGAGCGCCATCTCCCCCGGCCGGGCGAAGTTAAGGATGAGGTCGGCGTCGAGCTCGCCGATCGTCTCCGGCCCGAAGACCGGCCCCGTCGTCTCCGACAGCGTCGAATCCAGCGACACCGGGGCCAGCCGCGGCGAGCGCGCGATCGAGCTCTTGTAGGGCGGATGCAGCGCCGGCGGATGCCATGTCCGATCCCGCGGGAACAGCGGCCCGTCGAAGTCGGACGGCCCGCTCACCCGTCGGTCTCCCGCTCGGCGAGGATCTCCTTGGCGATCCGGAAGGCGGTGTTCGCGGCCGGCACGCCGGCATAGACCGCGACGTGCAGCAGCGCCTCGCGCACGTCCTCGGCGCTCGCGCCGGTGTTCGCGGTGGCGCGCAGATGGAGGCGGAACTCCTCCTCCCGCCCCAGCGCCGCCAGGATCGCCAGCGTGATCATCGAGCGCTCGCGCCGGGTCAGCTCCGGCCGCGACCAGACCGAGCCCCAGGCCCCCTCCGTCACGAAGGCCTGGAACGGCGCGTCGAACGCGGTCGCGTTCGCCTCCGAGCGCGCCACATGCGCCTCGCCCAGCACCTCGCGCCGCACCCTGCGGCCGGTCTCGCGCCGGTCAGTCGACAAGGTTCAGATCCTGCAGGAAGCCGGTGATCAGCGACGCCGTCATCGCCGGACGGTCGACGCAGGGCAGATGGCCCGAGCCCTCGATCACCTCCATCCGCGCGCCGGGGATCAGCTTCGCCGTCGCCGCCACCAGATCCGGCGGGGTCGAGCCGTCCTCCGATCCCGCCATCGCCAGCGTCGGGAGGGTCAGCCTGCGCGTCGCCTCGGTCAGGTCGGCCGCCGCGATGGCGCGGCCGCAGGCGACGTAGCCCGCTGCCGGCGTGCGCGTCAGCATCGTCCGCCAGATCGCCGCCTCCTCGGCATGGCCGCTGCGGAAGCTCTCGGCGAACCAGCGCTGCATCACGGCGTCGGCGATCGCCTCGATGCCGCCGGCCTCGACCTGCCCGAGCCGTTCCTCCCAGATCTCCGGCGTGCCGATCTTCGCGGCGGTGTCCATCAGCACCATGCCGCGCACCAGCTCCGGGCGCCGCGCCGCCAGCGACTGCGCGATCATGCCCCCGATCGAGAGGCCGACGACCGCCGCCCCCGTCACCTCCAGCTTGTCGAGCAGCGCCGCCGCGTCGTCGGCCAGCCCCTCGATCGTGTAGGGGCCGGGCGTCAGCTCGCTCAGTCCGTGCCCGCGCTTGTCCGCCCGGATGATCCTGAGCCCGTCCGGCAGCAGCGCGACCACCTTGTCCCAGACGCGCAGATCGGTGCCGAGCGAATTGACGAACAGCACCGGCGCGCCGCCCCGGTCCCCCTCGTCGGCGTATCGGATCGTCGCGCCGTTCAGCCGCGCGCCGTGCATGGCTCGCCTCCCCGTCCCGGTTTCACGCCATCATGCGCGCCGACCCGGCCGGCGCAAGGGCGCGCGCCGCGCTTTCGCTACGCGACGGTCCGCTGGCCAACGGGCCCGGCCGCGCTAATTTCCATCCCGGAACCGTCATGGGAGAGGCGATGTGATGGCCGCCAAGGACGCCAACGACGCCGGACGCGCGGGCCAGGTCCGCTCGATCACCCGCGCCGTCTCCGTGCTGCGCGCGCTCGCCGAAAGCGGGGACGGCCTGACGCTGAGCGAGACCGCCGCCGCCGCCGGTCTCGCCGCGTCCACCGCCCACCGCATGCTGACCACGCTGGAGAGCGAGCGCTTCGTGCGCTTCGACCCGGCGACGGGCTGCTGGCATGTCGGCGTCGGGGCCTTCACCGTCGGCGCCGCCTTCGCCCGCACGCGCGACGTGATCGTGCTCGCCCGCCCCTACATGCGCCGGCTGATGGAGAGCACCGGCGAGACCGCCAACATCTTCCTCGAATCGGGGGGCGAGGCGGTCTGCATGGCCCAGGTCGAAAGCCGCCATCAGATGCGCGCCCTCACCCGCGTCGGCGGCCGGGTGAAGATGCACTGGTCGGGCGCCGGCAAGGCCATGCTCGCGCACATGCGGCCCGAGCACGCCCGCCGCATCCTGGCCGAGCACGGGATGCCCGCCGCCACCGCCCGCACCCGCACCGATCCGGACGCGCTCTTCGAGGAGCTGGCCCGCATCCGCGAGGCCGGCGTCGCCGTCGACGACGAGGAGAACGCCGAGGGGCTGCGCTGCGTCGCCGGCGCCGTGCTGAACGAGACCGGCGCCCCCGTCGCCGCGATCTCCGTCTCCGGCCCCAAGAGCCGCCTCGGCGAGGAGCGCCTCGGCCAGCTCAAGGAGATCGTCGCCCGCGTGGTCGGCGAGGTGACGCGCGAATACGGCGGCCGTCCGGCCTGAGCGTCCGGACGGCTCGCGCTCCGGACGCCCCCAGAACCCTCTGGACGCCCCGCGGACCGCTTGCTAAGGAGCGCGTGTCGGGGCGACGTTCCCGACAGGCTCCTGTTCCGGCGTAGCTCAGTGGTAGAGCATCGGACTGTTAATCCGCTGGTCGTAGGTTCGAATCCTACCGCCGGAGCCAAAAACTCCAAAGGAACGGTGACTTGAGACTCGCCCGGAAGGGCGGCTTCACTCATTTCCGATCCGATGGGCCGACTGGGCGCGACCGGCCGTCCGCCTGCGTCGAGCCCCTGCCCCCTACGCTCGAGCGGCCTCGATTCCCCACGACCCCTCGCCACGGCCCTTGCGGCCCGCGATGCCGGAAGCCCTGACCGACCGCTCCGCCCTTCGCGGGACCTCTCCGACACGCCCGACGCGATGGCCGGCGTCTCCGCGAAGGAGGGACGAATACGCCGCGAGACCCGCCTCGCGCCCTCGAAGGCAGGCTGCATGGCGAGGAACGATACCCGAACGGACGCCGTCCGCGAGCCCCGGACCCGCAACACGCCCGCCACCGCGGCGACCACGGGACGACCGCACGCCGCACCGCCCGTGCCCGGCTCGCTCGCCTCCAGCGCCGCGACGCGCTATCCAGCGCGACGACACCGGACGGAGATAGCGATGCACGGCCCGACGCCCCTCGACCGCGACGCCCCGGCCGACGCCCTGATCGAGGGGGTGCTGGTCCTGCCGGACCGCGTCGCACGCGGCGTGGTGCGCATCGAGGACGGCCGCATCGCCTCCGTCGACGCCGACGACGCCTCGGCCGAGGCCCCGCTCTCCGGCGACCTGGTGGCGCCGGGCGCGGTCGATCTGCACACCGACCACGTCGAGAAGCATCTGTTTCCGCGCCAAGGCGTGCCCTGGGATCCGCTGGCGGCGCTGCTGGCGCATGACGCGCAGATGCTCGGCGCCGGGACCACCACGGCGTTCGACGGCCTCTCCGTCGGCGCCGCCATGCAGCGCCCGGAGCGGCGGGAGACGCTCGCACCGCTGCTCGACGCGCTGGAGGAGGCCGCCGCCGCGGCGCTCCTGCGCGTCGAACACCTTGTGCATCTGCGCTGCGAGACCTGCGATCCGGAGACCCCCGACCTCCTCGCCGCGGCGATCGACCGACCGCTCGTGCGTCTCGTCTCGGTCATGGACCACACGCCCGGCGACCGTCAGTCCCCGGACGTGGCCCGCTGGACCGAGCGCATGGCCGCCGACATGCACCTCGACCGCGCCGAGGCGGAGGCCCGGACCGAAGCTCTGCTGGCCCGTTCGGCCCGCGTCTCCGCCCCGACGCGGGCCACGGTGATCGCGATGGCGCGCGCCCGCGGCCTGCCGCTGATGAGCCATGACGACTCCGGCGCGGCCCATGTCGCGCAGGCCGTGGCGGAGGGCGTCGCGATCGCGGAGTTCCCCACCACGCTGGAGGCCGCGCGGGCGGCGCGGGCGGCGGGTCTCGTGATCGTCGCCGGGGCGCCGAACCTGCTTCGGGGCGGCTCCCAGTCCGGCAACGTCGCGGTCAGCGACCTTCTCGCCGAGGGGCTGGTGGACGTGCTGGCGTCCGACTACGTGCCGCGCTCTCCGTTCGACGCCGCGGTCGCGATCGCCGCCGATCCCGGCCTCGGCGTGCCGCTGCACGCCGCCGTGGCGATGGCGACCGCGGCCCCGGCCCGTGCGGCCGGTCTCGAGGACCGCGGCGCGCTGAGCGTGGGTCGGCGGGCCGACATCGCGCTGATCCGTCCGCTCGGCGGCGCCCGCCCGAGACGCGTGCATCTCAGGGCCCTCTGGCGCGGCGGGGCGCGGGTGCTGTGAAGCGGACGCCGACCGAACGCTCGCGCCGCACGCCGGTCGCCCGGGCGCCCGGCGCCGAAGGCACGGCGTGACCGCGCACGCTCTCGTTCTGGGCGGGGCGCGCTCCGGAAAGTCGAGCCTTGCGCTGCGGATGGCGGAGGCGATCGGCCCCCGGCGTCGCTTCGTGGCCACGGCCGAGGCGTTCGACGCCGAGATGGCGGACCGCATCGCCCGTCACAAACGCGAACGCGGTGCGGGCTGGGAGACGCTCGAAGCCCCGCTGGACCTGACGGGCGCGATCGGATCCGACGGCGCCGCCGACGTCGTCCTCGTCGACTGCCTGACGCTCTGGCTCTCCAACCTGATGTTCGCCGGCCGCGATCCCGCCGAGGAGACGGCCATCGTCATGGCCGCCGTCCACGCCTCCCGCGCGCCCGTCATCCTCGTCTCCAACGAGGTGGGCCTCGGTCTCGTGCCGGAAACGCCGCTCGGCCGCGCCTTCCGCGACGCCCAGGGGCGGCTCAACCAGACGGTCGCCACGCACTGCCGGAGCGTCGTGTTCGTCGCCGCCGGCCTGCAGCTGAGCCTCAAGGGGCCGGCGCCGGAGACCTGATCCCGGCAGGGTCGATCGCGTCCCGCCGGCGAAGCCGTCAGGTCTCCACGAGAAGCCGGTTCACCGGCATCGCGAACCGCGCCGGGCCGGAGGGCGCGCGGCCGGCGAGCTCGGCCGAAAGCTCGGACAGCATCCGCCGACGCCGGGGGGGCGACAGCACGAAGGCGGCGTAGAAGAACCCCGCCGCCGCCTCGGCCACCGTTTCCGCCGGCCCGTCCATCGAGACGACCGCGGTCTCGACCGTCACCGCGGCCCCGGGGAAGGCGGCGCGCACCATGTCGCTCAGGCTGTCGGCGCCGCGCACGCGCGGGTCGCCGAGGTCGATCTCGCCGTATCCGGGAAGCTCCGCCTGCACGTGGCCGTAGATGAGGTCATGCGCCGCCGCGTAGCCGGGCGCCGCCTGCATCGGCCCGTCCACCAGCGCGGCGAAGCGCCCGCCGGGCGCCAGCACGCGCCGCACCTCGTCGAGGACAGGGGCCACCGGGTCCATCAGCGTCAGCGCCCAATGGCAGAGCACCGCGTCGACGGAGCCGTCGGGCAGCGCCGACATGTCCTGCGCCTGGGCCTCCAGGAGGGTCGCGGCGCCCTCGGGCAGCCGGGCGCGCGCCAGGGCGAGCTCCTCGGGGCTGATGTCCACGCCGAGGAGCGTCAGCTCCGGGCTCCGGGCGTGCAGCAGTTCCAGCAACGGTCCCGAACCGCAGGCGAGGTCCAGCACCCGCCCCCGCCGGTCCGGCGCGATCGGCCCGGCCGCCTCGGCGAGCCATTCGTAGCTGGTCCGGCCTTCGGGATCGCGGCAGGCCCGCGCGCAGCTTTCGGTGAAGCCGGCATGGTCGCGGTGCACGGCGCGGAGATGGGCGCGCAGGGCTTCGGCGTCAGGCCGCCGACCGCGCGAGAGGCTTTCCGTCCACGCCGAGCGCAGAGGGCTGTGATCGTTCATGGGGAATGACTTCGCCGTTCGGGAAGGGGGGGGAGCCGCGCCGGTCTCAGGCGCCGACGTCGATCAGGTGGACCACCTGCGGAAAGCGCCAGCCCGCGTCCGACCGGCAGGCGTCGAGATAGTCGGCGAGCGACGGCGCCGCCCGCATCGCGTCCAGCGACACGGCGTCGTCGAAGACGCAGCGCTGGAGATAGCCCTCCACGGCCTCCGCCGCCTCCGGCCCCGCGACGCTGTCGTAGCGGATCTCCGTCACCTCGACCTGCGCGCCCGCCGCGCGGAGCGCGTCGGCCAATCTCTCGGCCGAGACGTAGGGAGCGGCGCCGGCGGGGCCGAACGCCTCCAGATACCGGCGGTGGAAGGCCACGTAATGCCCTTCCGCCGCGCTGTGGGCGATCACCCCGCGTCCGGCCGGCGCGATCGCCTCGCGGAACCGCGCGGCCGCCGCCGGAAGGTCCGCCTCCGGCACGGCGTAGAGCGCATGGGTTGCCCAGACGACGTCGTAGCCGCCTTCGGGCGGAGCGAAGTCCTGAAGCGTCGTCTCGTGCTCCCGCGCGGCCCGGAACGGCGCCGGGAGAGCGGCCCGAGCCTCCGCCAGGGAGAAGGCCGAGGGGTCCAGCAGATCGGTCGACACCTCGTATGGACCGGCGGACGCGACGCCGGCGTGGCGGACCAGCGCGTTGGGGAACTTCCCCGACCCGCAGGCCACGTCCAGAAGCCGCAGCGGACGGTCGCCGGCCGTCGCCTGCGCCTCCGCCAGCCACCCGGCCCAGTCGCGGGCTTCGGCGAGGTGGCGGTAGTCGTCGGTGGCGAGGGCGTAGAACGCCTCCATCCCCGCGCGCCGTTCCTCCGACCAGTGCGCGGTGCTCCGCGCCAGCAGATCCTCGGTCATTCGCCGTCGCCCGCGCGCCAGCAGATCGGATTGAGCGGGCTCGCCGCCACGTCGCCCGGGCCGACCCCCGGCATGAACTTCCGCCAGTCGCCCGAGACCATCGTCGGCGAATCCACGATCCGCGCGCCGTCCGCGTAATAGGTGTTGGCGAGCACGATGCGGCTTCGGTCGGTCCGGTTGCGCGCGGCGGTGTGGAAGCTGAGATTGTGGTGGAAGCTCACTTCGCCGATCTCGAACGGCGTCTCGTCGACGCTGACGCCGTTCTTCGCGAAGACCTCGGCCACGCCCCGGTCGTAGCCCGTCCCGGACTTCTCGAAGGCCACGGCATCCACCAGTTCGTGCACCGACAGCGGATAGGCGAAGGCGAGCGGCCCCATCTCCATCGGCAGCGCCTGCGCCGGGGCCCAGGCCGTGACGACGTCATGGGTGTCGAGCGGGAAGTGATGGTCGTCGAAATGCCATGGCGTCCGCCCGCAGCCCGACTGCTTGGCGAGGACGTTGTCGTGGTAGAGCCGCACGGCGTCGGCGCCGAGAAGTTCCGCCGAGATGCGCGCCACCCGCGGCGAGAGGACGTAGGCCTCGAGCAGCGGGTTCTCGGGCCAGATCATCTCGAGGCTGAGGAAGCGGTCCTGCGCGCCGGTGTCGGGATCGACGCCGAATTCCGCCTCGAGCAGGCGCTTGAGCTCGGCCCGGAGCTTCAGCACGGCGCCGGGCGAGAACACCTCCCGCAGCTTGATGAAGCCGTTCTGCCGGAAGAACGCGATCTCGGCCTCGGTCAGCGGATACGGCTCGGCGAGTTCGGCGATCACCTCGGCGTCGCTCGGCAGGGGGACGTCCGGCAGGGGCGGCGCGGGGACCACCTCGGCCGCCTCGCCCTCGTTCTCGGCGAGGCTGACGTACCAGTCCCACCACGCCTGGTTGTCCTTGTCCCAAGCCTGGCTGACGTCGGTGTCGGGGTTCGTCGCGGTCGCGGTCATGGCGGCTCCCTCTGCGTCGCTCGACTGCGAACTAATGCGCCGCGCCGTTCCAGCAACCAAAGAGGCGAGGCGCTGGCCTTTTCGCCGGGTGCATTATCTTGCGATCTTCACGACGCAGGAGCCTCCCATGGACGGAACGACGATCGACAATCCGGCACTCAAGGCGCACGCGCTCGACGGCCTGTCGCGGCGACCGAAGGGCCTCTCGCCGAAATGGTTCTACGACACCCACGGCAGCGACCTTTTCGAACGCATAACGGCGCTTCCCGAATACTATCCCTCCCGCACCGAACGCGCGATCCTCGAGGCGCGGCTCCCCGAGATCGCCGCCCATGTCCCCGGGGGCGCGGTCCTGGTCGAACTCGGCAGCGGCGCCAGCGTGAAGACCCGACTGCTCCTCGACGCGCTGCCGGAGCTCTCCGGCTACGTGCCCGTCGACATCGCCGAGGACTTCCTGCTGGACACGACGTCGCAGCTGTCGGCGGACTATCCCGGCCTCGCGATCACGCCGGTGGCGGCGGACTTCATGGGACCCGTCACGCTGCCCGACCTTGGCGGGCGGCCCGTCGTCGGCTTCTTTCCCGGATCCACGCTGGGCAATCTCGATCCGGCCGCGGCGGTGAGCCTCCTCGCGCGGCTGCGCGCGTGGCCCGACCACGCCGCGTTGATCCTCGGGCTCGATCTCGTGAAGGCGCCGGAGGTCCTCGAAGCCGCGTACGACGACGCCGAGGGGGTCACGGCGGCCTTCAACCTGAACCTGCTCGCGCGGCTGAACCGGGAGGCGGGGGCCGATTTCGAACTCGACGCCTTCGCGCACAGGGCCGTCTGGAACGCCGCGGAAAGCCGGGTCGAGATGCATCTCGAAAGCCTCGCGGCGCAGGAGGTCCGCATCGGAGGGCGCATCATCCCCTTCGCCGCCGGCGAGACGATCCATACCGAGAACAGCCACAAGTTCACCGAGCACGGCATCGCCGCCATGGCGTCCGCCGCGGGTTGGGATCTGACCGCGACCTTCGTCGACGCCGACGGCCTCTTCGCCGTGGCGGTCCTGCACCCGGCGCCCTGAGCCGGGGAACGTCGCCTCGCACCCGGCGGATCGACGCGCTGCGCCGGTCGAGCCCCGGCGCGGCGCCCGGAACCGGCGCCGCGTCGCGGCGCCGGTTCCGCCGTTTCGACGCCGATACGGTGCATCACCGCCGTCGCTCTCCGACGCGAGGTCCTCCCCGCGCGGATATCGCGGCGCCCCTCCCGCAGTGGGCCGCAGATCTCGGCGGCGCGGTCGGGGCCGCCGCCGGGCAACCGCGTCGCTAACACGCGGCAGGCGTTGCGCCGGCGATCCGCGCGATGGCCCGGTCGTCGAAACCGGCATCCGCGAGAGCCGCCGTGAGCGGCGCGAGATCCCCGACATGGAAGGGCACGGCGACGGACCGTCGTAGTCCGAGCCGAGGGCGACGTGGTCCAGCGGATCGTGGTCCGGTCGCGCGAGGTGCATCTCCGCGCCGAAGTCCGGATCGGAGATGGGGCGGCGGACGGAGGCGAAGCCCGCGACGACGGCGTCCATGCCCCGGCCCACGGCCTCGGGCCAGCAGCCGACGGCGACGACGATCGGCCCGTCCACGGTGGCGGCGGCCTCCGCGATGCCGCTGTCGGAGGCGTGCGCGAGATCGAGGATCAGTCCCCGCCCGGCGGCGGCGCGAAGGAAGGCGCGGCCGTCCTCGCTCAGCCCGGCCAGCTGGTCGCAGCCCTCGCCAGAGGACGCGAGGCGTTGTCGAAGCGGCGGGTGGGCGCGAGCATGCGGAAACCGGCCTCGACGAGGCGCTCCACCCCCGCTTCGACCGGCGCGCCCTGCCCCCCGATCCAGCGCGCGCCTTCGAGCGCGAGAAGCGCGCCGACAGCCGGCTCGCCGCCCGCGCGCCCGCGCACCAGCTCGGCGAGGTCGTCGGTGTCCTCGATCAGAAGCAGGAGCGGGGCGCCCGGAGCCTCGGCGCGGCGCGCCTCGGAGGCGGCGACGAAGTCCTTGAGACGCCTCGCCTGATGCAGGGCCCGGGTCTCGAGGTCGAACCAGGTCCCGAGGGGGCGGCGCTGCGCGATCTGCAGCAGCATCATGGTGCTGAGCAAGTCGCGGGAGAGGCGTTCGCGCGCCGCCACGCCCTCGATCAGCCGCGCGTCCTCCGGCGCGGCGGTCTTGTTCGGGGTCGTGGTGACGACGGCGCAGACCTGCAGCGCGACGTTTCCGTCGATCAGGCGCGGCAGATCGACATGCCCGTGACCCGCCCGCGCCAGCAGGTCGCGGTCCCGGAGCATGGTGTCGGCGTGCCGGTCGACGGGGAACAGTCCGGCCTGCCGCGCGCGGTCGGCTTCGGTCACCTCCGGCGGATCCTCGAGCGCATGGACCGGGTTGAGGCGGCGGCGCCGACGACCCGCAGACCGCTGGAGACCGGTCAGGCCATCGAAGTCCCCTTTCCCGAGGACCGCGCGACGGTTCCTCCAACCCACTCCGGGCGACGCCCCCCGTCGACCGAAAGCGGTCGGCGCGCCCGGCGCTTCGGACTTGTCGAGGGCGCAGGCCTCACGCGTCCGCGACGTATCTGAAGGAGATCGCTCCAGTCTTTCGAGAGCGTTCCGCTTCGATCCTGATACGAGCGTCCATGGATCGGAACTCATGCGCCCGGGCTCTTCGGCCAAGGGCCATGATGCGCGGGGGTAGGTCGGCGAGCTTGTTGCACGCCTCCCAGCAGGGATCGACGATGTCGTCGCAGGATCGGATGATCCGGTTCGACAGCCGGTCGTCGCGCATGAGCCGCGAGACGTTCTCCACCGCGTTCGGCTCTTGCGAGCGC
>JAWLFJ010000156.1:0-7494 GCA_041685625.1 Paracoccaceae bacterium | reverse complement strand
GCCCCCCCCGCAGATCGGCGCTCCGGCGCTCAGACTGGGGATTTTTCAAACGGCACTTCTGGGGAGATTACGCTCGGCACTCACAGAAGGCGCCGACGTCGCGCTTTGCACGGTGGCGCGCCTGATGCGGGAGACCGCCGCGCCTATGCCGAGGCGATGCGCGACATCGTTCCCGTCGGGAACTTCGTCCGCTTCCGCGAGGCCGTCGCCGCCTTCGACGTCTCCGAGGCGCTGCCGCGCGTCCGCTGCCCCGCGCTCGTGCTCCACGCCCGCGGCGACCGCCTGCAGCCGATCGAGCAGGGCCGCCGCCTCGCCGCGGGCATCCCCGGTGCTCGCTTCACGGCGCTGAACTCCGACAATCACCTGATGCCGCCCTACGACCCGGCCTACCCTCGGATGCTCGCGGAGATCGAGGGCTTCCTCGCCACGCTCGACTGAAGGCGCCCGGCCCCGCCGGGGCGCTCCCGCCCCGCCGCCGCCTCCCGCCTTGCGGCGGAAGGCGGCGCGAGGTCGGGCCGGGCGGCGCGGCGGGCGGCCTTCGGCCGCGTCGCCGCGCCGCTCCGGCGCGTCATCTCAACGCCGTCGAAACGCCGCCGTGCCATCCTCCCCGGTCGGACCGACGGCACATCGCGAGACCCCGAAGACCCCCCTCCGCGCCCGGCGCGTCCGACGATGTCGGCACGAATGGCGCACGAAGGCTGCACGAAGGTCCGACGCGCTCCGCACGAGGGCCGCACGCATGGCGCATCCGAGGCACATCCCATGCGCACCTCCGCGGCACCCCACGCGCACGGATGACCGATCCGCGCGGCACGCCGTATGCACGGATGCGGCGCCGACTCGCCGCCGCCCCGCACCGGAGAGCCCGCATGACCGACTACCCTCGCGACCTGATCGGCTATGCCGGCCGCACGCCCGACCCCGACTGGCCCGGCGGCGCGAAACTCGCCCTGAACTTCGTGATCAACTACGAGGAAGGTGCCGAGAACAGCCTCCTGCACGGCGACCGTCAGTCCGAGGCGTTCCTCTCCGAGATCACCCAGGCGACCAACTGGCCCGGCCGGCGCCACATGAACATGGAGTCGCTCTACGACTACGGCGCCCGCGCCGGGTTCTGGCGCCTGCACCGCCTCTTCACCGAACGCGCCCTCCCCGTCACCGTCTATGGCGTCACCATGGCGCTCGAGCGCAACCCCGAGGCGGTGGCCGCCATGAAGGCCGCCGGCTGGGAGATCGCCTCGCACGGCCTGCGCTGGATCGAATACGCCGACTTCACGCGGGAGGCCGAACGCGCCCATCTCCGCGACGCCGTCCGCCGCCACGCGGCCGTCGTCGGAGAGCGCCCCCTCGGCTGGTACACCGGCCGCTGCTCCGAACACACGCTGGAGCTCGTCGCCGAAGAGGGCGGGTTTCAGTACTTCGCCGACAGCTACGCCGACGACCTCCCCTACTGGACGCCGACCGCCTCCGGCCCGCAGCTGGTGATCCCCTACACGCTCGACGCAAACGACGCCCGCTTCATCTCCTCCCAGGGCTGGGGGAGCCCCTCGGCCTTCCACGAATACCTCTCCAATTCGGTGGAGATGCTGCTGGAGGAAGGCCGCGCCGGCGCGCCCAAGATGTTCACCGTCGGCCTGCACTGCCGCCTCGTCGGCCGCCCCGGCCGCGCCATGGCCCTCGCCCGCTTCCTCGACGAGATCGCCGGGCGCCCCGAGATCGCGGTGATGACCCGCCTCGAGACCGCCCGCCACTGGCGCGACCGCTTCCCCCCGCCGGCCGTCTAGCCCTTGCGGCCCGGCCGGGGGCGCCGCCGCCCCTCCGGTCGGATCGGGGCGTGCCGCTGCGGCGACGTGCCGAGCCGCCGACGAGCGTGAAGGGCTCGCCCCGACCCTTGCGCCGAGCCCCCTCGCCGCATCCCGGCCGGGCCGAAGGCATGGCCCCCCTCTCGTCGGCGGACCCTCCGCCCTCTGCGGGAAGCCGCCGACGACCGGCACGTCAGGCGTCGCGCCCGCCGTCCTCCCTCGCGTCGCTCATGCGCCGGGGTCGACGCAGATCGAGCCCCGCGGCCGACCGGTCTCCTGCCGCTCGTGCGCCTCGGCGATCCGGCCCAGCGGCAGCACCGAGTCGATCACCGGCACGAGCCGCCCGGCCTCGATCGCATCCTGCACCAGCGCCGCGGCGGCGCGCTTGTCGCCCTCGGGAACCTCGAAGATCGCGACGCCGCGGATCGCCACGTTGCGATACATGAACTTGTGCCAGTCCAGCACCGGGTTGGGCTCGGAGGCCGAGCCGAAGCTCGCGATCGTCCCGTTCTCGGCCACCCAGCGCCAGCTCCGCGCCAGATGCGCGCCGAGGTCGACGTCGACCATGCAGCGCACGCCGGCGCCGCCGGTCAGCTCCTTCACCGCCCCCTCGATCTCGCCGAGCTCGGGCGACACCACCGCCTCGGCCCCCGCGTCCTCGGCGTCCGAAATCCGCTCCCGGTCGCGCACCGTGGCGATCACCCGCGCCCCCATGTGCCGCGCCAGCGCCACCGCCGCGCAGCCGACCGCGCCCGCGCCGCCCGTCACCAGCACCCATTCCCCGCCGAGCGGCCGGCCGAGCCGCAGCGCATGCGCCGCCGTCATCGCCGGCACGCCGAGCGCCGCGCCCCGCTCCCACGGCACGCCCTCCGGCAGCGGCATCGCCCGGTCCGCCGGCACCGCGGTCAGCTCCGCCGCCGCGCCGTCCCAGCGCCGATGCGCCGCCTCCCAGACCCAGACCCGCTCGCCGAGCCGGGCGCGGTCCACGCCCTCGCCGACCGCCACGATCTCGCCCGCCGCGTCGTAGCCGGGGATCACGCTCGGGAAGGGCAGGGGGCCGCGCGCGCCGCTCCGGCGCTTGCAGTCGGTGGGGTTCACGCCGTGGCGCATCACCCGCACCAGCACCTCGCCCGCCTCGGGCGCCGGATCGTCGACGTCGACGACCGACAGCACCTCCGCCGCCGGACCCGCCTTGCGATAGACCGCCGCGCGCATCAGGAGGCCCTCGCGATCGGCGGGGAGTAGACGATCAGCAGCTCCAGATCCTCCGGCCCGAGGCTCGTCACCTGATGCTCGGTCCCCGGCGGGATCCGCACCACCGCGCCCGCCTCCACCCGCTCCGGCGCGGCCTCGCCCAGCGCCACTTCGCAGGCGCCGGCGAGCACGTACATCGCCTGATACTCGCGCTCGTGGTGATGCCGGTCGGCGACGCCGCCCGGCGCGATCCGCCCATGCACCATCTCGAACCGCCCCTCGGTCGCCTCGCCCGTCACCAGCCGCCGGTTCGTCGTGCCCGAATGTCCGGGCGGCGCGTAGGTCGCGATCGCCTCCAGCCGCTCGATGCCGCTCATGCCCGAAATCCTCCCTCGTTCCGCGCCGTTGCATCCCGGCGCGCGAGGCCCGATCCTGCCCCCGCGCGCGCCGCGCGCCAAGCCCGGCCGCCGGTCCCCGGGCCAAGAGAGGAAGGGAGGAGCCATGACCCCGGACGTCCCCGAGGACGCCCTGCCGCTCGCCGGCGTGCGCGTGATCGACCTGACCACGGTGATCTTCGGCCCCTACTGCACCCAGATCCTCGGCGACTGGGGCGCCGACGTGATCAAGGTCGAGGCGCCGGGTGGCGACACGATGCGCCAGCTCGGCCCGACCCGCTCGCCCGGCATGGCGGCGGTGTTCATGGGCGCCAACCGCAACAAGCGCAGCCTCGAGCTCGACCTCAAGCGCCCCGAGGCCCGCGCCGCCCTGATGCGCCTGATCGAGGGCGCGGACCTCTTCGTCCACAACATCCGCCCGCAGAAGATCGAGAGCCTCGGCCTCGGCCCCGACGCCGTGCTGAAGGCCAATCCGGCCATCGTCTACGGCGCCATGCTCGGCTTCGGCGAGGACGGGCCCTACGGCGGCCGCCCCGCCTACGACGACGTCATCCAGGCGATGGCCGGGATCGCCGGCGCCTTTCTCGCCCGCGATGGCGAGCCCCAGCTGATGCCGCAGATCGTCGCCGACAAGACCGCTGCGCTGACCGCCGCCTCGGCGCTCCTCGCCGCCTATGTCCGCAGGCTCCGCACCGGCAAGGGCGCCCGCGTCGACTGCCCGATGTTCGAGAGCCTCGCCGCCTGGACCCTGCTGGAGCACCAGTACGGCGCCGTGTTCGAGCCGCCGGAGACTCCCGCCGGCTACCCCCGCGTGCTCTCGGCCCATCGCCGCCCGCACGCCACCGCCGACGGCTTCGTGGTGATCCTGCCCTACACCGACGCGCAATGGGCGCGGTTCTGGGAGATCCTCGGCCGTCCCGACCTCGCGGGCGACCCGCGCTTCGCCGGCATGCGCGCCCGCGGCGCCAACATCGACGCGCTCTACGGCCTCGTCTCGCCGCTGATGGCGGCGCGCACGACCGCCGAATGGCTCGACGCCTTCGGCCGGGCCGAGATCCCCTGCGGCCCGATCCTGCCGCTCGGCCGGCTGGCCGAGGACCCGCACCTCGCCGCCGTCGGCGCGGTGAAGCGCATGGAGCATCCGACCGAAGGGCCGCTCAACGTCCCCCAGCCGCCGGGCCGGCTCGACCGCGCCGCGCTCCCCGTGCGCCGCCTGCCGCCGCGCCTCAACGAGCACGGGCGCGAGATCCTCGCCGAGGCGGGCCTGAGCCCGGATGAGATCGAGACGGCCCTCGGCGCCGCCCCCGCCTGAGCCTCTGGCGCCCTCCCGCGCGCCGGGGCAGGGTGACGCCCGAAGCGGCGAAGGGAGGACGCGCGATGATCGAGGGACGGGTCGACTTCTCGGAACAGGAGACGGTGACGTTCGGCCGCCCGGCGGCGGAGGCCGCGGCCGGCCTCGCCGCCGACTGGGGCGCGGAGCGGGTGCTGATCCTCGCCTCCGGCACCCTGAACCGGGAGACCGACGTGGTCTCGACCGTCGCCGCCGCTCTCGGCCCGAAGCATGTCGGCACCTTCGACCGGATGCCCGCCCACACGCCGCGCTCGGCGGTGATCGAGGCGACGGCGATGGCGCGGGAGGCGGGGGCCGATCTCCTCGTCACCCTCGGCGGCGGCTCGGTCACCGACGGCGCCAAGGCGGTCTGCCTCGCCCTCGCCAACGGCGCCCGCACCGTCGAGGACATGGACGCGATCCGCGCCGGAAACCCCGTCGAGGCGCCGACCGTCCGCCAGCTCTCGATCCCCACCACCCTCTCGGCGGGCGAATTCTCGGCCCTCTGCGGCGTCACCGACGAGCGCACGAAGACGAAGGAAGGCTTCCGCCACCCCCTCCTCGTCCCGCGCGCCACGGTGCTCGACCCCGCCGTCACCCTCCCCACGCCGGAATGGCTGTTCCTCTCGACCGGCATCCGCGCCGTGGACCACTGCGCCGAGGGGATCTGCTCGCTCGAATCCCACCCCTACGGCGACGCGCAGGCGCTGGAGGGACTGCGCCGCCTCGCCGCCGGCCTGCCGCGGGTGAAGGCGGACCCGACGGACCTCGAGGCGCGGCTCGACTGCCAGCTCGGCTGCTGGCTCTCGATGGGCCCGCTCTCGACCGGCGTGCCGATGGGGGCCAGCCACGGCATCGGCTACGTCCTCGGGGCGCTGCACGGGGTGCCGCACGGGCACACCTCCTGCCTGATGCTGCCGGCGACGATGCGCTGGAACCGCCCCGCCAACGCCGAGCGGCAGGCCCGCGCCGCCGCCGCCATGGGCCGGACCGACGGCGACCTCGCCGCCGCCCTCGCGGACCTGATCGCCGGGCTCGACATGCCGACGCGCCTCTCGGACGTCGGCATCGGGCCGGACGCCTTCGACGCCATCGCCGAGGGCGCGATGAAGACCCCTTGGGTCCCGCGCAACCCGCGCCTGATCGCGGGGCCGGCTGAGGTGCGGGAGATCCTGGAACTGGCCGCCTGAGCGGGCCGCGCGTCCGGGAGGCGCCGAACGCCTCCGCGCCTGTCCGGCCGTCGGCCCGTCCCGCATCTCCGGTTCGACCTCCGCGCAAAGCCCGCCGTCCAGGGCCTTCCCGGCGAACCGAACCTCGCCGGCGGCGGGCGCGGGCCTTCGGGGGGATCGACCCCCCTCGGCCCGCCTCGGCGCGCGCGGGCGCGCGCCTCGAGGGGGCGCCTTCCCTCGGCCGCCGCGCTCGGCCACTCTGCCGGCCGAGGGGCGCCCCGCCGAGGGCGCAGGGCGGGGCGAGGGCGGCGGATGGCGCGTTTCCTCTTCGCGCACGGCAACTGGCCGGCGCAGTTCGGGGCCTTCGGCGAATGGCTGGCCGGGCAGGGGCACGAGGCCGTGTTCCTCACCCGGCGCGAGGGGGCCGAGGGCCGCCGCGTGAAGGTCTTCCGCTGCAAGGTCCACCGCGCGCCGAGCGAGACGATCCACCCCTATCTCCGGGGCTTCGAGCGGCAGGTCATCGGCGCCCAGGCCTTCGCCCGCGCCGCGCTCGCGCTCCGCCGCCGCGGCTTCGTGCCGGACGTCACGATGGCCCATGCCGGCGCCGGGGCGGCCACCTTCCTCAAGGACGTGAACCCCGAGACGCTGCACGTCCCCTATTTCGAATGGCACTACAACTGGCCGAACGTCGACGCCTCGCCCTGGGACGAGCCCGACGACGCGCTCGACGCCGCCGCCCGCAACCGGGTGCGCAACGCGACGATCCACGCCGACTTCATGGCCGGCGACCTGCGCCTCTGCCCCACGCGCTTCCAGGCCGCGCAGTTTCCCGAGCCGCTTCGCGGGCGTCTGACCGTGATGCATGACGGCATCGACACCGACCTGAACGCGCCGCCGCCCGACCGCGCGATCCTCGCGCGCTGGGGCGTGCCCGGGGACGCCGAGGTGATCACCTCGATCACCCGGGGCATGGAGCCCCATCGCGGCTTTCCGGAGATCATGCGCGCCCTCTCCGCCCTGATGGCCCGGCGCCCGCGGCTCCACGCCTTCGTCGGCGGCGAGGACCGGGTCGCCTACGGCGCGCGTCTGCCGGAGGGCGAGAGCTGGAAGGCGCGGATGCTGGCCGACCTCCCCTTCGACCCCGAGCGCCTGCACTTCACCGGCCTCCTGCCGCGCCGCGACATGGCCGCGCTGATCGGCGCCGCCGACGCGCACGTCTACCTGACGATCCCCTTCGTGCTCTCCTGGTCGCTGCTGGACGCCATGGGCGCCGGCGCGCTGATCGTCGCCTCCGACACGGCCCCGGTGCGCGAGTTCCTCGGCCCGGAGGAGGGCCTCCTCGTCCCGATGCACGACGCCGAGGCGCTGGCGGCCCGCCTCGAGGCGGCGCTCGACGGCGGGCCGGCCCTCCGCCCGCTGCGCGAGGCCGCGCGCGCCAAGGTGGTGCGGGAGCTCGACGCCAGGCGCGTGATCTGGCCGCGCAAGCTCGCCTGGCTCGAGGCGGCGCTCGCGCGCCGAGGGGAACCGGGCGGCCCCTCCCGCCCGGCGGGCGCATCGGCCCCCCCCTGAACACCCCCATCAGCGCTCCGCCGCCCACCTCGGGT
>JAWLFJ010000155.1:0-7528 GCA_041685625.1 Paracoccaceae bacterium | reverse complement strand
GTCACGCAGCCGGGCCCGGCGCGGGCGCCGGCGGTCGTCGCGGCCGGGGCGGCGGCGCCGGCGGCGGCCCCCGGCGCGCCGGCGCACGCCCCGCGGGCCGGCGAAGTCACCGCGGCGGCCGCCGCGCCGGTCGCGGCGGCGGCGCCCCACCCTCCGGCGGCCGAGCGCCCCTTCGGCGGGCTGCGGGTGTCGGGCGGGGACGCCTGGCTCGACGCCTCCGGCGCGGTGCTGCTGCCGCACGACCCCCTCGGCGGGCTCGAGAACGACTTCCGCGGCGCCGTGACGGTGAGCCGGGCGGCGCGGCTGGCGCTGGCCGATGCCGGCGACCTCGAGATCGGCGCGCCGGCGACGCGTCTGCCGGGGGTCGGCGGCATCACGGTCTCCGGCATCGACTCGCGCGTCGCCGGGGAGCGCGTGGCGGCCGCCTCGCTTTCGGTCGGGCGCGATCTGAGCGACACCGCGGAGGCGCGGATCCGCGTGCGCGGCGACCTCGATCTCGAGGCCGGGCGGCGCGTGCGCCTCGTCAGCGGGCGGCACGACGCGGCGGCCATCGCGCTCCGCGCCGGCGGCGGCGTCCGGCTGCATGTCGCGGACGACCTGATCCTCGGGCCGACGCGCCTCGCCGCGGCGCTGCACGCGCTGGCGAACGCACGCGACGAAGCGCCGGCGGCCCGCATCGGCCAGACCCGCGAGACGACGATGCCGCGGCTCGCGATGGCCGCGACGGGGGCGGTGGACGCGCCGGCGACGCGGCGCGGGCCGCTGCGGATCGACGGCGACGCGGACTTCGCGACCGGCGCGCCGGGCGCGCGCGACATCGCCGATCTCGGCCCCCGCGGCGATCTCTCGCTCGGCGACGGGCGCAACGTCTTCTCCGGCGAAGTCTCGATCCGGCGCATCTTCGGCGACGTGCTGCTGGTGGAGGAGGCCGCGACCGGGCGGTTCGCGGAGGACGCGATCGACCGCGGGGCGCTGCGGATCGCCAATCTGGAGGCGGGCGGCGACATGACGCTCGTCACCTCGGACGACGTGATCCTGCTCGGCCCGCGCACCGCGCTCTCGGACGCCGAGGCGCCGAGGACGCGGGTCCGCCCGCCGGCGCCGACGGGCCCGGAGGCGTTCCGGCGGCAGGGCGTGAAGGGCCTCGCGCGGGACGCGCTGCACCTGTTCCTCCCGGACGGGCGGTCGTTCGAGGTCGATGCGACGGCCGGGGGGCTCGATCCGGCGGGCGGCGATCTGAGGGTCGACCGACCGATCGACGGGCTGAACGCCCTGCTGACCGAGCGCACGGTCGAGAGCGTCTCGGTCCGCGACGGGGCGGGGGCGATGCGGATCGACGCCGGTCGGCGCGGCGACGTGCGGCTGCGGGACTTCGTGGGCGCCGGGCGCCCGATCGGCCGGTTCCGCGTGGTCTCCGCCGACGACGTGAGCCTCGGGCACACCTATGCGGCGCGCGACCCCTCGCCCGACGATCCGCGCCTGCGCTTCCTGCTCGGCCTCGGGCCGCGGGAGGACGTGGACCTGCTGGCGGCCTCCGACATCGAGATCGACGCCCGGGGCGCGGTGGTGATCCACACCCCGCGGGGGCTTCTGGCCGAATACGAGGACGTCGACGACTATTTCGGACTGAACACGCCGGCGCTGGTCTTCGGCCAGCGGATCGAGCCGGCGGAGCTGGAGCTGTTCGGCTTCATCGGCGACTCGGGCCGGCGCGCGGCCGGTCTGTTCCCGGTCGGCCCGCGCGGGCCGGACTTCCGCCTCAACGGCTGCGTGATCGGCGACGTTCAGGACTGCACGGGCGTCACGGCGCCGACGGTGCTGCGCCTGATCCGGCTCGACCAGGCGCAGATCCTGAACGTGGAGGAGGAGGACCTGCTGGAGCTGTTCGTCTCCTACGGCAACGAGGAGCTCTGGGGCGTGCCGCCCGGATACTTCCTCGACATCGACCTGTCCGAGGTGCGGGCTCTCGGCAATGCGCAGGGTCGCGACGAGGAGGACCGGCGCGATCCGCTCGCCTTCCCGGGGGAACGGGGGATTCCGCGATGATCCGGCGGACGCTTCAGACCGGCCTGGTGCTGCTGCTCGCGGCCTGCGCGGGCTCGATCCCGCGCACCGAAACGGCCGTGGAGGTCGAAGGCGAGGGGGCCGGCGCGCTCTGCCAGCAGGTTTCGGCGGCGCTGCTGCGCGGGCAGCGCAACAGCTTCGGCCTGAACTTCCGCGCCGCCGAGGACGCCTTCACCGAACTGCTCTCGCTCTATGCGCTGGAGGACGTGACGGAGCGTTGTCCGACGGCCCCGACCCGGGCCTTCGTCCTGATGAACCAGGCGCTGGCGCATTCGAGCCAGGAGCGCTTCGTGACCGCGGACGGGCTTTTCGACCGGGCCGGGACGCTGCTGGAGGTCGAGGAGGCCGGTCATCCGGACGCCGACCGGGACGGCGCGCTGCTCGTCGCCTATCGCGCGCAGGATCAGCTCAACCGCTCGATCCTCGAGGGCGCGCGCGCCTTCGTCGAACAGGCGGCGCAGGGGCTCGAGGGCGCCGGCGGCGAGTTCGGCCTCGGCTCGGCGGCGGCGCTGGCTCCGGGGCAGGGGGATCTCCTGATCGGGGACGGGGGCGAGGGCCAGATCGCGCTGATCGAGGAGGCCTCGAACCGGCACACGCTGGCGCATGTCCGGCTGCTCGAGGGCGATCTCCCGGGCGCGGAGGCCGCGATCGACGAGGCGCTCGACCTGATCCGTCTGGTGCCCCGTGCCTCGGCCGCCTATCGGCCCCGCTTCCTCTCGCAGCGCAGCCTGATCCGGCTGGAGCAGGACGATTCCGAAGGCGCGCGGGCCGACGCCTCGGAGGCGGCGGAGGCCTTCGCCGCGCTGATGCCGGACACGCCGCTCGAGGCGCGGGCGCGGCTTCGCGAGGGTCGGGCGCTGGTGGCGCTGGGGCGGGTGGAGCCGGCGCTCGCGGCCTTCGAGCGCGGTTTCACCGTCTACGAGGAGAACCCCGTCGTCGTCGAATACGCCTCGCTCTGGCCGTTCTTCAGTCTCGCGCTGCAGGTGGCGGAGGATCAGCCCGAACGCGAACCCGAGATGGCCGAGCGCATCTTCCGCGCCGCGCAGCTGATCCGCCAGTCGATCACCGCTCAGACGGTGTCGGGCGCGGCCGCGCTGCTCGGCGAGGGCGACGACGACAAGGCCCGGGCGGTCCGCGCCTGGCGCGACGCCTCCGAACGGTACGCCACGTTGAAGGCGTTGCAGGTGCTTCAGCTGCGCGATCCCCTGAGCCAGGAGGATCAGGCGCGCTCCCTCGCCTCGGCGGTCTCCGAGGCGCAGCGCGAGGCCGCGCGGCTGCGCGAGGTGCGCGACGACGTGGCGCCGGAATACCAGTCCGCGATCGCCAGCCCGGTCAGCCTCGCGGCGCTTCAGGCGGTGCTGGAGCCGGGCGAGGCGATGGTGCAGATCCTGGCCGGCAAGCCGCGCAGCTTCATCCTGATCGTCGACGCCGAGAGCATCCGCTACGGCGCGCTGCCGGTGACGGATCTTCAGATCGGGGTGCTGGTCTCGGTCCTGCGGCGGGCCGTCGACACCGACCGTGACGGCCGGGTGCCGCTGTTCCGCGCGGATCTCGCCTTCCAGCTCTTCAACCTCCTGTTCCCGGGCTACAAGGAGAGGATCCTCGGCTACGACCGGTTGATCTTCTCGACCTCGGGCGCGCTGCAGTCCCTGCCGCTGGAGCTGCTGGCCACCGATGCGCCCGGTGAGCGCTGGCGCGAGGGAGACTATACCGACGTGCCCTGGTTCGGCGCGCAGCGCACGCTCTCCTACGTGCCGAGCCCGCGGAACCTTGTGGACATCCGGGCGCGCGCCGGCGTCTCCGAGGCGACGCGGTCGGTGGCCTCCTTCGCCGACTTCCGCTCCGGCGTGGATCCCGCCAAGGTGCTGCGGATCTCGCGGCTGCCGGAGACGTGCATGCGTCTCGCCGAGGCGGTGGACCAGGTGGGCGAGCTGCCGGGCACGGCGCGGGAGGCGGAGGCGGTCTCCGAGATCTTCGGCGAGCAGGCCACGATGGCGACGGGGCGGGCCTTCAACGAGGACGCGGTGAAGGCCTCGGCGGCGAACGGTGACCTCGCGGATTTCAGGGTGCTTCATTTCGCGACGCACGGCATCCTGTGGCCGACGCCGGACTGCTTCACCGATCCGGCGCTGACGGTGACGGCGACGGACAGCGCGGATTCGGACGGGCTGCTGACGGCCTCGGAGATCCGGCTCATGGAGCTCGACGCGCAGCTCGTCGTGCTTTCGGCCTGCAACACGGCCTCGGGCTATCTGGTCGACGCCTCGAGTTCGATCCACGGCGCGCGGCGGGGGCGGAGCGTCAGCGGAGCGGGCGGCGAAAGCCTTTCGGGCCTGGCGCGGGCCTTCTTCGCGGGCGGCGCGCGGGCGGTGCTGGCGACGCACTGGCCGGTGGCCGACGAGGAGACCACGCAGCTGATGACGCGCTTCTTCCGGCGCCTGCGCGACGAGAACGAGGATTTCGGCGACGCGCTGAGGCAGGGGCAGGACGAGTTGCGACGGAGGCCGGAGACCTCGCACCCGGTGTACTGGGCGCCGTTCGTGCTGATAGGGGACGCCTCCAAGACGTTGTGAACGCTGAGGGATGCGCGTCGGGCGTGGGGCTCGACGCTGCCGGCATGCGTGCGGGCATAGGTCGCATAATCAATATTATGTAAACAAAAATACGCTGAACTGCGACCCGAGCGCATCGAAGCGGGACGATCGGAGGACGCCGGCATACCGGTGGACCCTGCCGAAAATCAGTGAAGTTCGGGTAACGTTCCCGACGGTCGCGCTCGCCGACCGGCGGCCGACGGGTCTTCGCGCATCGCGCCCGGCACGCCGCGCCGGCGCCGAACAGCCTGTCGCGACCGCCGCCGCCTTTGGCGCGCTGTTCGGCACGATCACGACCGGGGCGACGTCTCCCGCGGTCCCCCAAGGGATCGCAGTCTTTCGGGCGCAGAGATCCGCGCGGGCGTTCTAGCCGACGCGCCGGTCCTCGAGGAAGATCGCGAAGGCGCCGCCGGCGAGCGCCGCGGCGCCGCCCTGCCGCTCGAGACCGTCCCGAAAGCGTCGGCCTATTGCGCTGCCTTCGGCAGACCGTGGCCCGACGGCGCCTCCCGCACGTCCGGGAAGCGTCGGAGGAAGCGCGCGAAATCGTCCGGCATCACGCGCGCCTCGATCTCCGTTCCGGATTCGATGCTGCGGGTGGCGAGGACTTCGGCGTGTTCGTGCAGCCAGGCGAGGGGGGCGCCGTCGCTGACCGGCGCGAGCACGCGGCGCATCTCCGCCCCCTCGGTCAGCCGGGCCTCGACCGCGGCGAGAAGCGTCTGCGTCCCCTGCCCCGTCAGCGCCGAGACGGCGACGGCGTCGCCGCGCCGCGCGGTCTCGTTCAGGAGCGCGGCGCGGGCCTCCGGCTCCAGCCGGTCGATCTTGTTGCGCGCCTCGATCATGCCCTCCCGGCGGACCTCGTCCACGCCGAGATCGGCGAGCACGGCGAGCACGTCCTCGGCCTGCATCTCGGCGTCGGGATGGCTCATGTCGCGGACGTGGACGATGACGTCGGCGGCGAGCACCTCCTCCAGCGTGGCGCGGAAGGCGGCGACGAGCTGGGTCGGAAGATCGGAGACGAAGCCGACGGTGTCCGAGAGGATCGCCTTGCGCCCCGTCGGCAGCCGGATCTCGCGCATGGTGGGGTCGAGCGTGGCGAAGAGCATGTCCTCGGCCTTCACGTCGGCGCGCGTGAGGCGGTTGAACAGCGTGGACTTGCCGGCGTTGGTGTAGCCGACGAGGGCGATCACCGGGTACGGGACCTTGGCGCGCGCGGCGCGGTGCAGGTCGCGCGTCTTGGCGACGCCTTCGAGGCGGCGCTCGATCTGCTTGATGCGTTCGGAGATGGCGCGGCGGTCGGCCTCGATCTGGGTCTCGCCGGGGCCGCCGACGAAGCCGAGGCCGCCGCGCTGGCGCTCGAGATGGGTCCAGGAGCGCACCAGCCGGGTCTTCGCGTATTCGAGGGCGGCGAGCTCGACCTGCAGGACGCCCTCGCGGGTCGCGGCGCGCTCGCCGAAGATCTCGAGGATCAGGCCGGTGCGGTCGAGGATCTTGACCTTCCAGGCGCGCTCGAGGTTGCGCTGCTGGACGGGCGTGAGGGGGCCGTCGACGACGACGAGCTCGACCTCCGCCTCGGCGATGCGCTCGCCGAGCGCCTCCACCTTGCCGGCGCCGAAAAGACGGCCGGGGTCGGGCTGGGGGAGGGGGACGACCTCCGCGCCGACGATCTCGAGGTCGATGGCGCGGGCGAGGCCGACGGCCTCCTCCAACGCACGTTCGGGCAGGCGCGCCCCCGGCCGGGGGCGCGCCTTCAGGTCCGGATGCAGGACGAAGGCGCGGGTCATTCCCCCGGCGTTAGCCCGCCTCCTCCGGCTCGTAAAGGGAAATCGGTTGGGAGGGCATCACGGTGGAGATCGCGTGCTTGTAGACGAGCTGGCTCTGCCCGTCGCGGCGCAGGAGCACGCAGAAGTTGTCGAACCAGGTGATCACGCCCTGCAGCTTCACGCCGTTCACCAGGAAGATCGTCACCGGGACCTTGTTCTTGCGGATGTGGTTCAGGAACGTGTCCTGAAGACTCTGCTTGTCGGAAGCCATCTTGGGTCCGCCTCAGTCTTATGTTGCCGGCGCCGTTGCGGCGCGCCGTTGGGTCCGTGATCCGGAGGATGGGGTCGGGCCGGGGCGATTGCCACCCATTTTGCGGGATGACGCGTAATGCTGCACCTGCGAAGCGAAATCGCAACAGCGGCTCAGCGGCCCCACCAGCCCGGATTGAGCAGCGCCACGGCGGCGACGAGCTCCACCCGCCCCAGGATCATCGTCGTCGCGGCGAAGGCGAGCGCGGGGCGCGGCAGATCGGCCCAGGCGGTCCCGAGCGCCTCCGGCAGCAGCGGACCGCAGTTGGCGAGGGCGGCGGCGGCGGCGACGAGCGCGCCGTCGAGCGGCAGGCCCGCGGCGCCGAGCGCGAGCGTCGCGGCGCCGAGGGCGGCGAGATAGAGCATCGTCGCGATCCAGGCGTTGACCACGGCGTTGCGCCGGATCGTGCCGCCCATGGTCCGCGCGGAATCGACGAGATTCGGATGCGGCAGGCGCGACAGTTCGGCGATGCCGTGGCGGTAGAGCGCGTAGGCGCGGTAGAGCTTCACGCCGCCCGCGGTGGTCGCCACGCCGCCGCCGAGCGTGGCGAGGCCGGCGAGAAGCGGGCCGGCCGAGCCCGGCGCGAGGCCGGACCAGGCGAGCGCCGCCCCCCAGTCGGCCGAGCCGTAGCCGGTGGTGGTGAGGAAGCTGACCGCCGTGACCAGCGCGCCGGAGAGGGCGACGAGCCCGGCCCCGACCCCCGCGAGGCCGCCCGGCGCGGCGAGCGCGCCCGGCGTCCACAGCCAGACCACGGCGGCGGCGAGGGCGAAGACCGCCAGCCGCAGCTCCGGATCCGCGGC
>JAWLFJ010000039.1:7655-29565 GCA_041685625.1 Paracoccaceae bacterium | reverse complement strand
CGCAGGCGCCGCGCCCGTCGCAGCGCCGCGCCCCCGGCGACGGTGAGCACGCCGGCGGCGGCGAAGCTGACGGTGGCCGAGAAGCACATGGCGGGGGCCCTCCAGGGACGCGGGCACGATGACGCGGGCGGGCCGGGCGCGTCCGGCCCGCCGGCGTCAGCCGCCGAAGAGATGGATGGCGAGCGGGACCGGCGCGACCGCGACGGCCACGGTCAGCACGAAGGGAAGCGGGGCGAAGAGCCCGCTCATGCCGGCCATGAGCGCGATGCCGCCGCCGCCCCCGATCAGGAAGTTTCCGGGCACGTTGATGGCGACGAGGAGCGCGACGTAGCGGAAGCGCGTGGCGAGACGCAGCAGCCAGGGCGCGCCGCCCTGCATCAGGCGGGCGAGGCGCGCCTCCCGCGGGAGGGGGGCGGCGGTCTCCACCGCCTCGGCCGCGCGGGCGAGGCGCAGGCCGCGCAGCGCGCGGGCGACGATGGGCGGCGGCAGCAGGCGGCCGACGAGAAAGGAGAGCGTGAGCGCGGTCACCGTGGCGCCGTAGACGAGGGGCGCGATGGGCGGGCCGAACACCGCCAGCATGGTCAGCCCGATCTCGGCCCCCGGCACGAAGGGAATGGCGAGCAGCACGACGAAGGCCGCCGTCGCCGCCATGATCGAGCGATGCACCACGATCTCGTTCTGGGACATGACCATCTGGTCGAGCGACTCCCGGAACTCCGCCGTGATGCGCGCTGCGATCACGACGGCGGCGATCAACACGGCGAGGCGCAGGACGAGGCCCGGAACGCTCATTCGGCGGCGGCCCGCGCCTCCGGCGCGAGGCCGCCGGAGCCCGTCGCGCGGCGCAGGACGGTCGAGGCCGCGATCCCCTCGATGCGGCCGCCGGCGACGCGGCCTTGCCGAGGGACGCGAGGCCGGGCGTCGGCGCGACGCATCTCCGCGACGACGGCGATCATGTCGCCCGCCCGACGGGTGCGGCATGGGACGCGGCCGAAGCCGCATCGGGACGGCGCCCTTCGAAGAGGAACGGGGCGTGCTCGAAGGCCGTGCCGTCGGGCGCGTCACGGGCGACGGCCGGGGCCGAAGCGAAGCCGAGCGCGAGGGCGGCGGGGGGGATCATGGGGCGGCGTCCTCTGCTCCGGTCCAAGAGCATGGAGGAAGCGGAAGCGGTCGCCAAGCGGTTTTCCCGGCCGAGGGCGGCGGGGCGGGAGCGGTCGCGCGCCGGCTGTTGGGACGAGCCTCGGCGTCAGCGAAAGCGCGGTGGGCGCTTCTCGAGGAACGCGGCGTAGCCTTCCGCGAAGTCCTCCGCCGCGAAGGCCGCGTCGAACAGGTCGCGAAGCTCCGCCGTCTCGGCGTCGGCGCCGTCCTGTACCGCCCGCACCATGCGCTTGGCGGCGCCGATCGAGACGGCGGAGAGGCCGGCGAGTTCCGTCAGATACGCCTCGGCGGCGCCGATCAGCTCCCCGGCCGGAAGCACCCGGTCGCAGAGGCCGATGCGCAGCGCCTCCTCGGCCGGCAGCAGTCGCCCGGAGAACAGGACGTCCTTGGCGCGCGCCGGGCCGACGAGCTCCACCAGCTGCTTCGTGTCGGCGAAGGAATAGGCGGCGCCGAGCCGAGCCGGCGGGATGCCGAAGCGCGCCCCCTCAGCCGCGAAGCGCAGGTCGCAGGCGAGCGCCAGCCCGCAGCCGCCCCCGACGCAGGCGCCGAACACCGCCGCCACGACCGGCTTCGGCAGCCGCGCCAGCGCGTCCTGCCCGGCCCGCACCGCGTCGTTGTAGGCGCGGGCGGAGGCGGCGTCGGCGTAGGCCTTCGGGAACTCCGCGATGTCGGCACCGCCGGAGAAAGCGCGCTCGCCGGCTCCCCGCACCAGCACGCCGCGCACCGCGTCGTCGCCCGCAAGCCGCGCGGCGATCTCCGGAAGCGCCTCCCAGCAGGCTGCCGTAAGGGCGTTGCGGGCGTCGGGGCGGTCGACGGTCAGCGTCGCGACGCCCCCCTCGACCTCCAGCGCCAGCGCGCCCTCCGCGTAGCGCTCGCTCATCGCATCGTCTCCGGCAGCCAAAGCGCGATCCCCGGGAAGGCCAGCAGCAGCAGCACCAAGGCGACCAGGATCCCGCAGAAGGGCGCCGCCGCGCGCGCCAGCGCGCCGATCGGCAGGCCCGTCAGTCCCTTGATCACGAACAGGTTGAAGCCGATCGGCGGCGTGATCTGCGCCATCTCGATCGTCACGATAAGGAAGATGCCGAACCAGACCGGATCGTAGCCCGCCGCGACCACCAGCGGCAGGGTCACCGGCAGCGTCATCACGATGGTCGAGAGCCCGTCGATGAAGCAGCCGAGCAGCAGGTAGAACAGCATCAGCAGCAGGATCAGCGCGACGGGCGTGAGGCCCAGCGCCTCGATCCCCTGCGCCACCTCCGTCGGGATGCCGAGCCGCGCCATCGCCTTCGAGAGGAACAGCGCCCCCGCGATGATCAGCCCGATCATCGAGCAGGTCCGCACCGCGCCGAGCAGCGCGCCCTTCATCATGCGGAAGGTGAGCTGGCCCTCCAGCAGCGCCAGGATCGCCGCGCCGAGGACGCCGACCGCCGCCGCCTCCGTCACGCTGGCGAAACCCGCGTACATCGAGCCGACCACGAAGCCGATCAGCGCCGTCACCGGCACGAGCTTCATCAGCGCCCGCCCCTTCTCGCCCCAGCTCGTGCGCGGCTCCGCCGGCGGGACAGAGCGCGGCGAGATCAGCGCGACCGTCCCGATCCAGCCCATGAACAGCACCGCGAGGATCAGCCCCGGCCCGATGCCCGCGACGAAGAGGTCGAGGATCGAGACCTCCGCCAGCACGCCGTAGACGATCAGCGGGATCGAGGGCGGGATCAGGAAGCCCATCGTGCCCGAGCCCGCCAGCGCGCCGGCCGCGAAGACCCTGTCGTAGCCGCGCGCCTCCAGCTCCTTCAGCGTGATCCGCCCGACGGTGGCGGTGGTGGCGGCCGAGGAGCCCGAGACCGCGGCGAATAGGGTGCAGCCCAGCACGTTGACGTGCATCAGCCGACCCGGCAGCCGCCGCACGAAGGGCGCGAGCCCGGCGAAGAGGTTCTCGGACAGCCGCGTGTGGAACAGGATCTCCCCCATCAGGATGAAGAGGGGGAGAGTCACCAGCTCGATCGCCGTGGCCGTGCCCCAGAGATCGCCGGCGAGGAAGCGCTCGACCCGCATGTTCACGAAAAGTTCGAGCGAGATCCACCCCGTCGCCAGCAGCGCGAAGCCGACCCAGACGCCGCCCGCCAGCGTCAGCGCCAGCATGGCCGAGATGACGGCGAGCGGCGCGCTCACGGCGCCGTCCCCTCGCGCGCGCCGGTCGCGGCGGCCTCGCCGGGCTTGGCGACGGCCGGCTCGTCCTCGGGCGGCTCGTCCAGCATCAGGCGGATCGCGCGCGCCACCAGCGCCAGCGTCAGCAGCAGGAGCCCGATCGCCAGCACCGACTGCGGCAGGACCAGCGGCGTGCGCGAGGGATAGAAGCTGACCGAGCCGCGCTCGAAGCTCCTCAGCGCGTTCTCGGCCGAGGCCCAGGTCATGAAGGAGGCGACGCCGATGGCGAAGACCGTGCCGATCAGGTCGGCGAGGCGCCGCGCCCCCTCGGGCAGGGCCTGGGTCAGCAGCGTCACCCGGATGTGCCCGCCCTGGCGCAGCGTCCAGCCGGAGCCGGCGAAGAGCGTGGCGCAGAGGAGATAGGCCGCGTACTCCACCGCCCAGGGCTGCGACCAGGCGAGGAAGCTGGTCGCGATCACCTCGACGATCAGCATCACCGCCAGCGCGAAGCAGGCGAGCGCGGCGACGGCGGCGCCGCCGGCGTTCAGGGCGTCGATGACGCGGAGCAACGGGCGCATGGGCTCCTCTCGGGCGGCGGGCGGGCGACGGCGGCGACGCGACGGACCGGCCCGCCATGTCTCGGAACGGCGGGGCCGGGCGGCGGCCGGGCCCTCGGCCCGGTCGCGCGCGGGCCGAGCGGGGGCCTGCCCCCCCGAGGTCCGCGCTCCCCCCCGAAGAAGGGAAGCGCGGCGCGGCTCAGGAGCCGCCGGTGCGGGCCTCGAACGCCTCGATGATCTCGGCCGAATCCGGCACCCGCTCGGCGAAGGCGTCGGCCGCGTCGGCCGTCGCCTCGCGCATCGCGGCCGCGAGCTCGGGCGACGGCGCCTCGACCGTCATCCCGTTCTCCTCGAGCTGGGCCATGCGCTTGGCGTGTTCGGCCTCAGACACCGCCCAGAAGCCGGGCTCCATCTCCGCGGCGAGGCGCTCGATCGTCTCCTGCTGATCCGGCGTCAGCTCCTCCCAGTAGTCGAGGCCGACGACGAGCGCGTTCGACGCCCAGAGATGGTTGGTGGTGTAGGTATGGTTCAGGAACTCCCAGTACTTCTGGGCGACCGCCGTGGTGCCGGAGGTCATCACCGCGTCGAGCTTGCCGGTCGCCAGCGCCGGCAGGATGTCGGCGTTGTTCATCTGCAGCGGCACGCCGCCAAGATTGGAGATCATCGTCGCGGTGTTGGCGTCGTAGGTGCGGAACCGCATCCCCTCGAGGTCGGCCAGCGTCTCCACCGGTTCCTTGGTGAAGAAGTTCTGCGACGGCCACGGCACCATGTAGAGCGCCTTCTGGTTCCGCTCGGCGAGCTGCGCCTCCCAGGTCGGGCGCACCAGCTCGTGCATCGTCCGCAGCTCCTCGTAGTCCTCGATCAGGAACGGGATCGATTCGATGCCGAGCAGCGGCAGGTCGCCGACGTTCTGAAAGAGGGCGAACTCGGCCATCGGCACGGCGCCGTCCTCGACCGCGCGCAGGCTCTCGTTGGCGCGGATGCCGAGCGAGCCGCCCGGATGGATGGTCATCGTCACCGCGCCGTCCGTCGCCTCCTTCACCGCGTCGGCGAAGGTCTGGGCGTTGACGGTGTGGAACTCGGTCGCGCCCCAGGGGATCGCGACGTCCCACTCGACCTGGGCCGCGGCGGGCAGGGCGAGGCCGGCCGATACGGCGCCGGCGAGGGTCAGGGAGCGAAGGAACATCGGGTCAGCCTCCTTGCTGGTGAGGGCCGGCCCGCTTGTCGCCGCGGGCTCGGCCTTCGGGGGTCAGAGCTCCTTGGTCTGACCGCCGTCGATGAAGAGATTGGCGCCGTGGACGTGAACGGCGCGGTCCGAGGCGAGGAAGGCGCAGAACGCGCCGAGGTCCTCCGGCTTCGCGTAGCGGGTCACGCCGATCTCCTTCGACCGGCGCGCGACGAGGCTCTCGACGTCCTCGCCCGCCTCCGCCGCGGCCTCCGTCATCGACGCCTCGAGCTTCTCGACCCGCACCGGCCCGGAATTCATCGAGACCACGCGAACGCCGCGCTCCGTCCCGATCCGCGCCAAGCCCTTGGTGAAGTTGTTCAGCGCCGCGTTGATCGCGCCCCCCGGCAGGAAGCCGGGCTGCGGCGCCTTCGCCGCGGCGCCGACGTTCTGCACGATCACGCCGCGGCCCGACTCCTCGAGATGCGGAAAGGCGGCGCGGCAGAAGCGGACGTAGCCGTGGAACTTGACCGCGAAGCCGCGCTCCCAGTCCTCGTCGGAGATGCCGAAGAAGTCCCCCGTCGGCTGCGCGCCCGCGTTGTTGACGAGGATGTCGAGCCCGCCGTGACGCGCCATGTGGAAGGCGACCGCCGCGTCGGGCGCGCCGGGCTCCGTCACGTCGGCGGCGTGGACGTGGACCGTGCGGCCCGTCGCCTCGCCGATCTCGGCCGCCGCCGCCTCCAGATCCTCGCGGCCGCGGGCGACCAGCGTCAGGTCGACGCCCTCCTCGGCCAGCGCCCGGGCGCTGGCCTTGCCGATGCCCTTGGAGGCGCCGGTGACCAGCGCCTTTCGGCCCGTCAGCCCGAGATCCATCGGCCCGCCCCTCCGCTCATGCCGGGTTCCGCTCCATCAGCTGCTTGGCGATGATCATGCGCTGGATCTCGTTGGTGCCCTCGCCGATGCACATCAGCGGTGCGTCGCGGAAATAGCGCTCGACGTGGTATTCCTTGGAGTAGCCGTAGCCGCCGTGGATGCGCATGGCCTCGAGGCTGTTCTCCACCGCGGCCTCGGAGGCGAAGTACTTCGCCATCCCCGCCTCCATGTCGCAGCGCTCGCCGGTGTCGTAGGCGCGCGCGGCGTCGTAGGTGAGCAGCCGCGCCGCCTGCACGCGCGTCGCCATCTCGCCGAGCTTGAGCTGGATCGCCTGATGCTGGCCGATGGGCTTGCCGAAGGTCTTGCGCTGCTGGGCGTAGCGCACGCTGTCGTTCAGCGCCGCCGAGGCCAGCCCGCAGCCCCGCGCCGCGATGTTGATGCGGCCGAGCTCGAGCCCGCCGAGCGCCGCCTGCATCCCCTTGCCCTCGACGCCGCCGAGCAGGTTCTCCGCCCCGATCTGGTAGTCGTCGAACACCAGCTCGGCGCTGTCGATGCCCTTGTAGCCCAGCTTCTCCAGCTTCTTGGAGACGCCGAAGCCCTCGCCCTTCTCGGCGATGAACATCGACATGCCCTTGTGGCGCGGCTCCGCCTCGGGGTCGGTCTTGACCAGGAGCGCGAAGCATTGGCCGTGGATGCCGTTGGAGATCCAGGTCTTGGTCCCGTTGACGACGTAGCCGTTGCCCTTCTTCGCCGCCCGCGTGCGGATCGCCTGAAGATCGGTGCCGCAGTCCGGCTCGGTCAGCGCGAGGCCGCCGCGCATCTCGCCGGAGGCGAACCTGGGCAGGTACTTCCGCTTCTGCTCCTCCGTCCCCATGCGGGTGACGCAGGCCGCCATGATCAGGTGCGAGTTGAAGATGCCGGTCAGGCTCATCCAGGTCTCGGCGATCTTCTCGACGATCCGCGCGTAGGTCGTCGCGGAGAGGCCGAGGCCGCCGTATTCCGTCGGAATCGTCGCGCCGAAGAGGCCCATCTCGGCCATCTGCGCGACCATCTCCGCCGGCCATTCGTCGGCGTGCTCCAGCCGCAGGACGTGGGGGCGCACGTCGCGCTCCAGCCACTTCTCGATGCCGTCGAGCAGCGCCTGGTCGTCCTCGGGGATCTGCGAATGGGCGTTCATGTCTCTGGCCTCCCTCGGCTCAGTATCCGGCCGCGTCCTCGTTCTCGAAGCCGCGCCTGGCCACCAGGATCGTCCGCTCGAAGGAGCAGACCACCGTGCCGTCCTGGTTGAAGCCGCGCGTCGCCACGGTCACGAGCCCGGCCTTGGGGCGGGACTTGGACTCGCGCTTCGCCAGCACCTCGGACTCCGCCGTCAGCGTGTCCCCGGCGAAGAGCGGGTGGGTCAGCTTGATGTCCGACCAGCCGAGATTGGCGATCGCCTTCTGGCTGACGTCGGTGACGCTCATGCCGACCATCAGCGCCACGGTGAAGGGCGAGCAGACGATGGTGCGCCCGAACTCGGAGTGCCTGGCGTACTCCTCGTCGAAATGCATCGGATGGGTGTTCATCGTCAGCAGCGTGAACCAGGTGTTGTCCGTCTCGGTGATGGTGCGGCCGGGACGGTGCTCGTAGATGTGACCGACCTCGAAATCCTCGAAATAGCGCCCGAAACGCTCCCGGAACCGGTTCTCGCCGACCTGGACGACCGTGCCCGCCATACGCCGTGTCTCCCTTTTCGGAACGGGGCGGGCCTCCGCCCGACGCGCCCCTGAAGCTTCGGTCCCGCCCGCGCGGGTGTCAAGGTTGTCCGGACAAATCCGGCGGTCTTGTCCGGACAAATTCCGCCTCGCGGCGCCGCTCAGGCCGCCGCGCTCCGCGCGCCCGGGATCACCGTCAGCGCCGCCAGCCGCGCCGCGTCGGAGAGGCTCTCGACCTCGGCCACCGCCGCCTCCAGCCGCGCCGCCTGTCCCTCCGGCATCGGCGCGCGGCCGTAGCCGACGCAGCGGCGGAACTTCGCCGCGTTCTCCTCGGCCGTCAGCGGCACGTCAGGGTGGCCGTAGACCTGCGGCAGCGTGATGTCGTGCTCGGTCCCGTCGGTCAGCGTGACCTTGAACCATTGCGGCGCAAGCGCGTTCTCGTCCGGGTTGCCGTCGAGCTCGAGATGCACCTTTCCCGCCACCTCGTGGATCGCGGGGTTCGAGAGGACGCCGGCGTCGGCGAATTCCGGCACGTCCACCTGCCCCCGCACCATGTAGGCGCCGGCGACGTAGGCGAGGCAGAGCTTGGCGTAGTTCGGCTCCGGCGCCGGTTTGTCGGGGCGCCCGACGAGGTTCATGACCAGGGGCGGCACCCGCCCGTCGATCCGCGCCACGTCCTCCGCGCCGAAGCCGTGGCGCTTCGTCAGCTGCATCAGCGCGTCGACCACGCCATGCGTCAGCCGGCCGGCGGGGAAGGGCTTGTGCGCCAGCTTGGCGATCTGCCACTCGGTCCCGATCAGCGGGCGGATGCGGGCGAGGTCGTAGCGGTCGCCCTCGATCAGCTTCAGATACCCGTGCACCCCGTCGATCATGTCGTGCGGCCCGCGGAACCCCGCCGCCGCGAGATCCACCGCCGAGAGCGCGCCGCGCGCGTTGAACCCGATCTGGAGGCCGAGCACCGGCGAGCCCTCGACATGCGCCTGCATGGTGCCGGAGGTCTGCCCGTACATCGCGCCGAGCGCGTCCTTGATCCCGGTCGCGTGCAGCCCCTCGAGCCGCGCGAGCGCCGCCGCCGCGCCCATGCCGCCTGCGGTGGCCGGGCGGAAGAACCGCAGCCGGCCCGTCGCCGCCACTCCGAGCATCGTGGCCACGTCCACCCCCAGCGCCATCGCCAGCAGGAAGTCCTTGCCCGACACCGGCCGCCCCTGCGCCGAGCGCCGCTCGCAATACGCCATCAGGGCCGAGAGCACGGTCGCCATCGGATGCACCACCGCGCCCTCGTGGACGCAATCGTATTCGAGGCAATGGATCTGGTAGGCGTTGACGATGGCGGCGAGCTGCGCCGGCATCCGCTCCCCCGTCACCCATACGGTCGCCTCGTCGCCCTCGCCCCACTTGCCGACCGTCGCCAGCAGCGCGTCCATCGACGCGCCGGAGGAGCCGGCGATCCCGACGCCGAAGCTGTCCAGCAGGAAGATCTTCGCCTTGGCGAGCGTCGCCGCGTCCAGATCCTCGAACCGCGCCCCGAGGATGTGGTCGACGAGGGCGTCGACGATGGGCTGTTCGGTCATGCCGTGGCCTTCTCTTCGGCGCGCCAGAGATCGGGCGCGGGATAATCCTCGGCGAGCCATGCGGCCCCGCCCTTCGCCTGCCAGACCAGCGCCGCCGCCCGCGCCAGCGTCGCCAGCCGCGCGAGGTCCGCGGCGTCGTAGGTGTTCCGCGCCTGCGCCGCCGCCACGATCTGCCCGACGAGCGCGCCGCCCGCGTGGATCGGATGGTAGACGGAACTCCCCATGCGGGAGGTCTTGAGGAACTGCCGGAACTCCGCCGCCTCTTCGGTGTTCTCGAGCAGGATCTTCGCGCCGGTCCGCACGACCTCGCCCGGGTGGTTCCAGCCGATCGGGATGGCCAGCCGCCGTTGCTCCGCCGGAAAGCCGACGTTTCCGACGAGCATGTTGTAGCGCCGGTCCGGCGTCACCAGGAACACGCCCGAGACGCGATAGTCCCGCTCGCCCGGCTTCAGCGCGCCCGGCCGCTCCGCCGCCGCATGATCCCCGAGCGCCTCATGGGCGCAGCCCGTCAGCGCCGCGAGCGCCGGCTCCAGCGTCTCCGCCTCCGCCGCCTCGCCCAAGGCCTGAGAGAGCCGGGCCGCGAACGCGCCGTCGTCCGGCCTCACCGCGGGACCGCCTTCACGCACGCCGCGACGGTCGCCTCCGGCAGCCCGGCCTCCCGCAGCACCGCCTCGGTATGCTCGCCGAGGCCCGCAAGCGACGGATCGACCCGCCCCGGCTCCTCCGCGAACTTCATCGGGATGCCGATATGCAGGTTCCCCTGGGCGTCCTCCACGCGCATCCCGCGCGCCCGCGCCTGCTCCGAGTCGAAGGCTTCGCGCAGATCCAGCACCGGCGCGAAGCAGACGTCGCGCCCCTCGAACCACTCGACCCATTCCGCCCGCGTCCGCGTCAGGAACGTCTCCGCGAGGAACGCCTTCACCGGCTCCTGCGGCGGCCCCGGCGGCCCGGCGGCGGCCTCGATCAGGTCGGGCCGGCCCAGCGCCTCCAAGAGGTTCTGCACGAACTTGTGCTCCACCCCGCCGAGGCAGACCCACCTGCCGTCCTTCGTCGCGTAGTAGTTGAGGAAGGCCGAGCCGCCGGTGGTGCGCTCATGCTTCGGGTTCGGCGCGCGGTCCTCCGCGAAGACCGGGCCGGTGACGTTCGGCGTCCAGGCCATCAGCGCGTCATGCATCGACATGTCGACGAAGTCGCCGCGCCCGGTCTTCTCCCGGCGCAGCAGCGCCATCAGGATCGCCGAGAGCGACATCAGCGAGCTGACCGCGTCCGCCGCCGCGATGCCCATCATCGTCGGCGCGCCGTCCGAGCCGACGTTCAGGCTCGACGTCCCCGCCAGCGACTGGATCGCCGGGTCGTGCGCCGGCTTCCGCGTCCACGGCCCGGACTGCCCGAAGGCGGCGATGGAGACGTAGACCAGCCGCGGGTTGATCTCCCGCGCCGCCTCCGGCCCGACGCCGAGGCGCTCGACCACCCCCGGCCGGAACGCCTCCACGAACACGTCCGCCGTCTCGATCAGCCGGAAGAGGGCGGCCTTCCCCGCCTCCGACTTCAGGTCCAGCACCACCGAGCGCTTGCCGCGATTGGTGTTGCGGAACCAGGTCGAGACGCCGTCCTTCGTGCGGTAGCCGAGCTCGCGCGGCGGATCGCCCGAGGGCGGCTCGATCTTGATCACGTCGGCGCCGTGATCGGCCATCATCATCGTCAGATGCGGCCCCGGCAGGAACATCGACAGGTCGAGGACGCGGACCCCCTCCAGCTTCATCCCGTCGCCCCCGAAGCCTTCAGCGCCGCGATCTCGTCCTCCGAGAAGCCGGTCTCTCCCAGCACCGCGTCCGTGTCCGCGCCGAGCGGCGCGCAGACCTCGGAGGGCAGGGGCTCGTCCAGCCGGATCGGGTTCGCCAGCATCGCGAAGTCCGGCTTCATCGGGTGCGGCGCCGGCACGATCCCGCCCCGCTCGCGCAGGAACGGATTCTCCAGCGCCTGCGCCACGTCCAGCACCGGCGCCGCCGGCACCTTGCCGGCGAAGAGGCGCATCCACTCGCCCGTGGTCCGCTCCTGCGCCCTGGCGTCGAGGATCTCCATCAGCGCGTCGCGGTTCTCGTAGCGGTCGCGAGGGCCCTTGAAGCGCGGGTCCTCGATCAGCTCCGGCACGCCCAAGGTCTCCGCCAGCGCGCGCCAGAACTTCGGCAGGACGCACATCACGAACACCCAGCCGTCCTTGGTCGGCAGCGTCTCGCAGGGCACGACCGAGGGATGGCCCGAGCGCGGCCGCCGCCCCGTCACCTCGCCCTCGTTGAGATACCAGGTCGCCGGATAACTGAGCTGATGCATCGCGACGTCGTAGAGGCTGACGTCCACGTCCCGCCCGCGGCCCGTCCGCGCCGCGCCCAGAAGCGCCGCGACGAGCGCGAAGGCGCAGGTCACGCCGGTCATGTAGTCGACGATGGAGAGCCCCATGCGGGACGGCGGCCCCCCGGGCTCCCCGGTCAGGGTCAGATACCCGGCCTCCGCCTGCATCAGATAATCGTAGCCCGGCCAGGCCGCGCGCTCGCCCTTGCGCCCGTAAGCTGAGAGATGCGCGCAGACGAGATTCGGCTTCAGATGGCCCAGCGCCTCGTAGGTCAGCCCCAGCTTGTCCGGCTGATCCCCGCGCAGGTTGTTCATCACCGCGTCGAAATGCGGGACCAGCCGGTGCAGCGCCGCCTTCCCCTCCGGATGCTTCAGGTCCAGCGCCAGCGACCGCTTGTTGCGGTTGAAGGTCTGGAAGAAGTGCGAGTCGTTCTCGCCGAGGAAGAACGGCCCCGACTGGCGCGAGGAATCGCCCCCCGGCCGCCCCGGCCCCGCCGGCGGTTCGATCTTCACCACCTCGGCGCCCATGTCCGCGAGATAGAGCGAGCCGAACGGCCCCGCCCCGTACTGCTCGACCGAGAGCACCCGCACGCCGTCGAGGGGCAGGGTCATGCCGCCGCCCCCGCCGCCTCGGCCGCCGCGAGCCGCGCCTGCATCGTGCGGATCACCGGCGCCTCGATCAGCTTGCCCTCGCGCACCACCAGCCCGGTCTCGGAGGCCTCGTAGAGCGCCACGATCTCCTTCGCCTCCGCGATCTCCTCGGCGGTCGGGGTGAAGACCTCGTTGATGACGACGACGTTGGAGGGATGGATCGCCGCCTTGCCGTGGAAGCCCATCGCCTTCGCCGCCTCCGCCTCGCCCCGCACCGCGTCGAGGTTGCGGAAATCGAGGCTCGGCACGTCCAGCAGCGCCTTGCCGAACCGCCGTGCCGCATGCACGCAGCGCCCGCGGGCGTAGGCCAGCGGCCCCGCCGCGTTCTCGCAGCCGAGCTCGGCGGAGAGGTCCACCGCCCCGAACAGCAGCAGCGTCAGCCGGGGCGAGGCCGCGGCGATCGCCTGCGCGTTCTCCAGCCCGTCCACGCTCTCGATCAGCGCGGCGAGCTCGCAGCCCGCGCCCGCCTCGCTCAGCACCGCGTCGGCCTGCGCCACCTCCGCGGCATCGTCCACCTTCGGCAGCAGCAGGAGCCCCCCCGCCGGCGCGGCCTCCGCCACCGCCACGAGATCCGCGAGCCCGGCCCGCGTCTTGAGCCCGTTGGTGCGGAGCGCCCGGCGATGCGCCGGCCCCGGCCCCTCCGCCAGCCAGCGCACGCCGTCCGGACGCGCCCCGGCCTTCAGGGGCGGCGCCACCGCGTCCTCGAGATCGACGCAGACGAGATCGGCGCCGGAGCCCAGCGCCTTCTCGAACACCTCCGGCCTGGTCGCCGGCGCGAACAGCAACGATCGGCGCGCCCTCGCCATGCGGATCCTCCCCTTGATCGGTCCCCACCCGTCGAAGGCGGTTGTCCGGACAAATCAGCCGGCCCCGGCCGAGGTGTCAAGGGCGCGTCCCACGCGAGGCGGTTGACATCGGGGCGGAGCGTGATCCTACTTGTCCGGACAAATCGGAGACCGCAGGGAGGTCCGCACAGCATGCCGTCCGCCAGATCCCTCGCCGCCCCGGCGGCGGCGCTCGCCCTTCTCGCCGCGCCGGCCGCCGCGCAGGAGCTTCTGTTTCTCGCGGAGGACGTGCCCGCCGGGCTGAACTACGACGGTCCCGCCGCAGCCATCCCGACCAGCCAGACCGGCATCGTCAACACCATGGAGCCGCTGATCGGCTACGCCTCGGCCGGGCCGAACGAGGAGGGCGTGGCCCTCCCCGACTTCGACACCTTCGAAGGCCGCCTCGCCGAGAGCTGGAGCTTCGACGAGGCGACGCTGACCTGGACCTTCAAGCTCCGCGAAGGCGTGAAGGGCTGCGACGGGGCGGAGCTGACGGCCGACGACGTCGTCTACACCTTCGCCCGCGCCAAGTCGGTCTCCGGCGCGGCGCCGATCGGCTGGTTCCTCTCCAACGTCGGCTCGATCGACGGCTTCACCCCGGCCGTCTTCGGCGACGAGGCGGCGCGCGATCTCGGCGACGCGGTGGTCGCGGTGGACGACTACACCGTGCAGATCCGCCAGGCCGAGCCCAACGCCCTGTTCCTTCCGGTGCTGAGCATCTTCGCCCTGCACGTCTTCGACAAGGAGGGCATGGAGGCCGAGGCGACCGAGGACGACCCCTGGTCCCACGACTTCGCCGACAACCGCGGCGTCGCCAGCTTCGGCCCCTACTGCGTCGAGCGCTGGAGCAAGGACGACGAGATCGTCCTGACCGCGAACGAGGACTATTACCGCGGCGCGCCGGCCATCAAGCGCGTGGTGATGAAGAAGGTGCCGCAGAGCTCCAACCGCGTGGTGATCCTGCGCACGGGGCAGGCCCAGCTGGTGCAGAACCTGACGCCGCGCGAATACGACAGCCTCCGCGGGCAGGACGGGGTCACGGTCGCCGGCGTCAATGGCAACCAGAACCTCTTCGTGCACATGAACTTCGCCTCGCCGCCCTTCGACGATCCGCTGATCCGCAAGGCGGTGGCGCATTCGATCCCGAACGAGGCGATCGTCCGCGCCGGCTATTTCGGCCAGGCGACGCCGTGGAAGGGGCACGTTCCGTCCTCGTATCCCGGCTATCATGAGGCCGAGACCCAGTATCCCTACGACCCCGAGCGGGCGAAGGAACTGCTCGCGGAGGCCGGCTACCCCGACGGCGAGGGCCTCGAGCGGTTCGAGGAGGCCTTCCGCCTCTCCTACGTCGCCGAGAAGGAGACGACGCTCGGCCCCATCGTCAACGCGATCCAGACCGCGCTGCGCCAGGTCGGCTTCCCGACCTCGCTCGACCCGATCCCGCAGACCCAGTACGGCGACCGCCAGCTGGTGAAGCGCGATCTGCCCTTCGCGGTGAACGACCAGGAGAAGCCGATCGGCGTCGACGCCGGCTACGCCATCCAGCTGTTCTTCGTCTCGCCGGAGAACGGCGGCCTCAACAACATGGTCAACTACTCGTCCGAGTTCGTGGATTCCACCTGGGCCGAGGCGCGCGTCGAGCCCGACACGGCCAAGCGCGACGCCATGACGGCCGCGATCCAGGCCCGGCTGATGGAGGACGTCGCCTGGGCGCCGGTGGTCGAATACAAGACCCAGTGGGCCTTCTCGGACGCGCTCCGGGGCATCTCGTGGCAGCCGGACGGCTCGGTCCGCTTCTTCGACCTGTCCTACGAGTGATCCGTTCCGCGGCATATCTTCGGCGGGGACGGCCCTCGCCCGCCGCCGCGAGGCCCCCCGCTTCGGCCCGCGGCGGATGCCGCGACGCCTTCGCCGGTCCGACCCGTGGCTCGGCGACGGGCGGGACGGCTTCGCTCCGGCCCGTTTCCCGGATCGACGCCATGGCGCACCCATCGGCTTGTCCGATCGCCCCGGCCTCGCTATCAAGCCGCCGGGATCCGGCCAGCTTCGGTGTCGCGCTCGAGTCCCGCGCGACGCGCCGCGTCATGGCGCCGTTCCGGCGGTCCGTCCGTCCCGCCTCGACCCGAAGGGCGGGCGGCGGATCGTCCCTCACGCCCAGGCCGTCCGCGGTCCTGGGCGCCTACCGGCCGTCGTCCGCCCCCCACGGCGGCGGCTGGCGTCCCGGTCCCCCAGCCGGGGCGGGGCGCGCGTCCGGCGTTTTTGGATGCGCGCCCGCACCTTTCCCGGCGCGGCGTCTCGCAGGGCTGGCCGCGCCCAGCTCGGACGGAGCCTCCGGCTCGCCCCTTCCCGCCGCCGGCCGCGATCCGGGCGTCCGGCAGGCATGACGGAGCGTCGCGGAACCTCCGCGGCCGTCCCGTCGACGGCCCGCTCCCCGTCGCCGCAGGCCGCCCTTCCCCTTTCATCGCGCTCCGCCGGCCAGCGGCCGTGGCCCATCCGCGGCCGGCGTCGCTCCGACGCGCTCCAGCCGTGGCCTCTCGACGCGGCCCGCAGGGGTCCGGCCGCCTCGGCGCCTGGCGCCGCCAAGCCGGCGCCGCCCGACGGCCATCCGAGCCTCCTCCGCCAGAGCCGGGTCCGGCCGAACGAGGCCGCCCCGATGCGGGCGCCGTGATGCTGCGCCGCTACGTCCTCCGCCGCCTCTTCGCCGCCGCGCTGCAGCTCCTCGTGCTGACCGTCGCGGTGTTCTTCCTGATCCGCCTGCTGCCCGCGGATCCCGTCAGCCGCTTCGTCGGCCTCAACGCTTCGGCCGAGGCCTACGCCCAGGCCGAGCGCAATCTCGGTCTCGACCGGCCGCTCCTCGTCCAGCTCGGCCAGTATCTCGGCGTGCTGCCCGGCGCCGGGCCCGGCCTTCTGCAGGGCGACCTCGGCACCAGCTGGGTCACCGGCTCGCCCGTCCTCGACGAGATCGCCCATACCCTCCCGCGCACGCTGGAGCTCGTCACGCTGTCCTTCGTCGTCGCCTTCCTGATCGCCGCGCCGGTCGGCATGTTCGGCGCGCTGCGCCCGGGCGGCACGGCGGACCGCGGCGTCTTCGTCTACTCGCTCTTCGCCGGCTCGCAGCCGGAATTCTGGTGGGGGCTCCTCTTCGTCTACGTCTTCTTCTTCACCTTGGGCTGGGCCCCCGCCCCGCTCGGCGTCCTCTCGCCGATGACCTCGGCGCCCGAGGCGGTGACCGGCTTCATGCTGATCGACAGCCTCCTCGCCGGCCGCCCGGAGGTCTTCCTCGAGGCGCTGCACCATTACGCCCTGCCGGTCGCCACGCTCGTCTTCATCCTCTCCGGCCCGATCATCAAGATGGTCCGCCAGAACATGGCCCGCGCCCTCGAATCCGACTTCGTGCTCTACGCCCGCTGCGCCGGCCTGCCGGGCGGCGCCATCGCCCGCGCCGCCTTCCGCGCCGCCATGGCGCCCTCGATGACCCTCATCGGCATCCTCTACGGCTTCATGCTCGGCGGCGCCGTGCTGGTCGAATCCGTGTTCTCGCTCGGAGGTCTCGGCCAGTACGCCATCCGCTCCATCCTCGCCTTCGACTACCCGGCCATCCAGGGCGTCGTCCTCGTGATCACGGCCGTCTCCCTCCTCGTCTATCTCGCGCTGGACCTGATCCACGCCGCCATCGACCCGCGCGTGAGCTACGCATGAGCCTCGGAGGCGCCGAAGCCGCCGTCACGGCGCACTCGAAGCCGTCGCGCACCCGCCGCCGGCCCGATCCCCTCTTCGCCCTCGGCGTCGCCATCGTCGCGGCCGCCGTGTTCCTCGCCCTCGTCGGCCCGGAGATCGCGCCCTACGATCCCACCGAGGCCACGCTCTTCTACAACGAGGCGCCGCCGCCGCTCGCCGACTGGCCGGGCCTGCTCCTCGCGACCCTGACCGGGGACCTGCCGCAGCCGCCGCACTGGTTCGGCACCGACGCCTCCGGCTTCGACGTCTTCTCCCGCGTCATCGCCGCCCCGCGCACGGACCTCGCCATCGCCCTCGCCGCCAACGTGCTCTCGCTCGTCTTCGGCGTCCTGCTCGGCCTCGTGGCCGGCTACTACACCAATTGGGCGACGGCGCTCCTGATGCGCGCCTCCGACGTCATGCAGTCCTTCCCCGTCTTCATCTCCGCGATGATCCTCGTCGCCCTCGCCGGCCGCTCCACCGGCAACATCGTGCTCGCGCTCTGCCTCCTCTACACGCCCATCTACATCCGCCTGACGCGGGCCGAGGTCCTCACCCAGCGTAAGCGCGGCTTCGTCGAGGCGGCGCGCGCCATGGGCTCGACGGAGCTGCGCTGCGCGCTCGTCCACGTCCTGCCCAACTCCCTCGCCCCGGCGCTGATCCAGTCCTCCGTCACCATCGGCTTCGCCATCCTGCTCACCGCCGGCCTCTCCTTCGTCGGCGCCGGCGTCCGCCCGCCGACGCCGGAATGGGGGCTGATGATCTCCACCGGCGCCAATCAGATCATCCTCGGCGAGTGGTGGCCGTCGGTGTTCCCCGGCATCGCCATCTCCCTGACCGTGTTCGGCTTCGCCGTGCTCGGAAACGCGCTGGAGCGCCGCTATGACGGGAACTGAGCCCGTCCTCGAGGCGCGGGACCTGCACGTCTCCTATCCGGGGACGCCGGTGCTTCGCGGCCTGACCCTCGCCGTCCGGCGGCGCGAGATCGTGGGTCTGATGGGCGACGCCGCCTCCGGCAAGTCCACCGCGGCGCTCGCCCTGATGGGCCTCGCCCGCGCGCCCGGCACGATCGACGCCGGCGAGGTCCTGTTCGACGGGCGGAACCTCCTCGAGCTGCCCGAGGCGGAGCTCCGCGCCATCCGCGGCCGCGATCTCGCCATCGTCGTGCAGAACCCCCGCGCCGCGCTCAACCCGATGACCCGGGTCGGCCGGCAGATCGCCGCGGTCTGGCGCGCGCATCGCGAGGGGACCGGGGGCGAGGCCGCCGTCCGCGCCGTCGAGATGCTGCGCCGCGTCGGCATCAACGACCCCGAGCGCCGCGCCTCCGCCTTCGCGCACGAACTCTCCGGCGGCATGGCCCAGCGCGCGCTCATCGCCATGGCCCTCGCCGCCGAGCCACGCCTCCTGATCGCCGACGAGCCGACCTCCGGCCTCGACGTCACGATCCAGGCGCAGGTGCTCGACGATCTCGCCCGCTCGGTGGCCGAGACCGGGACGGCCGCGCTCCTCGTCACCCAGGATCTCGGCGTCGTCGCCAACTACTGCGACCGGGTCGCGGTGCTGCATGACGGCGTCATCGTCGAGGACCGGCCCGTCGCCGACTTCTTCGCGGCGCCCGAGCATCCCTACGGCCGCGAGGTCCTGCGCCTGCAGCGCGCCGCCTCCGGGGCCGCGCTCGCGCCGGCGGACACGGTGACGGACGAGACGCTGGTGGAGGTGCGCGGCCTCTCCAAGGCGTTCCCGATCCGCGGCTCCGACAAGGTGGTGCAGGCCGTGGACGGCGCCGACCTGACCGTCCGGCGCGGCGAGACGCTGGGCCTCGTCGGCGAATCCGGCTCCGGCAAGACCACGGTCGGCCGCACGCTGCTCCGGCTCGAGGCGCCGACGGCCGGCGAGGTCCGCTTCCGCGGCGACGACGTCACCGCCGCCAGGGGGGGCGCCCTCCGCGCCCTCCGCCGGCGCATGCAGATCGTGTTCCAGGACCCTTATGACAGCGTGAACCCGCGCTGGACGGTGGAGCGCATCGTGGCCGAGCCGCTGGCGCTGCATACGAAGCTCACCGCCGCCGCCCGCCGCGCCCGCGCCGCCGAACTGCTGGAGCTGGTCGGCCTCTCGCCCGAGCTCCTCGGCCGCCGCCCGCGCGGCCTCGGCTCCGGCGCGCTGCAGCGCATCGCCATCGCCCGGGCGCTCGCCGCCGAGCCCGAATTCCTCGTTCTCGACGAGCCGACCTCGGTGCTCGCCCCCGCCGCGGTCAACGGGCTGATCGAGCTCCTGCGCCGGCTGCAGGCGGAGCTCGGCCTCGCCTATCTCTTCATCAGCCACGACCTCACCACCGTGAAGTTCCTCTGCCACCGGGTCGCGGTGATGTATCTCGGCGAGATCGTCGAGCTCGGCACGGTGCGCCAGGTGTTCGAGCGCCCGGCGCATCCCTACGCGCAATCCCTGCTCGCGGCGCATCTCGAGCCCGATCCGGCGCAGCGCGGCCGCCCCCGCACGCCGCTGGAAGGGGAGATCCCCTCGCCGGTCGATCTGCCCGTCGGCTGCCGCCTCGCCTCCCGCTGCCCTCACGCCGAGCCCGCCTGCGCCGCCGCGCGCCAGGTCCTCACCCCGATGCCGGACGGACGGCTCGTCCGCTGCCGCCGCGTCGCCGAGGGCGAGATCTCCGCCGAGGAGGTCGCCGCATGACGGCCCATCGCATGTTCCCCGTTCGTTCCGACGCCCCCGATGTGCCGCGATTCGGTTGCCGAAAGGTTGCCGGCGCCCCGCTCGGCGCCCTTCACCTTCCGTCAACACATGCCCCCCACCCTCAGGCCACGACGCGACTCGCCCCGCCGCCCCGGGTCGGGCCGCACCCGCACCCTGTCGGTACGATGTCTGTACGAAGTGCGGACATTTGCATGACGCGGGTCCGACATGCGCGGTACGCGCGCGGCCCCGGAGTCCGACGCGCGATGCACACGCGGTGCACGCCGGCAGGACGCGGTGTGCACGAAATCTGTACGGGAGCGGCACGGTGATCGCCCCGGAACGGGACGACGTGGTGATCGTCGGGGCCGGCGCCGGGGGCGCCGCGGCCGCCTGGCGGCTCGCTTCGGCCGGGGTCTCCGTCACCTGCCTCGAGCAGGGCGGATGGGTGGATCATCGCGAGACCCCCTCCACCCGCGCCGACTGGGAGCTCGCCCGCCAGACCACCCACCACCCCAACCCCAACACCCGCGCCAACCCCTGGGACTATCCGGTCGAGCAATCGGGCGCCGCCATCAAGCCGCTGATGTACAACGCCGTCGGCGGCTCGACCCTGCATTGGGGCGCGCATTTCCCGCGCTTCCGGCCCTCGGACTTCAAGGTCCGCAGCCTCGACGGCGTCGCCGACGACTGGCCGCTCTCCTACGACGATCTCGCGCCCCACTACGAGGCGAACGACCGGATCATGGGCGTCAGCGGCCTCGCCGGAGACCCGGGCAACCCGCCCCGCGGCCCGCGCCAGACCCCGCCGCTGCCGATCGGCGAGGGCGCCCGGCGCCTCGCCGCCGCCTTCGACCGGCTCGGCTGGCACTGGTGGGTGTCGGACGCCGCGATCAACGCGGCCCCCTATGGCGGCCGCGGCGCCTGCAACCATTGCGGCCCCTGCGATCTCGGCTGCCCGACGGGGGCGCGGAGCTCCACGGACCTCACCTACTGGCCGCTCGCGCTGAAGGCCGGCGCCAGGCTCGTCACCGAGGCCCGCGTCTTCGCGATCGAGACCGACCCCGCAGGCCGGGCCACGGCGGTCGCCTATCACGACGCCACGGGCGCCCCCCGGCGCATCGCGGCGGACCGCATCGTCCTCGCCGCGAACGGCGTCGGCACCGCCCGGCTGCTGCTGCTTTCGGCGGGCAAGGGCCACGTGGAAGGCCTCGGCAACCGCTCCGGCCTCGTCGGCAGACGCCTGATGCACCATCCGACCGGCATGGCGACCGGCGTGTTCGAGGCCCCGGTCGACGGCTTCAAGGGCCCCTTCGCGACCTCGATCCTCTGCCAGGAGTTCTACGAGACCGACCGCTCGCGCGGCTTCCTCCGCGGCTTCCAGATGCAGGCGGTGCGCTCGGACGGTCCGCTCGGCACGGCGGTCGGCGTCTACCTGCCGCGCGTGCCCTGGGGCGAGGGCCACCACGCCCGGTTCCGCGAGATCTTCGGCCGCACCGCCTCGCTGACCGTGACCACCGAGGACCTGCCGCGCGAGGGGAACCGCGTGACGCTCGACCCCGATCTGACCGACCGCATGGGGATCCCGGCGCCGAAGATGACCTATGCGCTCGACGACAACACGCGCGCGATGATCCGCTTCGGCCTCGGCAAGGCCGAGACGGCGCTCCGCGAGGCCGGCGCGCGGGAGGTCGTGACGCAGGACCTCGTGACCGAGGCGGGCTTCCATCTTCTCGGCACCGCGAGGATGGGCGAGGACCCGGAGACCTCCGTCACCGACCCGTTCGGCCGGCTGCACGACCACCCGAACGTGACGGTCGCCGACGGCCCGGTCTTCGTGACGGCGGCGGCGCTGAACCCGACGCCGACGCTGCAGGCGCTGGCGCTCCGCGCGGCGGACGCGATGCTGCGGGAGCGCGGGGCGTGACCCGGCTCGCGGCGATCCTCGACGCGCTCCTGCCGGGCGACGGCGCGTTCCCGCCGGCCTCGGGGCTCGGCCTCGCCGAGGCGATGGCGGCGCATCCCCGCTTCGCCCCCGCGGCGGAGTGCGTCGCGGCGGCGGCCGAGGGCGTCGAGACGCTCGCAACGGAGGCGCGCGAGGCCCGGCTCCGCGAGATCGAGACGGCCGATCCCGCAGGCTTCGGCGCGTTCGTCGTCGCGGCCTATTCGCTCTACTACACCCACCCCGAAGCGCTGGCGGCGGTGGAGCGCGAGACGGGCTACAAGGCCGGCCCGCCCCAGCCCGGCGGCTACGCGCTGGCGCCCTTCGACGCGGCGCTCCTCGCCGGGCCGCGGGGCCGGGCGAAGCGCTGGCGGGACGCGCCGTGAGCCTCGCCGGGCGGGTCGCCGTGACGACGGTCGCGGATCTCGTGGCAGGTGTCGGGCGACGGCGCGGGGGGGGGGGGGGGGGGGGGGCCCCCCCCCCCCCCCCCCCCCCCCCCCCCCCCCCCCCCCGCGGCGACGGTCGGACGTTCGGGATACCGGACGGTCCGGTCAACGTACCGACTCCGCAGGGTGG
>JAWLFJ010000039.1:0-7645 GCA_041685625.1 Paracoccaceae bacterium | reverse complement strand
CCGCCCACCCACCCCCGCCGCCCCGGCCCCGCGCCGGCGGCGGGCCGTCCGCCGGGAGACATAGGGAGGGAGGAGACGATGGCGGAGGCGTTCGATTTCGTGGTGGTCGGCGCCGGCTCGGCCGGCTGCGCCGTGGCGGCCCGCCTCTCGGAGGACGGGCGGCACAGCGTGCTGCTGGCCGAGGCGGGCGCCCCCGACAGGGATCCGCTGATCCGGGTGCCGATGGCGGCGGGGCTCGTCTATTTCCGCCGCGCGATCAACTGGAACCTGGAGATCGCGCCGCAGACGCACATGGACGGGCGGACGGTCCCCTGGCCGCGCGGCAAGGTCCTCGGCGGCTCTTCCTCGATCAACGGCATGATGTACATGCGCGGCCATCGGCGTGACTACGACGACTGGGCGCAGCTGGGCCTGCCGGGCTGGAGCTACGCCGACCTCCTGCCCTACTTCAAGCGCGCCGAGGGGCATGCCGAGCGCGCCGACCCATTCCACGGCACGGACGGCCCGTTCCGGGTGGTCAAGGCGAAGGGCGAAAATCCGCTCTACCGCGCCTTCCTGGAGGCCGCCTTCGCCGCGGCGCCGGAGCACGGCGCGCGGCCGAACGACGACTTCAACGGGGCCGAGCAGGAGGGCCTCGGCCTCTACGACTTCAACATCCGCGACGGCCGACGCGAGAGCGCCGCGACCGCCTATCTCCGCCCGGCCCGGGGGCGGCGGAACCTCGAGATATGCACCGGCGCGCTGGCGCGGCAGGTCGTGATCGAGGAGGGCCGCGCCGTCGGCGTCGTCTTCCGCCGGAACGGGCGCGAGGAGGTCGTGCGCGCGCGGCGCGAGGTGATCCTCTGCGGCGGGGCGGTCGCGACGCCGGGCATCCTGGAGCGTTCCGGCATCGGAGATCCGGAGGTGCTGCGCGCGGCGGGGATCGAGCCGCGGCTGGAGCGGCCGACCGTGGGCGCGAACCTGCACGACCATCTCGGCGTCTATCTCACCTACGCCTGCGCCAAGCCGGTGACGCTCTACGGGATGATGCGCACCGACAAGGCGCTCATCGCCGGGGCGCGGGCGCTGCTGTTCGGGACCGGGCCTGCGACGGCCGTGCCGCTCGAGGCGGGCGGCTTCCTTCGCACGCGGCCGGAGCTCGAGATTCCGGACATCCACATGACCTTCGTGCCGGGGCTGAACCTCGAGACCACGCGGTCCGGGCAGGGGCGGCACGGCTACCTGATCAACTTCTACCCCCTGCGTCCCGAGAGCCGCGGAACGGTCCATCTCGCCTCCGCCGATCCGGAGGCGGCGCCGGTGATCGACCCCGCCTATCTCTCGGCCGAGGCCGACCGGCGCGTGATGCGCGACGGCGTGCGCCTCGCGGAGCGGATCGGCGCGGCGTCGCCGCTCCGGGACTGGCAGGCGGGGCGGCTCTCGCCCGGGGCGCCGCTGGAGACGGACGAGGCGATCGACGCCTGGGTGCGGGCGAGCGCGAACACGATCTTCCATCCCGTCGGGAGCTGCCGCATGGGCGCGGACGATGCCGCGGTCGTCGATGCCGAGCTGAAGGTGAGGGGCGTCGAGGGCCTGCGGGTGGCGGACGCCTCGGTCATGCCGCGGATCGTGGGAGGCAACACCTCCGCGCCCACCATGATGATCGGCGAGAAGGCGGCGGATCTGGCGCTGGGCCGGGCGCCGCCTCCGGCCGAGGATCCGGCGGAGGCGGCCGCGTGAGGGCCGCTGCCCCGCGCCGCCCGATCGCCGAGGCGCTCAGGTGCCGCAGAAGGTCTGCGTCACGGCCTCCTCCGGGGCGGCCGGCAGGGCGTGACGCTCCAGCTCCGGCCGGTCGTCGAAGGGCCGCGCGATCGCGTCGAGCAGACGGTCGAGCGGTTCGAGATCGTCCTTCTCGGCGGCGGAGAGCGCCTCCTCGACGAGGTGGTTGCGCGGGATGAAGAGCGGGTTGACCGATGCCTGCGCGGCCTGCCGTTCCGCCTCCGGCCGGCCCTCCTGCGCGAGGCGGGCGCGCCACAGCTCCGCCCAGGCGTCGAAGACCGTCGGATCGACGAAGAGGTCGCGGGCGAGCGCGTCGGTCTCCTTGCCGCCCTCCGAGGGCAGGCGGGAGAGGGCGCGGAAGGTGAGCGTGAAGTCCGCCCGGTTCGCCGCCATCGCGGTCAGCAGCGCCTCGGCGAGCTCGCCGTCGCCGTCCTGCGGCTCGGCGAGGCCGAGCTTGGCGGCGAAGCGGGCTCGCCATTCGGTCTCGTAGAGCTCCGGGAAGCGGTCGACGGCGGCCTGCGCGGCGGGAATCGCCGTCTCCGGATCCTCGGCCATCAGCGGCAGGAGCGACTGGGCGAGCTGGGCGAGGTTCCAATGCGCCGCCTTCGGCTGGTTGCCGTAGGCGTAGCGGCCATGCGCGTCGATGGAACTGTAGACCGTGCCGGGGTGATACGCCTCCATGAAGGCGCAGGGGCCGTAGTCGATGGTCTCGCCGGCGAGGCTCATGTTGTCGGTGTTCATCACGCCGTGGATGAAGCCGACGCTCATCCACTGCGCCAGCAGGGCGGCCTGCGTCTCGACCGTCGCGTCGAGCAGGGCGTGGGCGGACGTCTCGCCCTCGCGTCCCGGATGATGGCGGTCGAGGACGTAGTCGGTCAGGAGGCGCAGCGCCTCGACGTCCTGCCGGGCATAGAAGTACTGGAAGGTGCCGACGCGGACATGTCCGCGCGCGATGCGCACCAGCACCGCGCCAGGCAGCGGCGTCTCGCGCACCACGACGTCGCCCGTGGCGACCGCGGCGAGGGCGCGGGTCGTCGGCACGCCGAGGGCGTGCATCCCCTCCGAGACGACGTATTCGCGCAGAACCGGGCCGATCGCGGCGCGCCCGTCGCCCATGCGGCTGAACGGGGTCTTGCCGGAACCCTTGAGCTGCACGTCGCGACGCACCCCGTCCATGCCGACGATCTCGCCGAGCAGGAGCGCCCGGCCGTCGCCGAGTTGGGGCGAGAAGCCGCCGAACTGATGCCCGGCATAGGCCATCGCCAAGGGCTCCGCGCCCTCCGGCACGCGCCGTCCGGCGAGGATCTCGACGCCTTCCGGCGTCTCCAGCGCAGCGGGGTCGAGGCCCAGCGTCTCCGCCAGAGACCGGTTCAGCCGGATCAGCCGCGGCGCCGGCCAGCTCGTCGGCTCCTGACGGTGGAAGAAACGGTCGGGAAGGCGGGCGTAGGTGTTGTCGAAGTCGAAGGCGACGGTCATCGGCGGGCTCCCGGGTTTCGGGGAAAGGTCGGGGCCCGACGGGCGGGCGTCAACCGCCGCGACTCAGAACAGCGTTTCGATTCCGGCCGCGATCAGCGTCACCATGCCCGCCGTGACCCCGATCGAGAGGGCGCCGATGCCGAGGGCGACGGTCATCAGCACGCCGTCCCGCTCGATCAGCGCCAGCGCCGAGACGAGCAACGCGAAGGCCGGGATTCCCCCCGAGAGCGGCAGCGGCAGGAGCAGGGCGCAGGCCACCGCGAAGAGGGCGGCGCCGATCAGCCGCTCGTTGCGGGGCAGGAACATGCCGAGCCGACGCGGCCGGACCACCCGCTCGATCGGCCGCAGGAGGCCGCGCAGGCGCACCAGCAGGCGCCGCATGCCGTCGACCGGTATGCGGCGGCGCGCCACGAGGCCGGGCAGGTGCACGTGCCGGCGCCCGAGGGCCATCTGCGCCGTCAGCAGCATCAGCGGCGGCGCCGTGACGAGGGTGGAGCCGTAGGGGGCGGGGATCATGTTGATCAGTGCGAAGAAAAGGATCGCCCAGCCGAACGACCGGTCGCCGAGGCTCGTCAGGATCTCTCCGACGGCCACGCGGCCGGCCAGCTTGTGCCGCAGCAGCGCCCCGTGCAGCAGGCGAGACATGGTTCGCCGGGGGCGCGGCGGTTCCGGTGGGTACGGTCGCACGGGATGTCTCCGGCGTGATACGCTGGAGCGAGGTGCGCCCGAAGGGCGGGAATGGCAAGGGTTCAGTGCGGCGTCGCCGGGGAAATTCGCGGCCCCCGCCGCATGGGCGGGGGCCATGTGATCGTCCGCGGCCGCGCCGCCGCCGCGTCAGGCGTAGTACTGGCCGCCGTTCGCCGAGATCACCGAGCCCGTGATGAAGCCGGCGTCGTCCGAGGTCAGGAACCGCACGCAGCGCGCGATCTCCTCGGGCTCACCGAGGCGGCCCACGGGGATCTGGCCGATGATCTGTTCGCGGACCTTCTCGGGGACCGCCATGACCATGTCGGTGGCGATGTAGCCCGGGGCGACGACGTTGACGGTGATGCCGGCGCGCGCCCCTTCCTGCGCGAGGGCGCGCGTGAAGCCGATGTCGCCGGCCTTGGAGGCCGAGTAGTTGGCCTGCGCGAACTGGCCCTTCTGGCCGTTGATCGAGGAGATCGTCACCACGCGGCCGAACTTGCGCTCACGCATGCCGGGCCAGACGTTGTGCGTCATGTTGAAGACGCCGGTGAGATTGGTGTCGATCACGTCCTTCCACTGCTGCGGGTCCATCTTGTGGAACGGGGCGTCACGGGTGATGCCGGCGTTGTTGACCAGAATGTCGACCGGCCCTAGATCCGCCTCGATCCTGGCGATCCCGTCCTTGCAGGCCTCGTAGTCGGCGACCGACCACTTGTAGACGTCTATGCCGGTATCGGCCTTGAACTTCGAGGCGGCCTCGTCGTTGCCGGCGTAATTGGCTGCGACCTTGCAGCCGGCTTCCTTGAGCGCGATGGAAATTGCGGCGCCGATGCCTCGGCTGCCTCCGGTGACCACGGCGACGCGGGCCATGAGCGTTCCTCCGTTCGGGTATTGTTCCATGGGGGGCCGGCGCCCCCGGGAACCTCATGCCACGGCGGAGGGCGCGGGGAAAGCGGCGGGCGCCGCAGGGGCGCCCGCCCGCGGCCGGGTCAGTCCCGCTCGACGCAGACGGCGACGCCCATGCCGCCGCCGATGCAGAGGGTGGCGAGGCCCTTCCTGGCGTCGCGGCGCTTCATCTCGAAGAGGAGGGTGTTGAGCACGCGGCAGCCCGAGGCGCCGATGGGGTGGCCGATGGCGATGGCGCCGCCGTTGACGTTCACCTTCTCGGGATCCCAGCCCATGTCCTTGTTCACGGCGCAGGCCTGCGCGGCGAAGGCCTCGTTCGCCTCGATCAGGTCGAGGTCCTCGGCCTTCCAGCCGGCCTTCTCCAGCGCCTTGCGGCTGGCGTGGACCGGGCCCATGCCCATGATCTTCGGATCGAGCCCGGCGGTGGCGTAGGCCTTGATCCGCGCCAGCGGCTCGACGCCCCTCCGCTCGGCCTCCTTGGCGCTCATCAGGAGGGCGATCGCGGCGCCGTCGTTGATGCCCGAGGCGTTGGCCGCCGTCACCGAGCCGTCCTTGGCGAAGGCGGGGCGCAGCTTCTGCATGCCCTCGATGGTGGCGCCGTGACGGATGTACTCGTCCTTGTCGACCACCACCTCGCCCTTGCGGGTCTTGAGGGTGACCGGCGTGATCTCGTCGTCGAAGCGACCGGCCTTCTGCGCGGCCTCGGCCTTGTTCTGCGAGGCGAGGGCGAACTCGTCCTGCTGTTCGCGGCCGATCTGCCACTTCTCGGCGACGTTCTCGGCGGTCATGCCCATGTGGTAGCCGTTGAAGGCGTCCCATAGGCCGTCGCGGATCATGGTGTCGACGAAGGAAAGGTCGCCCATCTTGCGTCCGGCGCGCAGGTGCTGGGCGTGGGGCGCGAGGCTCATGCTCTCCTGCCCGCCGGCGACGACGACGTCGGCGTCGCCGAGCAGGACGTGCTGGGCGCCGAGCGCGACGGCGCGCAGCCCGGAGCCGCAGACCTGGTTGATCCCCCACGCGGCGCTCTCCTCCGGCAGTCCGGCGGCGATGTGCGCCTGGCGGGCCGGGTTCATGCCCTGCGCGGCCGTGAGCACCTGGCCGAGGATCGTCTCCGACACCTCGCCCGGCTCCACGCCGGCGCGCTCCAGCGCCGCCTTGATGGCCACGGCGCCGAGCTCGTGCGCGGGGGTGGCGGCGAACGCGCCGTTGAAGCTTCCGACGGGCGTGCGGGCGGCGCCGGCGATGACGACTTCGGTCATGGGATCTCCTCCAGTCGAGGGTCGGCCGGGCCGCATCGCGGGCCCGGATCGCATCCTGTCGGCGGCCGGGGGCGAAGGCCGTCGCGGTTTGCCCGGCACGATAGTCATGGGGCGCGGATTGTCGACGGGGCAATTCGTGCCGAGAGCGGGCGCGGCCGCGCCCGTCGAACCCGGGCCGCTCGCCCGTGGCCGTCAGCCTTCCCGGACGAAGGCGGCGAGGGGCGCCCAGACCTCCCGCGCCGCGGCGGAGCCGACGATCATGCCGACATGCCCGGCGCCGGGGCGCAGGAGCCGTGCGCCGGGTATGGCGCGGGGCAGCGCCTCTGCCGCCTCGGGCGGCGCGATGCGGTCGGTGGCCGAGCAGAAGGCGAGCGTGGGCCGCCGGATGGTCTCCGGGCGCACCGGTTCGCCGGCGAGGCGCCATTCGCCGCGCGCCGGCGCGTTCTCCAGATACCAGCCGAGGGCGATGTCCTTCGCCGCCGGGACCGCCAGCGGCGGGCCGTCGTTCAGCCAGTCCTCGGCGGCGACGAAGATCTCGGCCGTCGTCGAGGCGGGATCGAGACGGGCGAAGGCGCGGAACTTGCGCAGCGCGAGCGTCGGGTCGAGCGCGGCGAAGAGGGTCTGCAGCAGGTCGGTCGGCGCCGCCCCGAAGGCGGTCCCGACCGCGTCGAGCGAGCGGCCGAGCGTCTCGGCGCCCTCGCTCCGGACGAGGGCGGCGAGCAGACGCCCCGGCCCCTCGAGGCGCGAGAAATCCCAGGGCGCGCCGATCAACGCGAGGCGCGAGACGAGGTCCGGCCGCTGCGCCGCCAGCGCCGCCGCGAAGGCGCCGCCCATGCAGTAGCCGAGCGCCGCCGCCGGCCCGCCGTTCAACTCCGCCGCGACGCGCGCCGCGGGGATCAGGCGGGCGCGGTGATAGGCGTCGAGGTCGAAGCGCCGCTCCGCCGGCCCCGGCGCGCCCCAGTCGAGCAGGAGCGGGCGCAGCCCGGCGCCGGCGAGGGCGCGCAGCAGCGAGCGCCGTGGGTGCAGGTCCAGCACCGCCGGCGAATTCACGAGCGACGGGACGACGAGGAGCACCGGCGCGCCGCGGGGGGCGCCGGGCGCGTGGTCCAGCAGCCGCGCGGCCCCGACGCTCCAGAGGGTCGGCGGGTCCGGCCGGGCGCGGACATGCGGATGGGTCTGCCAGCGCTCGATCCCCGCGAGCATCTCCGACAGGCGGCGCGCAGCCTCGACCGCGAGGCCGACGCGGCCGGCGAGCCCCTCCGCCGCGAGCGCGGCCCCGGCGGCGCGTCCCTCCTCGCGCAGCGCGTCGGGCCAGGGAAAGCGCGGATCGTCGGCGACGGGGGCGAGGGCGACGCCGTGGGCCGTGGCGGCGGCCGCGGCGGCGAGATGCAGGATCAGGGGGCTGGGCCGGCCGAGACGCTCCGGCCGGAGCCCCTCAGCCGGGCGGGCCGCGGCGGGCGCGCTCGGCGAGCGCGCGCTCCCAGAGGTCGAGCCCACGGGCCGCCGCGGCCGCCGGATCCGCCGACCCGCCCGACGCTTCGCGGCGGGCCTCCGCCGCC
>JAWLFJ010000154.1:0-7592 GCA_041685625.1 Paracoccaceae bacterium | reverse complement strand
GTCGTTCAGGGCGGGCCGCCCTCGCGCCGGCCGCCCGCGGGGGGCCGCCCCCTCTCTCGGCGCCGGCGCCGGCGCGCGCAACGGGGGCGGGCTTGACCGCGCCGGATCGGCGGAACAATATGCGAACAAGCCTCCGCACCGCGCGCCGAGGGAGCCGCCCATGCCCCGTGACGACCTCACCCGCACCGACCCTCCGGGCGTCGTGCTCGCCCGCGGCGTCTGCCGCCATCTGCTCGATCTCGGCTTCGCGCCGGTGACGGAATTCGTCCCCGCCCGCGGGCTCAGGGCCGACGTGTTCGCGGTCGGCCCGACCGGCGAGATCTGGATCGTCGAGTGCAAGTCCGGCCTCGCCGACTTCCGATCCGACCGCAAATGGCCCGGCTACCTCGCCTGGTGCGACCGCTTCCTCTTCGCCGTGGACGCCGACTTCCCGCAAGAGGTGCTGCCGCCGGAGACCGGCCTCCTTCTCGCCGACGGCTGGGGGGCGGAGATCCTGCGCCCAGCGCCCGAGGCGAAGCTCGCCCCCGCCCGGCGCAAGGCCCTCGTCCTGCGCGCGGCCCGCGCCGCCGCGACGCGCCTCCGGCTCGCGGTCGATCCCGGCGCGCCGGCGCTGTCGGATCTCTGAGCGCCGATCGCCCGGAGGCGTCGCGCCTCAGCGGCGCCGGCGCCGGCCTTCCCGCGGACCGCCTCCGCCGCGCCCGTCGGCGTCCCGCCCCTCGGCCCGCCGCTCGCCGCCGCGGGCGGTCTCCGCGCCGGTCGGGCTCGCCTTGCCCTTGCCCTTGCGCTGCGCCGCGCGCGCCCGTTCGGCCGCGCCGCGCAGTTCGTCCGCGATCTCCTCGGCCTCCTCCGGCTCGAAATCGAGCGGCAGGGAGATACCCTCGCCTTCGAGGTAGAGGCGCACCATGCCCTCGCTCGTCGGCCCGATCTGCAGCGTCGCCGCCACGTCGCTCTCGTCGTCGATGCCCATCGCGCCGGCCTCCCTCCACGCAGGCCGCTTCGCTAGCGCCGCCCGGTCCCGAGGGCAAGTCGGCGGTTGCAACGCCGCCTCCGCCTCGCTAAATCGCCCGCGAGTGCCGACGTAGCTCAGTTGGTTAGAGCACCAGATTGTGGATCTGGGGGTCCCCCGTTCGAGCCGGGGCGTCGGTACCACCCCCGAATCCGTGCAGGCCACGCCATACGCACAGGCGGCCGGAGGCGTCGATCGCTCCGCTCGGATCTCGTGGCGCGCCGCTCCTTGATCCACGGGGCGTCCATCGGCGGGGCGTCGTTGGACACGGCCTCGTTCCGCCTCGCCAAGATTCTCGCCCCGCGCCAGCGGGCCGACAGCCTTGCGGCCTCCGCCGATTCGCTCGTCGACTTGGATAGGATCTCGGGTTCGCGCCGCAGGAGCCGGCCGCCCTCCGCCTTCCCCGGCGGGCGCCGACGCGGCGACACCCGGCGCCCCGATCCGACCGCGGCGCCTCAGTCCTCGCGCAGTTCGACCCCCGCCGCGATCATCTCCGCGGTCTTGGTCTCGAGGCTCCCTTCTAGGTCGATGGCCCGGCTGAGCCCCGTCAGCACCACGCTCCGGAAGCCCAGCGCCGCCGCGTCGAGCGCCGACCAGGCGACGCAGAAGTCTAGGGCGAGGCCGCAGAAATGCACCTCCTCCGCGCCGCGCTCGCGCAGATAGCCGGCGAGGCCGGTGGGCGTTCGGTGATCGTTCTCGAGGAACGCGGAATAGCTGTCGAGTTCGGGCCGGAAACCCTTGCGCAGGATCAGATCGGCGCGGTCCAGATCGAGATCGGGGTGGAAGGCGGCGCCCGGGGTCCCCTGCACGCAGTGATCGGGCCAGAGCGTCTGGGGGCCGTAGGGCGCCGTCACGGTCCCGAACGGCTCGGCGCCGGGATGCTGGGACGCGAAGGAGAAATGGCCCGGCGGGTGCCAGTCCTGGGTCAGGACGCGGACCGGGTACTCCGCCATCAGCGCGTTGACGGGGCCGGGCAGGGCGTCTCCGCCCGCGACGGCGAGGGCGCCCCCGGGGCAGAAGTCCAGCTGCAGGTCGACGACGACGAGGGCCTTGAGGGCGGGCATCGGCGGGCCTCCTCGGGGGGTCCGGGATCGGGGGGCAGCGTAGGGCGGGGCGACGGGCGCACGCAAGTTCGGGTATCGTTCCGGCCCCCGAACGGGGCCTTTCAAGCCCGGGACGGCGCCGCTAGCCTCCCCCTCGACGCCGCGACGGGCGGCGAGGGGGCAGCGGAGGCCGACCCGATGAAGACCATCACCGCGATCATCCGCGTCAGGCCGGGGGCCGAGGCCGCCATGCGCGACGCCCTCCTGAAGGTCGCCGAGACCGTCCGCGCGAGCGAGCCCGACACCGTCGGCTTCTTCGTCTCGGTCGACGAGACGGACCCCTGCGTCTTCACCACCTACGAGCGCTTCCGCGACGCCGCGGCGCGGGATCTGCACAACGGCTCGGCCACCGTCGCGGCCTTCTTCGAGAGCGCCGGGCCGCTGATCGAGGGCGAGGTGGTCCTCGTCACCTCGGACGAGATCTGGGCGAAGTGACGGCCCGCCGCGCGGCTCAGGTCCTGCAGGTGCGCACGCCGATCATGGCGTAGAGCGGGCAGAAGCTCAGCCCCGCGGTCGCGAGCAGCACGGCGCCGGCGATGCCGAGGATCCAGGCGAGGGCGCCCGTCGTCACGCCGGCGAGAGCGACCGCCAGCAGCACGGCGCCGAGGACGGCGCGGAGCAGGCGGTCGACGCCGCCGACGTTGTTCGGAAGACTGTTCATCGGATCTCTCCTCGGGCTCCGCGCGGGCGCATGGCCCGCGCCTCTCCGGTGGGAACGATCCGCCTGCGGCCGGGTTCCCGGGGCGGGCGAGGTCGGCACGCCCCGCGGCGGGGCGCCGACGCCTCAGGCCAGCAGCGAGAGCAGCAGCGCCGCGGGCAGGGCGGCGAGGACGAGGCCGAGCGCCGCCGCGAGGGCGGCCCGCCGGGCGCCGAGGCCCGCGCGCAGGCCCGCCGCCGCCAGCGTCATCGGCAGGCCGGAGAGCACGGCCGCCCAGACGAAGACGCCCGAGATCCCCGCCGCCGCGAGCCCGTAGACGAGGCTGGATGGCACCGCCGCCAGCGCGTTCCGCCAGTCCCCGCCGAAGGCCCCCGCGAGGGCCGAGGCCAGCATGAAGGCCGCCGCCGTCGTCGGGATCAGCAGCAGAAGGCGCAGCGCCATGTCCGCCAGCGGGCCGGCGGCGCGGCCGAATCGCGCGGCGCCGAGCGCCACCGGCGCCCCGGTCGCGCCGGCCAGCCAGACCGTGAGATAGAGCGCGCCGGCCCCGCTCGCGAGGAAGGGCCAGGAGATCCGCCGCAGCGGCGCCCGGTCCGTCAGCAGCCCCAGCGCGACCTCGGGCGCGGCCAGCGCCCAGATGCCGAGCGCGACGGCCAGCGACGCCGCCGCGGCGCCGAGCGCGTGGCGCGCGAAGCCGCCGAAGGGCAGCGCGACGCCGAAGGCCGCGGGCTCCGGGCGGCTCGCGGGTTCCGCCCGGCGCGCCGCGGCGCGGGCGACCGGCCAGGCGGCCGCGAACACCAGGACGAGCGCGAGGATGCGGATGATCTGATCGGCCATGCCGGGAGGTTTACGCCGACGGACGTCGAGGGGCGAGCGGATGCGGCGTCGCGGGGGCGGAGGACGGCGTCGCGGGCGACGCCCTGCGGCCGGGGCGGGATCGGGCGGGAGGCGACGAACGCGCCGGGCGCGCGGAGGCGCCCCTTCGCGCGCCCGGATCGATCCTTGCGGGCCGGCGTCCGCGGCGCGCGCAGGCCGAAGGCGTCAGACCGCGACGGCGCGCGCGGTCTGCTCGCCGACCTCGAAGACGCGCCGGTAGCGGGCGATCTCCTTGGCCGGGCCGGTGGCCTTGACGGGGTTGTCGGAGATCTTGACGCAGGGCCGCCCCTCGGCCTCCGCCGCCTTGCAGACGAGGGAGAAGGGCGCCAGCGCGTCGCCCGGCGCGAGGCCGCGGAAGTCGTTGGTCAGGAGCGTGCCCCAGCCGAAGGAGACCTTGGCGCGGTGGGCGAAGGCGGCGTGCAGACGCTCGATCAGCTCGATGTCGAGCCCGTCGGAGAAGATCAGGCGCTTGGTGCGCGGGTCCTGGCCGGCGGCCCGCCAGAAGGCGATGGCGCGCTCGCCGCCCTCGAACGGGTCGCCCGAATCGACGCGCACGCCGGTCCAGCGCGCCACCCAGTCGGGCGCGTGGCGGTAGAATCCCTCCGAGCCGAAGGTGTCCGGCAGCAGGATCAGGAGGTTGCCGTCGTAGTCCGCCTGCCAGTCCGCGAGCACGCGGTAGGGCGCCTGCGCCAGCGCCGCGTCGTCGGCGCCCGCGAGGGCGGCGTAGACCATCGGCAGTTCGTGCGCGTTGGTGCCGATCGCCTCGATGTCGTGGCGCATCGCGATCAGACAGTTGGAGGTGCCGGTGAAGGCCGGCCCCAGCCCCTCGGCCATGGCCTGCACGCACCACTCCTGCCAGAGGAAGCCGTGCCGCCGGCGGGTGCCGAAATCGGCGATGGCGAGATGCTCCAGCTTCTGCAGGCGCTCGATCTTCTCCCAGACGCGGGTCTTGGCGCGGGCGTAGAGCACCTCGAGCGCGAACTTGCCCATGCCGCGGAGCACCGCGCGGGTGCGCAGCTCCATCAGGATGGCGAGGGCGGGGACCTCCCACATCATGGTCTCGGGCCAGGATCCCTCGAAGTGCAGCTCGTACTGCTCGCCGCGCCGCTCGAGGTGGTAGTCGGGGAAGCGGAAGCCCTCGAGCCACTCCATGAAGCCCGGCTCGAACATCCAGCGCTTGCCGTAGAAGGTGTTGCCGCGCATCCAGGTGCTCTCGCCCCGGCGAAGCGAGAGCGAGCGGACGTGGTCGAGATGCTCGCGCAGCTCGCCCTCGTCGATCAGCCGGGCGAGCGGCACCGAGGCGTCGCGGTTGATCAGCGAGAAGGTCACGCGCGCGGTCGGGTGGTTGTGGTGCACCGACTGCGCCATCAGGAGCTTGTAGAAGTCGGTGTCGAGCACCGAGCGGACGATCGGGTCGATCTTCCACTGGTGGTCGTAGACGCGCTTGGCGATGTCGGTCATCGGGCTCTCGGGCGCTGCGGGACGCTTGCGGCTTCGCCCGGCGGGTTGTAGCGGCCGGGGACGGGGAAGGACAGCCCCGCGGGCGGAGGAGACGCGCCATGGCGGATCGGGACCGGGCCGAGGGCGCGCTGGCGGGCCTCGCCCTCGGCGACGCGCTGGGCGCCCCGGCGCAGACGCTGCCGGCCTCGGAGATCGCGGCGCGCTGGGGCCGGATCGAGGGCTTCGTCGCGCCCGATCCCGCGCATCCGGTCGCGCGCGGCCTCGTCCTCGGTCAGGTCACGGACGACACCGAGCAGGCGCTGCTCCTCGCCGCGCGGCTCGTCGCCGACGCGCCGGGCTTCGACGCGCGCGCCTGGGGGCGCGATCTGATGGCGTGGGAGGCCGGGGTGCGGGCGCGCGGGCTCTCGGACCTGCTCGGCCCCTCGACGCGCCGGGCGCTGGAGGCGCTGGCGGCGGGGGCGGATCCCGCCGAGACCGGACGCGAGGGCGACACCAACGGCGCCGCCATGCGCGTCGCCCCGGTGGGGATCGCCGTGCCGCCGGAGCCGCTCGGCCGGCTGGTGGCGCGGGTGCGGGAGACGGCGCGGATCACGCATGACGCGGGGCCGGGGCTGGCGGCGGCCTGCGCGGTGGCGGCCGCCGTCTCCGCCGGCGTCGGCGGGGCCGGCTGGGCCGAGGCCGCGGCGCTGGGCGAGGCCGCGGCGCGCGAGGGCGCGGCGGCGGCCGGCGCCCCCGGCGGCGACGTGGCCGAGCGCATCGCCGCCGCGCGGGCGCTGGCGCGGGAGGGGGGCGCGGCGCGGGTGGCGGAGATCGGCGTCTCGGTGAAGGCGCGGGAGAGCGTGCCCGCCGCCTTCGGCTTCGTGGAGGCGGCGGGAGGCGACCCTTGGTCCGCCTGCCTCGACGCCGCCAACGCCGGCGACGACACCGACACCATGGCCGCGATCGCCGGCGCCCTCGCCGGCGCCTGCGCCGGGGTCGGCGCCCTGCCGCGCGCGCCCCTCGCCACGGTCGTCGAGGTCAACGGCCTCGACCTCGCCGCCGTCGCCGGGGCGCTGCTGGCGCTGAGGGCGCGGGCGTGAGCCGGGCGGCCGGGACGGACCTCGCGCCTTCGGCGCATCGCCCGCCCGGACCGCCCTGCCGCCGGGACGGCGCGGAGCCCCGGGCGCCGCGCTTCCGCCGCGCCCGGGCCGTCCCGCCGCACGCGCCGCCGCTTCGCGCCGGCGTCCGCATCGGCGCCGTCCGCATCGCCGCCGGCCGCATCGGCGCCTTCCGCATCGCCGCCGGCCGCGTCGGCGCCGTCCGCATCGCCGCCGGCCGCGTCGGCGCCGTCCGCCTCGGCCCGGCGCATGCGCCCGCCGTGGCCGGTCGCGCCGCCGGCCGCGGCGGGGCGATCCCCACCGTCCCGCCCCGCGAGCCCCCGCGGCCGCCACGCGCCGCCGGCCGCATCGGCGCCGCCCGACGCGCCCGCATCGGCCCGCAGCCGCCGGCGCGGCGCCGCCGGTCCGCCCGGCCCGACGCTCACGCCGGCGCATGAACGACGCCCTGCTCCAGCTCTCCGGCGTTGTCGTGGACCTCGTGTTCCGAGCGCCGCATCCCCCGGCGCCGGGCGAGGACGTGCTCGCCTCCGCCTTCGCCCCCGCCGTCGGCGGCGGCTTCAACGCCATGGCCGCCGCCCGGCGGGAGGGGCTGCGCGTGGTCTATGGCGGCGGGATCGGGACCGGCCCCTTCGCCGACCGCGTCGTGGCCGCGCTCGCGGCCGAAGGGATCGAGATCCTCCAGCCCCGGCAGGCCGAGGAGCAGGGCGTCTGCGTCGTGATCGTCGACGACGCGGGCGAGCGCAGCTTCGTCTCCAAGGAGGGCGCCGACGGCGTGCTCGTCCCGGCCGCCCTCGCCCCCCTCCGCGGCGCGCATTGGGGCGGCGTGATCGTCTCAGGCTACCCGCTGATCCACGCCCGCAGCAGCGCCGCGCTCACCGCCTGGCTCCGCAAGGCGAGGGGCGCGCGCCTGTTCTTCGACCCGACGCCGGCCCACGGTCAGATGGCGCCGGAGGCGATGGCCGCCGCCCTCCGCCGCGCCGCCTGGATCAGCGCCAACGCCGCCGAGGCCGCCGCGATCCTCGGGCGCGACGCGTCGGGCGGGGCGCTGGCGCAGGGCCTTCTCGCGCGCATGGGTCCGTCGGCGGAGGGCGCCGTGGTCCGCCTCGGCCCCGAGGGCTGCGCCCTCGCCACCGCCGCCGGCGCGCGCCACGTCCCCGGCTTCCCGGTCGAGGCGGTCGACACCAACGGCGCCGGCGACGCCCATCTCGGCGTCTTCGCCGCCGGCCTGATCCGCGGTCTGACGCCGGAAGGCGCCGCCCGCCGCGCCAACGCCGCCGCCGCCCTCGCCGTGACCCGGCCGGGTCCCGCCACCGCGCCCGGCGCGGCGGAGACCGACGCCGCCCTCGCCGCCAACGGCTTCGGCCCGGACGGAGGCGCCCGCGGCGCGGCGACGG
>JAWLFJ010000153.1:0-7598 GCA_041685625.1 Paracoccaceae bacterium | reverse complement strand
TCGGTCGCCTCGTTCGGCAGCACTCGGTCGTAGACGACCATGATGAAGATCGACGTGGTCAGTGACAGGAAGTTGGCGAGCACCGCGGCAAGCAGGACCTGTGTGTAGGACCAGCGGTTCGCGGCAAGGGCCGACCAGAACCAGTGCCCCCGACGGCCCTCGCCCGTGGCGAGGATATCCTCGCGGTGCTCGCGGCGCAGCAGGATCGCATACCCCGTATAGGCAGCCTCCAGTGTGTCACGGCGCATGTCGCCCACGCCTTCGCCAAGGGCCGGATCGTGGACGGCGAGTTGCCCGTTCGGGCGGACCTCGTGCAGCACCACGGCGCGCTCACCTTCCAGCAAAAGGATGGCGGGCGTCAGCGTCGAATCGAAATCGCGAAGCCGACGCGCGCCGAAGGCGGCCTGCATCCCCGCGCGCTCCGCCGCGGTGATCGCCTCGCGGACGCCGAGCGCACCCTCGGCCTCGGAAGACTGTACCGCGTGCAGCGCAGCGAGCGTCATGGGCCGGTCGAGCGTCGCTGCCGCATGCAGAAGGCAGACCTCCAGCGGGGAGGTTTCTTCCGGCCGACTCCGCGCCTCCCGGTCGAGCGGCACGACGCGGCGGGCGTCGTCGCTCCGGCTCATGCCTCGCCCTCCGGCAACTCGATGTCGAACACGTCGAGGATGTCGCCGGTCAGCGCGAGTGCCGCGTAATCGGTCAGGAATCGCGCCTGCTCGGCAAGGATCAGCGTCTCCTCGGCTCTTATGTAGTCGCGCTGCGCGTCCAGCAGGTCGACGAGGCTGCGTCGGCCGATCCGGAACTGATCGCGTGCGGCCTCCACGCTGGCGGCATTGGTGCGCACCGCCTCGCGCGCGGCGACGACGCGTGCCGCGCCGGTGGCCTGATCGCTTCGCACGAAGGCGAGCGCTTCGCGCACCTCGCGGCGCAGATTGTCTCGCTCGGCACGCGCCGCGTCGCGCCGCGCCTCGGCCGCGGCGATGGCGGCGCGGCGCTCGCCGCGCGTGTCTAGGCTGTATTCCAGCGAGAGGTCGAGCCCGATGTCCGCGCCGCCGCCCGACGGCGCCTGTCGTCCGGTGGCGCCGAGTTCCACCGCCGGCTGGCGACGGGCGCGCGCAGTGGCCAGATCCGCCTCCGCCGCCTTCAACCGGGCATCCGCCGCGCGCAGTCGCGGGCTCTGGGAGAGCACATCGCGTTCTTCGGCTGGCAGGGCCGGCGCCGATACGGCGGCCGGCAGGTTGGCAGGGATCTCCCCGAAGATCCTGCGGAAGGCCGCCTGCGCACGGTCGAGGCGCGACTGTGCGTCCACCCGGCGGGTCTCGGCGTCGGCGATGCGGCTTTCAGCGGTGAGGATATCGGCGGTCGACCCGGCGCCCTGTGCCGCGCGGTCTTCGATCTGCCCGGCAATAGTGCGGAGGACGTTCAGGTTTTCCTCGGCGAGGGCCAGAACGCGGCGGCTTGTGACGAGGCGCTTGTAGGTTTCCACCGCGGCGAGTGTCGTCTGCGCGCCGGTCTCGATCTGCTGGGCGCGGCTCTGCAACACCCGCGCCTCCGCAGCCGTTCGGCTGGCGCGCGCAGCGCCCGCGTCATAGACGAGCTGCGAAACGCGCAGGAAGGGCGAGGCATCGCTGGAGGTGGCGTCCTGCACCCGCCGGGCTTCCGCGCTGATGCCGAGGCTCACGTCGGGGCGCAGGGCGCCGTCGGCGGCAGCCTTCTCGGCCTCTGCCGCGCGCAGGTCGGCGAGGCTGCGCCCGAGGGTCGGGTCGACGGTGACCGCGCGCGCGATCTCCTGTCCGAAGGCGCTTCGGGCCGCACTGTCGGTCACCCGGTCCGCGCCCAGCCCGACGGTTCCGGCCTCGAGGCGCGCGGCCATGGGCGCGATGTCCGGAGCCTCCGTGCACGCGGCGACCGCGAGCGCGACAAGCAGCGGCTGTCCGCAGCGGTGTCTCATGCGCCCCCCCGTTCGCGGTCATGTGCTTCCGAGAGCGCATCGAGGAAACCCGAAAGCCCGTCATCCGGCGGCTCCGGCCGGGCCGGACCGCTTGCGGCCGCCCTGGCTTCCGCTCGCATCGCCCGCGCCATCCAGCCCGCGTGCAGGAGCGAGACCCGGTGCGCCTCGGCGAGCCGGAGTGCCCCGCTCTCCCAGAGCGCGGGGAGAACGGCGTGGTCGAGCGCCTCGAGCCGCGCAGGATCGATGGCGAGGAAACCCGCTGCGTCCCCCTCGGTCATCCCGGGCAAGGGCGGCAGGGGGGAGAGCAGGCCGTGCGCCTGAAGCGCCGCGGCGGCCTGCGCGGTGTGCTGCGCGGACTTCGCCCGCGTGCGGAAGAAAGCGATCACCTGCGCCAGCGGCGGCGCCGGCGCGTCGCCAGCGAAGAAGGGCTGGTCCGCTGGATCTTCGGTGACGAGGCCGCTCGCTTCATCCACCATCAGCACCATCTCGTCACCGGTGCCGGTGTGCCGCGCCGAGAAGGGATGGGCACGCAGGCCCGAAGGGACATAGGTGCCCCGCCACGTTCCGTCCGGCGCGACGAAGGGCGTCGTGCCGGTGGCGCCGAGGCGGAGCAGCGCGACGGGGTCCACCCCGCCCGACGCGCCCGGGCGGAAGACGAGGGGAAATGCGCTTGCCGCCGGCTCGAGCTCGGCCATGACGACGTCGACGCAGCGCTGCCCCCGCGCGAAGGCGTAAGAGGTAAAGCGCCGCCAGAAACAGCCCGCGTGCCGGTCCGGGCTGACGGCGACGGGAGAAAATTCCGTGGCGTCGGTCATGCTGGCGGATACGTCATATCCCATGTCGCGGTCGTTCGGCCCCCTGCCGTCGGCATGACGGAGCGGGCCGGCGCCTCCGCAACCGGCCCACTCGTCTCATGGCTGTCTCGGTCCGGGTCTCAGGAGTTCATCACCGGATCCGGCAGCGTGATGTTGTCGGTCCGGAGATCGCCCAGATCGCCAATGTCCTCGAACTCGGCCATGACTTCCACTGTCGCATCGTCCGCGCCACCCACTTCGGCCCGAACGAGGGTGGCGTCCGTCCCGTCCCCGGCGAGGAAATAGACGGTATCCCCGGCCGCTTCGCCGGTCAGGTCCTCGAAGGCCGTCTCGAGCGTCGCGGCATCCGTGTCGTCAAGCGCCGTGGTGAAAACGACGAAGCCTGTGTCGTCCCCGAGCGCCCCGCCGTCGGCCAGCGCCTCCACGGTTTCGCCCGCCCCGCGGAGATCCGCTTCGCCGGCGAAGGCGATCGCGTCGGCCTGCAATGTGTCGCCCGTCGTGAAGCCGGTCACCGTATCGGTGCCGTTCGCGGCCACGTCGGTCTCGAAGACCACGATGTTCGCGCCGGTCGCCGCAATGTCGAGCGTATCGTCGCCGCCCTTGCCCTGAAGTGCCGCGTCCGTGTTCCCAGCTGTCAGCGTATCCGCTTCGGACGTCCCGATCTGCAGCTCCGTCGGGCCGCCTTGCTCCTCGTCCTCGAATCCGAGGATGATCGGCCCGGCGCCCTCGTCCGTCATGTCGAACCGATACATGACATCATCCTCGGCGAGCTGGCTCGCAGCCGTACCGCCGGCGAAGGTTACGCTTCCCGTGGACGCGTCTTCATCGTTTACGATGAACAGATCGAAATTGTTGTCATCGCTCCCCGACACGTACGCCGCCTCTGCCGGATCGAAGGTCATCGTGGTCTCGACCCCGACATTGGAGTCCAGCGACTCCCCGGCGAGGGCGCTCATCGTAAGGGTCGTTCCGCTCGTGGCGGTATTGATGACAGTGAAAGCCGATTCCAGATAGACGTCCACTGCCGCCGTCGCCGCCTCGGCGGCGCGGCCGGCGGTATTCTGGGCGTTCGCCTCGATCTGCACTGTTTCGCCGGCCTCGAGCGCATCGAAGGTCGCCTGCGGGACGTCAAGTGCCCAGGTGCCGTCAGCCCCGACCGTGGCCGTTTCGTTCAGGATCTCGCTACCCGAAGCGGTCCCGACAACGGTCACATCCTGCCCGTCCTCGATTCCGAGTGCCGTGCCCGTGATCGCCGTGCTGCCGGTATCGGACAGGTCCAGCGCGCCATCCTCGCCGATCGGGTCCAGCGTGAGGACAGGCTGGAAGTCGGTGGTCAGGGTCCTCGTCTGCGGCGTGGCGGTGTTGCCGGCCGCATCCGCTACATTGGCCGTCAGGTCGAACCCGGTTTCGTCGGCAAGATCGAGGTCGCGGAGCTCCGTCTCGGTCAGTTCCACGGTCCAGTCACCTTCGCTGTCCACCGTGCCCGTGAAATCCTCACCATCGATTGTGAGGGTCACGTCGTTTCCGGCAGCATCCGGACTTGCCGTTCCGGTTACCGTGAGGCCGTCCTCCAGTTCCCCGAGAGTCAGCGTGTCGCCGGCGGACACGCCGTCAATCGTGAGCGACGGCGCGGTCAGGTCCGTATCGAAACTCACAGTCGCCTGCCCGATGTTGCCGGCGGTGTCGGTCCCGGTCGCGCTGACCTCGACCGTCGTGCCGTCGGGCAGGTCCTGAAGCGTCGCCGCGGCGATCGTGGTGGACCAGGTTCCGTCGGCGGCAACGCTCACGGGAGCCTGCTCCGTGCCGTCGAGCGTCACCGTGACCTCGTCCGTCTCGGAGGCGGTGCCACTGATCTCAAGGTCGTCTTCACTTTCCGCGATGTTGAGCACGTCGCCGTCGAGCGGCAGCGCCTCGATGGACACCTCAGGCGGCGTCAGATCCACTTCGACGGGACGCGTGGCCTCATCGGCCGGGTTGCCGGCCGCGTCGGACACGTTCGCGGTGATGTCGATCGGGCCGCCGTCCCCCGTCTCGGCGAGATCCTCGGTCTGTTCCTGGGTGAGCTCGAGTGACCAGGTGCCATCGTCCCCGATCTCCGCCGTCGGATCGGACAGCCCCGGGAGGCCGACGGTTACCGTCTGCCCGGTTGCATCGGTCGCAGTGCCGGATATGGTGAGCGGCGCCTCCGCTTCCTCGGCATTGATCACGTCGTCGCCCGCGACCGGGTCGATCTCGACGGTGGGTGCAGTGAAATCGGCCGCGAGTTGCGTGGTGGTTTCCGCCGGGACACCGTCGGCATCCGCTACCTCGGCCGCGACTTCCACGCTTTCGCCGTCCTGCAGATCCGCGACTGCGGCTTGCGGCAGGGTGACGCTCCACGAGCCGTCATCCCCGGTGTCCGTGGTATCGAGACTCTCGCCGTCCACCGTGACGGTCACCGTCTGGCCTGCGCCGACGTTGTTCGTCGTGCCGGATATCGTTACATCGGCTTCGGACTCGGCAATGTTGACGACATCGTCACCGGCAATCGGGTCGATAGCGATCGACGGGCCCGTGAAATCTGCGTCGATTGTCGTTACTGCCGGGGACGATGCCGGGTTCCCCGCCGCGTCACGCACCGTGGCGCTCACTTCGACATCGGAAAGCTGCCCGTCGTCGCCGGCCTCGTCCTGCAACGCGGCGAGCGCGGATTGCGGGACCGTCACCTCCCAGGCGGCGCCGCCGTCCTCGAGACCGTTGCTGACAACCTCGCCGGTGTACTCCTCGCCGTTGAACGTGAGCGTGACTGCCTGTCCGACCTCGGCCGTGGTGCTGCCCGTCACGAGCAGATCGTCTTGGACGTCGATCAGGCCGATCTGGCCATCGTCGGAAATGGTGTCGATGTCGATGGACGGCCCGGCAAGGTCGGCCTCGAAGGTGGCGGTCGCTGGTCTTTCCGCTTCGTTGCCGGCCGCGTCGGAGACCGTGGCTTCAACGGTCACCTCATCGCCGTCCGAAATCCCGGCGAGGTCGTCAGGCGCGATGTCGACGCTCCATTCCCCGCCGGAGACGGTCGCAGTGGCCTCCGTCGGATCGCCGGATCCGGCGCTGAGCGTCACGGTCACGTCCTGACCGTCCTCGGCGTCGGTCGTGCCGCTGATCGTGATGCCCTCGCCCTGCTCGGCGATGTTGAGAAAACCGTCGTCGCCCACACCGGTGTCGGTCACCTCGATAGTCGGCGGTATGGTGTCTATGATGACGGTCTGTTCGGTGCTGTCGATCTCCTCCCCGTCCGCGTCCAGCGACCTGACGGTGACCGTCACCTCGCCCTGGGGCAGTTCGCTCCCCTCGTCGGGGTCCGCCGTCCAGGATCCATCTTCTCCCAGGGTGACGCTGAGTGGGACTTCGTTGCCATCCTCACCCGTGACCGTGACCTCGACGGACTCGGCCTCCTCGCTGGCGTCGACTTCGGTGTTGGCGTTGGTAAGCCCGCCGCCGTCGCTGAGCACCTGAGAATTGACGGTCGTCAGCTCCGGACCACCCGCGCCGCCGCCGTCGTCGTCGGACGCCGCTGCCGCGCCGGCGATCGCGGCGGCCGCAGCGCCGCCCGCGAGTCCCGCGCCGCCCATGCCGGCGGCGGCGCCACCCGACGCCATAACCTCGCCGGCGATCTCCACGATGCGCTCGCTCACGAGCACTTCGCCGTTCGCGCCGAGCTGAACGTCCTGCGCGGGAACGGAGACGGTGACCCCGTTGGACATCTGCATGTGAACGGAGCCGTCCGGCCGCACCTCGACGGCTTGCACGCCCTCGATTTCGGTCGCGTCAACGAAGCCTTCGCGCCCCTGCGCCGCCGCGAGGGCGGGCAGCGTCAGGAGCGCACCCACGAGCCCGGTGCCAGCGGTCTTTCCCGCGGTCAGGCGTTGCGCGATCCAGTCCCGGACATAGGCCTTGCGCGCGGTTTCATCTTCGGATTCGGGGCGGCGGGAAACGGAGTCGGGAAAATGCGTCTGCACGGCGACCTCACTCGATGGACTGGACGTAAACTTTGGAGCGGACTGTGCGTCCGGAGTTGCGGTGGTGGCAAGCAAAAATGTGTCTTTCGCGTCATGGTGCGACCCATGGGAAACACGACGATGGCCGCGCTTTCCGGCATCTCCGGACGCCGGCGACTCCCTTTTGCGCCCAGACGCGCGTGCGCCGGCCGTCGCCGACAGGGCCTTTATGACGTGCTGTTCATTGCCATTTTCCTAAAGCCGTCGGGAATGTCCGCCGTCTCGCCATGCCCGCGCCCCGCGCTGTGCCGGTCATGTCGCTCACCTCGGCATCGAGCGACATGGACGAGGAACAGGCATGCGCCTCGCGTTCGAGACCCGCGTGACGAGCGGCCGCGATACGCTGGACACCGCGATCCGCGCGATCGCCTCCGCAGAGGTGCGGGGGGACGTGATCGTTTATGCAGCCACCGGCCGGATCGGCGGGCTGACCGCCTATCGTCTGACACCGGATGGCACGCTCGCGCCCCATCACCGGGCCGCATACGCCCCCGAGCGGACCGGTGCGCCGACTGGCGATATCGCGGTGATCCCGACGGATTCGGGCCGCGCGCTCGTCTTCGGGGCTGCGGACGGTCGGCTGATGGCGCGCGGGCTGCGCGCGGACGGTCGCTTCGCCGATCCCCTGCCGGGCCAGAACCTGGCGGAGGGACCGCGCACGGTGGAGCGGCTTGATTACCTGTCGGACGCCGACGGTGGTGGAGTTCTCGCGCTGGGAGACACGGAAGGCGTCCACCTCTACGAGGCCGACGCCGCGGGTGCGCTCGAAAGCATCGCCGCGCTGCCGGCACCGGCCGG
>JAWLFJ010000038.1:0-30278 GCA_041685625.1 Paracoccaceae bacterium | reverse complement strand
GGAAGGCTCCCCGCGTCTTCGGGCGCGCCGCCTCAGGCGTAGGCGGGCGCGCCGGACGCGGCCGCGGGGGCGGGCGAGCGTCCGAGCAGACGCCGGGCGACCCCGGCGGCGACCAACGCGAAGACGACATGCCCGACGAGCGCCACCCAGGTGATGCCGCCGAAGCCGAGGAAGGGCGGCATGCCGGCCACGAGATGCGCCATCCCGTAGAGCGCGAAGATCCAGAGCGCGACGCCGTAGAGCGCGGCCGCGGCGCTCCAGGGCAGGCCGGGCGTCAGCCGACGCGACAGCGGCTCCGCGATCAGGAGCCAGCCGAGGGGATAGCCGAGGACGCCTGCGGCGTAGTGCAGGAACTCGGCCCCGGGCGCCCAGCCGGCGCCGGCGACGGTGCGGATGACCCCGTCGGCGAGCGGGACGGGCGAGAGCTTGGCGAAGCCGAACATCGGCGACAGCGACTGTCCGAAGAGATCGAAGGCGACGGTCGCGGCGGCGCCCGAGAGCGCCGCGACGCCGAGAAGGCGGAGGGGGCTGTGCATGATGCGTCTCCTTTGGTCCGGTGCGCATTGACGTTGCATCCCCTGTTCGCAGGCGAAGGCTGATCGTTACGTCGCCCGCGACTCCGTCGTGGCGCCCCATGACGTCTCGCGATTCGTCGGTCGCTCCGGCGTGCACGACCTTCTCGAACTCGTCCCATAGGTGCGCATCGAGCGCGTCTCCGGTGCGGCCCGCGGTGGAGACGGACGATGAGGTCCGTCAACGGCCGTCTTGCGGTGGCCCGGCCGTTCGCTCCGCCGAAGGCCCCGGGCTCTCCCGCGACTGGGTCGCGAGGGGCGAGCCGAGCAGCCAGTACAGCAGGTTGTCCGCGAAGACGGGGTTGCGCGTCAGCTCGACATGCTCGCCCGGCAGCAGCAGCACCGTGCGGTAGCCGACGGGGCGTCGCGGCCCGCTCTCGGGCCCGCTCCCCTGCCGTTCGTCCATGAGGGCGCTTGCGCGGAGCACCACGCCGTCGCCTTCCTCCTGAAGAACGCGCGCCGGTCGTCCCTCGGCGTCGAGGACGAGCGCCGCGGGGGTGTCGAGACCGGTCCCTGCCACGAGGAAGAGGTCGGCGAAGTCGGGCGCGCCTCGGCGGTCGAGCCCTTGATGGACCTGCCGGGCGCTTGCGAGGCATTTCGCGATGTGCGCCCGCGCGCGCCGTTCGCGCTCGGAGCGGTCGCCGGCGTCGGGCATCAAGGCCGCCAGACGGCCGTCCTCCGCGGGGTCGAGCAGGCCCCAGCGCCGCTCCGCCCAGGTCTCGACGTCGTAGAGCGAGCCGGGCGAGGGGTCGTCCGGGCCGCCGACGGTCACGCGACCGTGCCGGTCGCGCGGCATCAGCTGGTAGAGCGACGGATAGGTCCCCAGCAGGCCCGGCGGATATCGCGGCGTGAACGGTCCCGGGCGGCGCCCCTCCAGCAGGCTTCGGAAGGAGGTGATCGAGCCGAGATTGGGCGGTCCGACGAAGACGGCGCAGGCGGTGCGGCGGGCGCCCGTCCAGTCGGGGGGCGGCAGGGGAGATCCGTCCTCCGGCGGCGCCGCCGCGCCGTACATGAGCCACCAGCGCAGCACGAGCGCGCCGAGCGAATGCGCCACGAAGTCGAACCGGATCTCGTCCGGCGGCGGCGCCTCGCCGAAGCGGGCGAGGCGCGCGGCGCGCACCTCCTCGGTCTTGGCCGCCACGAAGGCGTCGAGCGCCTGCGCCGCCTCGACGATCCCGCGACGCCAGTCGTAGGCGAACTCGAACGCCTCCGCCGCCGCCGTCTCCCCGTCGCCGGGCGCGCGAGGCGAGTCCAAGAAGCCGTAGCCGCCGGCGCGCAGGACCTCGATCAGACCGGCGTAGACCTGCTGCTGCACGCTCCCGAAGAGCAGAAGCGCGTTCGCCTCCCGGAGCACGCCCGCCGGGCGGACCTCGTCGGTGAGCGCCGCGAGCGGCTCGTCGCCCCGCCCGACCGGCAGCGCGAGCCGCCGGAGACCGTCCGAGCTCGAGACGTCCGGCGAAAGCCGTCGCGGCCCGCCCCAGGCGAAGGGTCCGTCCTCGCCGACCCTGAGGCGCGATCCGAGAAGGCCTGGGATGGCGATGATCGGCCGGCGCTCCGAAGGGTTCATCCGGCCGGCGTAGCGGTAGAGGCTCGCGACGTCCGGCGCGCGCGGAGCCGCCCCGCAACCGGCGAGCGCGAGGGCGCCGAGGAGGGCCGCGCGGCGGGTCGGCCCCTCGCCCCGGCCGCTCATGCGACCGCCTCGCCGGCGTTCCAGCTTCGCGGCGTCAGCGTCACCAGCGCCGCCGGCGCGTCGAGCCAGGGCAGCCGCGCCTGGATCCGGCGCACGGTCAGCCCGTCCGCGGCCGCGCCGGCGGCATACGCCTCCTCCGTCACCGTGGCGGCGGCGCCGTATCCGCGCCCGAGCTTGTCGAGCTTGACGACCCGGTTCACCACGTCCCCGAGGATGGTGAACTCGTAGCGCCCGTCGAACCCGACCACGCCCAGCGTGACCGGCCCCGCATCCATCGCCGCGCAGACCGCCGGCGCCGGCAGGCCCGCCGCCGCGCGCTCGAGCCGCCACGCCTCGCCCTCGTGCAGGATCGCGCAGAGCGCCGCCATGCCCCGCGCGGCGTGCTCAGGCTCCGGCCGTACCGCGCCGAAGGTCGCGAGAATCCCGTCCCCGAGATATTTGTCGATCGCCCCGCCGTGCCTGTGGATCAGCGGCACGATCCGGGCGTGATACTCGCCGAGGATCGCCAGCGTCGCCTCGGCCGAGTGGCTCGCCGCCAAGGCGCTGAAACCCTTCAGATCGGTGACGAGCACCGTCGCTTCGCGCCGCGCGCCCGGCTGCGAGTGGTCGAGTTCGGCTTCGCGGATGGTCTCCGCCACGCCCGGAGCGAAGAAGCGCGAGAGATCCTCCGTCGCCCGCCGCTCCGCCGCCTCGCGCAGCATCAATCGCCGCGCCCGGATCACGGCGACGGCGAGCACGCCGGTCGTCGCGCCGATCGCCAGCAGCTTGTCGATCTCCGCGCCGACGAGGATCCGCCCGGACGTCATGTAGCTCACCCAGTCGCGCGTCACCGCCTCCGGCCCCGCCTCCACCAGCGCATAGGCGAACAGCGCCCCCCAGCCGACCATCGCCGCGACCCCGGTGACCAGCACCGGCGCGGACTCCAGCCGCAGGGCTCGCAGCGCGATCAGAATGAAGACGTAGAGCAGGGTCGGCGCCTTGAGGTAGACCGACGGCTCCACGCCGTATTGCAGGTGGAAGCTCCAGATCGTGATCATCAGCACCGTCACGTCGATCACTGCCGAAAGCAGAACCAGCGGCCGCGTCAGCCGCCCGGCACGCGCCAGCGCGAGTCTGATCGCGGTGATCACGGCGTAGCCCCCGAGCACGATCGGCACCGGCTCGAACGGCACCGTGGGCGGGAACGCCTTCGGGGTGATCGCGTAGACGGCGCCGAAGAACAGGATCGCGCAGACCTGAAGGCCGCCGACGAGGATCTCGCTCGAGCGGTGCATCCGCTCGATCGCGACGCGGCTGCGGCGTCCGAGGCGGGAGGGACCCGGCTCGCCGAAGACGACGCGCTCCAGTTCGGACAGCGCCTGCATCAGGACGCGTCCGCCTGCCGCCCGGGAGGGAGCCGCGCCGCTCGGATCGTGGATCGACGCCTCCGACCGGACCGCGTCGGGCGGAATGGCGGGGTGATCCATGCGGGCGCTCGCCTCCGTTCGATGCCGACGCGCGGTCCGTGCCGCCGCTGCCGACGGGCATCCCATGGTGAAGTTCGTTCGGAACCGCGGACTCGTTTCATCACGTCTTCGAGGGCCGCTCGACCGCCTCGGTGACGAGGCGCGCCGCCGCCCGGCCGATGGCGAGCACCTCTTCGCGCGAGGCGCCGGCGCGGGCGCGAAGCATCATCCCCCGCGCCGTCGACGCGAGCAGGCCGGCCAGCGTCGCGGGCGAGTCGCCGCCGGGCGCCGCGGCGCGCGCCAGCCGAGCCTCAAGCCGAAGCTCCATCGCCACGAAGCGGCGCTGAAGTTCGTTGCGCAGGGTCGCGTCCTTGCCGGCCGCATCGGCGAGCGCGCAGGAGATCAGGCAGCCGCCCGCCTCCCGTTCCGTCACGGACAGATCGGCGACCGCCTCGAAGAAGGCCGCCAGATCCTCGCCGAGCGATCCGCCCCCCTCCAACGTCGCCATGACCGTGGCGAGACGCGTCCGAGCGTAGCGTTCGACCGCAGCCAGGAAGAGCCCGCGCTTGTCGTCCCACGCCGCATACAGACTGGAACGGTTGAGGCCCGTCGCCCGCGTCAGATCCTCGACCGAGGCGCCGTCGTAGCCTCTCCGCCAGAAGACGTGCATCGCCGCCTCCAGCGCCTCGTCCAGAGGCCGCAGTCTGGGGCGCCCTGTGCGGCGGGCGACTTGCTCTCCATCTCTTGAACCGATCATTTCCGGAAGTCCTTCACAGGCGCTCCTTCGACAATATTTGGAACGAATATTCCGAAACGACAAGGAGGGCGATCATGACCGCCGATCCCGTGGTCGCGAGACCCCGCCTCTCCGTTTCCTCGAGGCGACCCGGACGCCGTTCTCCGATGGAGACGAACGCCGTGATCGCGTCAGGCGGACGGAGGTTTCCCGAATCTGCGAAGGGCCCCGCGGCGCTGCTGCCCAAGGCGGACGGCGAAAGGGGCGCCGCGGGATTTCCGCGGCGCCCCTTCCAAGGGCCTCGACGGCGTGACCGTCAGTCGGTGGCGGCCGTCTCCTGCCGATACGTCGGATCGGGCGAAACCAGTTCGGGCCAGTTCTCGATCGCGGAGGCGCCGTAGAGCGGCTTGTTCACGCCCTGATGGCAGGTCATGCAGCTCGCCTTCGGCGCGTCGCCCTTCGGGCCGAGCCGGTGCTCCGGGTAGGTTTCCTGCAGGGGGTCCAGATACTCGGCGTTGAGCGTTCGGACCATGCGCACCCCGTACCAGGCGTTCTCACGCTGCGGGGACGACTGGTCCCACTCCGACCAGGCGCGCGAGTTGTGGCAGAAGGTGCAGTTAACCCCGAGGCTGTCGGAGAAGTGCATCATCAGCGAATAGGTGAGTTCGGTCCCCGTCTGGTAGTCGAAGCTGTCGTTGGGGGCCCTCTCGCTGTCCGCCTGGACCTGGATCGCAGTCGAGTCGATCGGCACGTCCGGACCCAGCAGCGCCTCGATCGAGTTGATCGGGAGCGAGGCGGCGACCGGAACCTCCTGGCCGGCACGGTTCTGATACATCGCCGAGGGTCCGACGTTCGGGTACTCCTCCGGCGAGAACCAGATGTACTCGGGCACGTTCTGGCCGCGATGGCAGGTGTAGCAGTTCACGCCGGCCGGGGCAGCGTGGCTCTGCCAGTTGGCGTTCACCTCCCAGGTCATCTGGATCATGCGGCGCGCCACCAGCTTGGTGTAGATGCCGTCATAGGCGAAGCCCTCGTCGAGGTTGTGGCAGTAGGTGCAGCCTTCCTCGGGCGACACCCACTCCGTGATCGAGGCCATCAGACGGTTGAAGTTGTCCTCCGTCAGATTGCCGAGGACCTGGACGTTCTCGTAGACGTCCTTGGCCAGCCGGTCGCCCTCCTGCGGAACGTAGGGTTCCTCGCTCTCGGGCATCTGGTTGACGTCGCGGAGCCGCGCGATCTCGCTCTCGAACTCGAGCTGGGCGCCGCCGACACCGCGATAGCCGGTCTGGTAGCTCTCCACCTTGGTCGGGCTTCCGTTGATCACCCAGAGGGCGGCGACGATCACGAAGACGCCCGCGACCCCGATCCAGACCACCATTCCGACGTAGCGGAAGGGCTTCCTCCACTCGATCCTCTCGAACAGGTCACCGATCATTGGGTCATCTCCGAGCCGGCGCCGTCAGCGGGGTAAGGACCCACGTCGACGTCGTTGTTGGGGACGTAGGCTCCGGCGTCGCCGTTGCCCTCCATCAGGTTCGGGTTCGGCGTCGGCTGATCCCAGAACACCGGATACTCGGCAGCGAAGTGATGCTCGACCGCCCACATGTACCAGTTGTCGACGACGGTGCCCGACAGAAGGATGCCGATGCCGCCGGTGATCGGCGTCAGGACGGCGAACCACCAGGCCCAGCGATGGATGCCCTCCATGGTGGCGTTGAAGCCCATGGTCCAGCGCCAGAACAGGGCCGCGCGCTCGGTCGCCGTGCCCCGGTCGGTGATCTGCTCGATCTCCCGGTCGCCGCCGAGTCGGGAGACCGCGAGAATGGTCGCGCCGTGCATGGCGAAGAGCAGGGTCGAGCCGTAGAGGAAGACGATGGAGAGGGCGTGGAAGGGATTGTAGAAGAGGTTCCCGTAGCGGATCGAGAAGGCCGCCGTCCAGTCGAGATGCGGGAAGATGCCGTAGGGCACCGCCTCCGACCAGCTGCCCATCAGGATCGGTCGGATGAGGCCCAGCACCAGGAAGAGCCAGATGGCGGCGGCGAAGGCCCAGGCGACGTGCGTGCCCATGCCGAGCGAGATGGCGCGGCGGTAGGTGCGCACCCACCAGGTCAGGACCGAGACAAGCAGGAAGAAGGAGGCGATGAACCACCAACCGCCGTCCATCAGCGGGGGCACGCTGAGGCCGTGCTCGGGTCCGGGAGGCTCGAGCGCCAGCCAGAACAGATCGCGGATGAAGACCGCGGGATTCCAGTCGACGCTGGCCAGCATCGTGAAGCCCACGATGTTGAACCAGAGCGTGCCGGTGATCAGGGAGACGAGGCCCCAGCCGCCGAGGTAGATGGGACCGAGCTGGGCGTTGCCGAACCAGCCGAGCAGGCTGGAGAAGGTGCCCTCGCCGACGCGGCCGGGATCGGCCCCCTCGTCGATCTCGATCCCCGCCTCGGCCGGTCCGCGGACCTGCACCTGGGTGAAGATGTTCTGGTATTCGAGTGCGGTTGCCATATCCGTCGCCTCCTCAGAGCCCGGCCCAGATCGGCAGCTCGAGCCACCAGTTCCACCACTCGGGCCAGCCCTTGGTCCAGAGCGGTCCGGAGATGATGATGCACACGGCGCTCCAGAAACCGGCGTTGAGCGCCAGCAGGAGGCCGAGCCGGTGGATGCCGAGAGTGCCGATCGAGTAGCCGATGAAGTCCCGGAAGAACGTGTCCTCGTGCTCCGGGGTCTTCACCTCCTCGCCCTTCTGAGGGTTGGTCGAGGAGAGGATCAGGCCGCCGTGCAGCGAAAGGGCTAGCGTGGTGGTGAAGAAGAACGTCACCGCCAGCATGTGCGCCGGGTTGTAGTGGAAATGAAGATACTGGTAGCCGACGTTCGACACCCAGTCGAGGTGGGAGAAGATCCCGTAGGGGAACCCGTGCCCCCAAGCCCCGAGCAGGAGCGGTCGGAACACCACCAGCGTCGAATAGGCGAGAATCGCGAAGCCGAACGCGATCGGCACGTGATAGCCGATGCCGAGCTTGCGGCAGATCTCGGTCTGGCGGAGCGCCCAGGAGATGAAGGCGCCGTGCGCGCATATCGTGATGAGCTGCCAGAGACCGCCGTCCATGAGCGGCGCGAAGGCGAGCCCGTAACTGATATCCGGGGGCGCGATGTTGATCGTCCAGGGGTTCCAGGTGGGTCCTTGGGAGGCGCCCCAGAGGATCAGCACGGTTCCGAGCAGGGAGAAGAAGAAGGTCGTGACGCCGAAGAACCCGACGTAGAACGGCCCCACCCAGAAATCGAACAGATCCCCGCCGATCAGCGTCCCGCCCCGGACGCGATATTTTCTCTCGAAGTTGAGCAAGGCCATGTCGTCTGCCCTCCGTCGGCGGGCGCGTGGCGGACGCGCGCCGTGTGCGATGGCTTGTCTGTGGATCGGCGGCGGGCGGGACCGCGCCCCGCCCGCCGCTCATTGCGGTGCGCGGTCGTCAGACCATCGTCACGAGGCGCGCGCCGAGATCGATCAGCGAGGCGCTGTCGCCGGCGCCACCCACCGGGTTGCCCTCGAACCAGTTGTAGCGGTCGGTCGAGAGCAGCACGAAATGGATCATCGCCGCGAGCAGGAACAGGAACACGCCCTGCGCCACGAACACCCGACGCGGATCGAAGACGAGCCAGATCTTGTAGAACTTCTCCATGATCTTTTCTCCTCAGCCGATCATCGTGCGCGAGACGGCCTCGAGAGCCGCGAAGCCCTCCGGGCCCGCGAACCACGGCCGCCACATGAAGGTGAGCAGGTGCGCGACCAGCGCGACACCCGAGAAGAGGTAGAACCCCTTGAGGTACACCTCGTGCAGCTCCTGAGCCTGTTCGTCGGTCAAGCCCGTAAAGGAGACGGTTTCATCAGCCATAAGCAGTCCTCCGGATGAGTTACGGCCGTTCGCCGCAGAGGTCCCCGCGGCCGGGTTCGCCTCCCGGTGTGGACCCGGGGGGCCGTCCGCGCCCGGCTTGCGCCGGGAGGTCGGACAGGTCATCGCCCCAAAGGACGAACGCTTGCGCGGCTGCGGCGCCTCGCGCCTGCCGCGGATCTCATGGGCCGGGGCGGCTTGGAGCCCGCCCGCGGCCCGACCCTTCAGTGCATGAACACGAAGGGAAGGATGCCGGCGGCCATCGCGCGGGCCTCGCCGATCACGCCGCGGCGCTTCTCGGTCCGCCCCAAGGCGTCGCGGGGCGCCGGCAGCACCTGGCGCACCGCCGCGATGGGCAGGAAGGCGATGAAGGACGCGCCGAAGTAGAGCCCATATTCGAGGGGGCTCGGCTTGTGCGGGGCCTTGCTGCGCTTCGCTTCGGTCATGGCGTTCTCCTCTGAAGGACGCACGGGGGATCAGGCCTCGAGCCGGCTGGCGGCGAGGAGGCGTTCGGAGCCCACCCGGGTCTCGCCGGCTTCGAGCGCATGGCGCTCGGCGGCGTCGCGCAGCCGCTTGGCGGCGCTGATCCGGGTGAGGACGGGGTGGACCGCGACCAGTTCGTCGAGGAGGCGCTGGGCCTCCACGTCCCAAGGAAGGTCGCGGCGGAGCCGGGTCGGCGTCGCCTCGGCCGCGTCCATGCGAGAGCCTAGGGGCAGGATGTGGAAGAGGGCGTCGAAGAGGCCCTCGCAGATCTCCTGCAGCACCCAGACGCAGCCGGCGTAGCCCATGTAGGGGGTGCCGGTGGCGCGCCGGATCGCGGCGCCCGGGAAGCTCGCCGGGATGAAGGCGGGCGCCGGGCCGTGGCCGGACGAGAGTTCGGCGAGATACATCCGCTCGTTGATCGAGCCGAACACCGCCGTCGGCCGGTGTTGGGCGACCAAGGCGCGGACCTCGTCGTTGTCGGTCTTGGCGCCGGCCTTGCGGGCGACCGCGAAGGCGCAGGGCATGCCGAGATCGCTCTCGAGATAATGGCGGAGGCCGCGGGCGTAGGTCTCGTTCGCGACGACCGCGAAGTTCGCCGTGGCGAAGAAGTCCTGCGTGACCGAGCGCCAGAGGTCCCAGAGCGGCTTCAGCGTCGAGTGCTTCTCGCGCTCGATGAAGGGCTCGGGATCGAGGCCGGTCAGCTCGCCCAGCTTGCGGAGGAACTTCGTCGTCGAGTCGAGGCCGAAGGGAGCCTGCAGGTAGGGCTTGTTCAGCGCCTCGCAGAGGCCGCGGCCGTATTCGCGGTAGAGGCAGACGTTGACGTCGGCGTCCACCAGGCGGGCGGCGTCGGCGACGTGGGCGCCGAGGGGCCAGACCATGTTGATCTCGGCGCCGATGCCTTCGACCAGGCGGCGCATCTCGTGCAGGTCCGAGGCCATGTTGAACATGCCGTAGGCCGGGCCGATCAGGTTGACCCGCGGCTTTGCGCCTTCGGGACGCTTCGACTCCTTGGGCATCCGGCCCTTGGTCATGCCGAACTCGGTGAAGAGCCAGAGGCACGCGCGGTCGGCGGCCTGCCACTGGTCTTCGTCGATGGTGCGCGGCAGGAAACGCTGGATGTTGGTGCCTTGCGGGGTCACGCCGCCGCCGATCATCTCGGCGATGGAGCCGGTGACGACGACCGCCGGCAGGGCGGGGTCGAGCGTCGACCAGGCGCGCTTCATCGCGTCCTCGGTGCCGGCGCCCATCTCGCCTTCGCCGAGGCCCGTCACGACGATCGGCAGCTCGTGCGGGGGCAGGCCGTCGGTGTAGTGGAGGACGGACGTCACCGGGAGGTTCTCGCAGCCGACCGGACCGTCGATCACCACCTGCAGACCCTTGATCGCGGTGAAGACGTAGACGGCGCCCCAGTAGCCGCCGGCGCGGTCGTGATCCTGGATCAGCATCAGATCATCTCCGCCGCTTTTTCCGCGCGCCGCTGCTTCTCCAGCTTCTTCTGGTAGCGGTCGCGGAAGGCGTCGTTGACGTTGGGCTCGGTCTCCCAGACGCCGGCGGTGTCGCCGGTCCCGACGCCCTCGAAGAAGGCCTTCATGCCGGCCATGCGCTCGCGGTTGGAGATCGCGGCGTTGACCACCTGGGCGAGGGAGCCGGCGCCCGCGGGCCCCATCAGCGGGCGGGCCGAGATCAGGTTGGTGAAGTAGAGGGACGGGATCCCCTTCTGCTTCGCCTTCTGCACGACCGGCGTGGTGCCGATGGCGAGATCGGGCTCGAGCGCCTCGACCGCCATCACGTCGTCCTCGAGGGAGGCGCGGTAGTTCACCGTGCAGCCCTTGGACTCGAGCCAGTCGCGATCGGCCTCCGACCATTTGGTGCGGGGACAGGCGGTGCCGACATAGGGCACCTCCGCGCCGCTCTCGATCAGCAGACGGGCGACGAGAAGCTCGGAGCCCTCGTAGCCCGAGACCGTGATCCGGCCGTTGATCGGCGCCGCCGCCAGAGCCCCGCGTATCGCGGGGAGAAACGCATTCGCGGCCGCCTCCGCCTTCGCCCTCGGGACGGCCAGCGCATCGGCGATTTCGCGAAGCCAGGCGGCGGCGCCGTCGAGCCCGACGGGGGCCGATCCTACGATCGGACGCCCCGCGGCCTCGAACTCGCGCACGCTGGCGGTGTAGAAGGGGTGGATCGCGGCGACGCAGGCGCCGTCGAGCGCGGCGTAGAGTTCGCGCCATTCGCGGCAGGGCACGACCGGCCCCGCGGCGAGGCCCATCGGCTCCAGCATCGCGCCGATCATCATCGGGTCGGCCGGGAACATCTCGCCCAGCAGCGTCACGGTCGGGCGCGTGTCGCGGCCGCCCTCGGGGGCGGGGACCGGGCCGGCCATGACCTCCTTGCGAGCGTAGTTCAGCATCGCGCCGGCGAGGATGTCCTTCGCCTCGGCGTGGGTGGGGACGCCGAAGCCGGGCACGTCGATGCCGACGATGCGCACGCCGTCTATCTCGTCCGGAAGGAGGCGCAGCGGCACGCCTGAGGCCGTGGGGACGCAGAGATTGGTCACCACGATGGCGTCGAGCTTGTCGGGATCGGCGATCTTGTGGACCGCCTCGCGGATGTCCTCGAAGAGCTTCCCGGTGACGAGGCTCTCGGAGTTGAAGGGCACGTAGCCGACCGAGCGGCGCGCGCCGTAGAAGTGGCTGACGAAGGTCAGGCCGTAGACGCAGCAGGCCGAGCCCGAGAGGATCGTCGCGGTCCGGCGCATCCGCAGACCGACGCGGAGCGAGCCGAAGGCGGGGCACATGCTCTGCGGCTGGTCGTGCGGGCCCTGGGGGTAGTCCTCGGCGTAGCGGGCGAGGATGTCGGCCGAGCCGTTGGCCATCGCCTGGGCCTTCATGTCGCCCGAGACGCAGCCCATGCCGTCGGCGGTCAGGTCGACGTCGGCGAGCGGCTCTGCAGGGGTCTCGGGCTCGGCGGCGATGACGAAGGCGTCGTCGCTGTCGTCATAGCGGATCGGGCCCTTCAGGTCGTCCGTCATTCGGCTGCCTCCAGGTCCTGCTCCGCGAGCGCGGCGAGATGGGGGCAGCGGCGCACGGCGTCCTCGGAGACGGGCGGCCGGGCGAGAGGACGCGGCGGCTCGGAGCGCAGCGCCGGTTCGGCGGCATCGCCCGAGAGGCGCGATTCCAGATGGGCGAGAGCGTCGAGATCAAGCATCGTCGTACACCACTTCGAGGCTTTCCTTCGGGGCGGCGTGCTTGCCGCGCATGTCGGCGTCGGTGGCGGGGATCAGCGTGTAGTCGCCGCCGGTGTCCTTGGCCGAGAACAGGCCGAGCAGGCCGTCCTGGCTGAGCGGCTTCGGCTGGTTCGGCTGGGAGGTCGCGATGTTCTCCGCGAGTTCCGCGAACATCGGGCCCCACTCGCCGTCCGGATGACCGACGATCTCGTAGTTGGCGGACTTGCGGCGGATGTCGTCATGCGCGGGGATGGTCGAGAGGACCGGGATGCCCACCGCCTCGGCGAAGGCGCTGGCCTCGCCGGTGCCGTCGTCGCGGTTGATGACCATGCCGGCGACGCCGACGTTGCCGCCGAGCTTCCGGAAGTACTCCACCGCGTTGCAGACGTTGTTGGCGACGTAGAGGCTCTGGAGATCGTTGGAGCCGACCACGATCACCTTCTGGCACATGTCGCGGGCGATCGGCAGGCCGAAGCCGCCGCAGACCACGTCACCGAGGAAGTCGAGCAGGACGTAGTCGAAGTCCCAGTCGTGGAAGCCCAGCTTCTCCAGCAGCTCGAAGCCGTGGATGATGCCGCGCCCGCCGCAGCCGCGCCCCACTTCCGGGCCGCCGAGCTCCATCGCGAAGACGCCGTCCCGCACGAAGCAGACGTCGCCGATGGTCACCTCCTCGCCCGCGAGCTTCTTGCGGGTCGAGGTCTCGATGATCGTGGGGCACGCCTTGCCGCCGAAGAGCAGCGAGGTGGTGTCGGACTTCGGATCGCAGCCGATCAGCAGGACGCGCTTGCCCTGCTGGGCCATCATGTAGCTGAGGTTGGAGAGGGTGAAGGACTTGCCGATGCCGCCCTTGCCGTAGATCGCGATGATCTGCGTCTCCTTGGTGACGGGGGTCGGCTCGATCTCCGGCATCTCGGCCGAAGCTTCCGCGAGCCGGGCGGCGTCCATGTCGGCGATCGAGTCGTGGTCCGAGAGGTCGGGCACGTCGCCACGGGCGTCGAGGGCGTCGCTCATGCGGAGGCTCTCCAGTCCAGGATCATCTTCAGGCAGGCCGCGTCGCCGAATGCGGTGCGGTAGGCCGAGGGGGCGTCCTCGGCGGCCGCGCGGTGCGTGACGAGCCCTCCCAGGCTCAGCGCGCCGCGCTCGATCATGTCGCGCGTGGCGACGAGGTCCTCGGGGCTCCATTCGGCGGCGACGCGCAGGCGCGCCTCCTTCATGAAGGCCGGGGGGAAGGCGAAGCTGACCGGGTTCACGTAGAAGCCGGCGAGGCAGATCTCGCCGCCGCGGGCGAGCCGCATGACGAGCTGATCGAGGATGCCGTCGGCGCCGGAGACGTCGTAGATCGCGCGGTAGTCGCGGCGCTCGTCCTCGTCGGGACCGACGACGCGGTAGCCGGTCGCGCCGGCGGTGCGGGCGGGGTCGATCTCCCAGACGGTGGGCTCGGCGCCGGCGGCGACGGCGAGACGGGCGAGGAGACGCCCGAGGGCGCCGTGGCCGACGATGAGGTCGGGGACCGTCTGGCCCGCCATGGCGTGCAGCGCGGTGGCGGCGAGCGCGAGCAGCGCCCCCTCCTCCTGCAGGCCGGCATCGACCGGCGCGAGCCGTGCGCCCTTCGCGACGAGATGCGAGGCGGCGCCGCCGAAGAGGCCGCGAAGGCCGTCGGCGAAGCCGTTGGACCCCGGGACGAACACCCGCTCCCCGACCTTGCGGCCCGAGTCGGGACCGGCCTCGACGACCGTGCCGGTCGATTCGTAGCCGGGGACCAGCGGATATCCCATGCCCGGAAAGGGCGGCATCGCGCCGGAATAGAGCAGCTTTTCGGTGCCGGTCGAGACGCCGGAGAAGTCGATCTCCACGACGCACTCGTCGGGCTGGGGGTCGCGAAGGCGCACGCGGTCGACCCTCAACCGCTCCGGCGCTTCCACTATGACGGCTCTCGCGTCCATCGACCCTCGGTCCTCCCTGGTCCTCTCGACCGTCCCTCCGGCGCCGCTTCGGGGCGTCGCCCGGGACTGTCAGGCTTGGTTGTCACTTTAGCCTTACACCTAGGCCTGTCAAGTCTTCCTTACATTTCGGCGAGAGACTTCCCTTCGCCACGAATGGCGTTTCGCGACCGTCAGCCCGCGCGGGCGGTGACGACTTCGGTGATGAAGGGCCGCCCGATGCGCGGGCGGCGAATGTCCGTGAAGCCGGCCTCGGACAGAAGCTCCGCATGCCGCGCCGGCGACCGGGCGCGGCCCGAGCGCATGGCGGCGAGGTAGAAGCCGAAATAGGCGTCGCCGGAGCGCGTGGGGCGGCGCCCGCCCGACATCGGCTCGGTGACGATCAGGCGGGCGCCGGGGGCCATCGCCTTGCGGACGCGAGAGAGAATCACCCGCACCCGCTCGTCCGGGTGGTCGTAGAGCACGCGGACGAGGGAGACGACGTCGTGGCCCTCCGGCAGGTCGTCCTCGAGGAACGAGCCCGGATGCGTCGCCGCGCGGCCCTCGACCCCGGCGGCGGCGAATCGCGCCGGCGCCCGGGCGACCACGCTCGGCAGGTCGAAGACGGTGGCGTTGAGGCGCGGGTTGGCGCGCAGCGCGGCGGCGGCGAAGGCCCCCTCCCCGCCGCCGACGTCAAGCAGGCTTGACGCGCGTGAGAGGTCGACCGCGGCCAGCGTCTCCTCGGAGACCATCGCCTGCGAGGCGGCCATCAGCGCGGAATAGGCGCCGGCCTCGGCCGGGTCCACGTCAGGCGCGCCTGACGTATAGGACCAGAAGCGCGCCGTCTCGGGCTCGCTCTCGCCGCGCAGCAGAGCGACGGGATCGGCGAGATCGCGATAGAGCAGGCGGTGATGGCGCACCATCTCGCGCACGCCGGCGGCGCCCATCGCGGCGGCGCCCAATTCGGCCAGCCCCCAGCGACCGCGGCCGCGCGGCGCCAGCAGGCCCACCGCCGCGGCGGCTGCGAGCAGGCGTTCCGCCTCGAAGGGATCGAGCGCGAGGGCCGGCGCCAGATCCTCCGCGGTGCGCGGACCCTCGGCCAGCAACTCGAACACGCCGAGATCGAAGCAGGCGGCGAGGGTCTGCGAGTAGACGAATCCCGCCACGAGATCGTGCAGCGCCTCGGCGCTGCGCCGCGTGCGCCGGCGGGTCAGCGGATGACGCGCGGCCCAGGTCTGAAACGCGGGAGCCGCGACGCGTCGGTTGCGCCAGTTCAGGATCCGGTCCCAGAGCGAGAGGCGGGGCTTCGCAAGCCCCGTCGCCGCCGCGAACGCGCCGCCGCCGTCCACCTCGCGCCGCCTCAGGCCGTCGCCGCCTCTAGCCCGGATGGCTCGAGGCGCTTGGCCTGCGCCATCACGAGCGCCTCGAGCGTCGCATGACCGGGGCAGTCGGGGATCGAGAGGACGGCCTCGCGCAACAGCGCCTCGAGCCGCGAGACGGCGCCGCGGACGCCGAGTTCCGCCACCGCCGAGGGCCGGCCGTGGGTCTCGTCCTGCCCGGCGGGCTTGCCGAGCTCGGCTTCCGAGAGGAGCGCGTCGCGCAGGTCGTCGGCGACCTGATAGGCCTCGCCGAGACAGTCGCCGAGATGCGCCCAGGGGCCGGGCTCGCGCCCCGCCGAGAGGGCGCCCATGGTGCAGGCGGCGACGAAGAGCGCGCCGGTCTTGGCCTGGTGGTAGGGGCCGAGGGCGATCTTCTCCTCGCTCTCCCAGCCCTGCCCGGCGCAGATGCCGGAGGGCGAGCCGCTGGCCTTGGCGAGCGCCGCGACGAGCCCGGCGAGGCGCATCGGCGCCACGCCGCCGGCGCGGGCCAGCGTCTCGAAGGCGAGAACGATGAGCGCGTCGCCGGCGAGCACCGCGAGCGGCTCGGAATAGGCTGCGTGAACGGTGGGCCGGCCGCGCCGGAGGTCCGCGTCGTCGAAGCAGGGGAGGTCGTCATGCACGAGGGAGGCGCAGTGCATCAGCTCGAGGCTCGCCGCGGCGGCCTCGGCCAGCGCGGGCTGGTCGTCGCCGCAGGCGCCGGCGACCGCGAGGCAGAGCATCGGGCGCACGCGCGCGCCACCGGGGAACACGGCGTGGCGCATCGCGGCGGAGAGCTTCGGCGGCGCCTCCCCCGCCCCGGCGCGTGAGAGCGCGTAGTGGAGCGCCTTGTCGATCCGGGTGCTCGGGTCCATGCCGGTCTCCCTCGTGCCGGGCGGACGCAGGCGCGTCCAGACAGCGTTACAAAAGATGGTGTAAATCAGAGTGGACAGTTGCTAGGCTGCCGTCAACCTGAAATCAGAGCGGTGATGGCGGACGGAAGCGGGATGACGGCGAAGGCCGGGGGACGGGATCGCGTCGTGATCGTCGGCGCGGGCGTGGCGGGACTCGCCGCGGCGATGGAGCTTTCGGCGGCGGGGCGCGAAGTCGTGGTCCTGGAGGCTGCGGCTGGCCCCGGCGGCAAGATGCGGGCCGTGCCCTCGGCGGCCGGGGAGATCGACGCCGGGCCGACGGTGTTCACGCAGAGAGGGGTGTTCGAGGACCTGTTCGCGGCGGCGGGGACCTCGCTGGAGGCGGAGCTGACGGTTCGCCGGGCGGAGCTTCTGGCGCGCAACGTCTGGCCGGACGGCTCGACGCTGGACCTCTTCGACGATCCGGCGCGCTGCGAGGCGGCGGTGGAGGCCTTCGCCGGCTCGGCGGAGGCGGCGCGGTTCCGGGCGTTCAACGCGCGCTGCAGGCGGCTGTTCGAGGGTTTCGAGGGGCCGGTGATGGCGGCGGAGCGGCCGACGCCGCTGGGCGTCGCCAAGGCGGTGGCGGGCGACGCGCTGCGGCTGACGCGGGACATGGCGCCGCTTTCGACGCTGTGGGGCGCCCTCGGGCGGCAGTTCGACGATCCGCGGCTGTGCCAGCTCTTCGCGCGCTTCTCGACCTATGTAGGCGGCTCGCCCTTTCTTTCGCCCGCCCTCCTGATGCTGATCTGGTGGTCGGAGGCGAAGGGCGTCTGGACCGTCGAGGGCGGGATGCGGGCCTTGGCGCGGACGATGGCGGCCGTGGCCGAGCGGAACGGCGCCAGCGTCCGCTACGCCTCGCCGGCCTCGCGGATCGACGTCGAAGGCGGCCGGGTCCGCGGCGTGATCCTCGAGGGCGGCGAGCGGATCGCGGCGGACGCAGTGGTGTTCGCCGGCGATCCGGCGGCGCTGGCGGCGGGGCTGCTGGGGCGGGAGACGGAGCGGGCGGCGCCGGCGATGCCGCGGACGCGGCGCTCGCTCTCGGCCTGGGTGTGGACCTGGGCGGCGGAGCCGAAGGGCTTTCCGCTGTCGCATCACACCGTATTCTTCTCTCCCGACTACCGGGCGGAGTTCGAGGATCTGGACCGGCGGCGCCGGCCGCCGGAGGATCCCTCGCTCTACATCTGCGCGCAGGACCGCGCCGCCGCGCCGGGGGCCGAGGGGCCGGGCGGCCCGGAGCGGCTGCTGATGATTCTCAATGCGCCGGCCGACGGGGATCTCGGCCCGCCCTCGCCCGAGGAGATCGAGAGATGCACGACGACGAGCTTCGCGCGGCTGGCGCAGGCCGGTCTGCGGCTGAGCCCGCCGGACCTTTCGGAGACGCCGCAGGCGCTGACGACGCCGGACCGCTTCCACCGGATGTTCCCGGCGACGGGCGGCGCGCTCTACGGCGCGAATCCGCACGGGGCGATGGCGACCTTCCGGCGGCCGACGGCGCGGAGCCCGCTGCCGGGCTTATATCTGGCGGGCGGCGGCTGCCATCCGGGGCCGGGGGTGCCGATGGCGACGCGCTCCGGCCGGCGCGCGGCCGAGGCGATCATGGCGGACCGCGCTTCGATCTCCGCGTCGACGCGGACGGCTACGCGTGGTGGTACCTCGACGGGGTGAGCGACGACGGGGCGAACGCCGTCACGGTGATCGCCTTCATCGGCTCGGTGTTCTCTCCCTGGTACGCGTGGGCGGGACGCAAGGATCCGGAGAACCACTGCGCGCTGAACGTCTGCCTCTACGGGCGCGGCGCGGGGGCGCTGGGCGGATCCTGGTCGATGACCGAGCGGGGGCGGGAGCAGGTCTCGCGCAGCGCCGACCGCTTCCGGATCGGGCCGTCGGTGATGGCATGGGACGGGACGGCGCTGACGGTGACGGTGCGTGAGACGCGGGTGCCGCAGATGACGCCCCTGACCGGGGTGATCCGGGTGATGCCGGAGGCGCTGACGGAGATGGAGGCGGTCCTCGATCCGGCGGGCGCCCATGTCTGGCGGCCCTTCGCGCCGAGGGCGCGGATCGAGGTGGAGTTCTCCCGGCCCTCGCTGAAGTGGTCGGGGGAGGGCTATCTCGACGGAAATTTCGGGACGCGGGCTCTGGAGGCGGATTTCCGCTACTGGACCTGGAGCCGGGCGCCGCATGGGCGGGGGGCGGCGACCTTCTACGACGCCGAGCGCCGCGACGGATCGGTGCTGGATCTCGGGCTCCGCTTCGGGGCGGACGGCTCGGCCGAGCGGGTGGAGAGCCCGCCGAAGGCCGCCCTGCCCCGCACGCTCTGGCGCGTGAGGCGCGAGACGCGGGCCGATGCGGGAACGGCGCCCCGGCTGGCGAAGCGCATGGAGGACGCGCCGTTCTACGCGCGGGCGACGCTCGCTTCGACGATCTGGGGCGAGCGGACGGCGGCGGTGCACGAGGCGCTGGACCTCGACCGATTCGCCTCCGGCTGGATCAAGACGCTGCTGCCTTGGCGGATGCCGAGGCCGCCCTACTGGCCGCCGGGCTGGGTGCGGCGCTGAGGCGCCGCACGGACGGCCGGCCGCGATGCTCCCGCGCAAGCAGGCCGGAAGCCTTTGAAATCACCGGACGATTTCACCCATGCGGCATGTCGGGACAGGTGTGGGCGCGGCTCAGGCGGCGTCCGGCAGCCCCCATTCCCTGTCCTCGTTCATGCGCAGCACCGTCCAGTTGAGCGCCGCGGCGACGGTCACCCACACGACGTAGGGCAAAAGCATCGCGCCAGCCAGCGGATCGACCAGCCAGAACAGCCCGCAGGTCGCGGCGACGGAGGCCCAGAGCGCGACGACACAGATCATCGCCGCGTCGGGCCGGCGGATGCCGAAGAACAGCGGCGACCACACGGCGTTGAGCGTGATCTGCGCCGACCAGAAGGCGAGGCCCGCGGCGCCGGTCAGCGGCGCGGCGAGGGCGCCGGCGGCGAGCGCCGTCGCCACGCGCCAGGCGGCCACGGTCATCAGGATGTAGAGCGTCAGCCAAGCCACCGGGAACAGCCAGTTGGGCGGCGTCCAGAAAGGTTTGGCCAGCGATTCGTACCACCGGCCGGGCTTGTAGACCGCACCCGTCGAGGCCGCCGCCATCACCGCGAGGCCGAGGCCGGCGAGGACGATCCATTCCATCAGCATCGCGCGTCTCCCGCTGCCGTTCGTCGCTGCAGGAAAGACATAGGGCGCCCGCCGCCGGAAGCGAAGCGCCTCGGTCGGCCTTCGGCGCCCGCGCGGCGATGGCGCGCGGGAGCCTTGCTGCGGGGAGAGCTCAGGCGGGCCGCATGGGATCGCGGTCCCGGGCCTCGAGTTCGGCGATCACGGCGATGAAGGCGGAGACCTGGCGCTCGGCGCGCGCGTGGCGGCTGGCGGGATACTCCTTCGCCGCGGCCTCGACCAGAAAGGCGGTCTGCGCGAGCGGGCGCGCCGAGAGCCCGAGCGGGCGGCCGGGCGCGAGGCTGAGCGCGGCGTCGCCGAGGGCGAGCGCCGCGCGGCCGAGCTTGGCGCGGGTCGTCGTCACGGCGCGGCGCGAGACGCTGTCGTGCCCCTGCGCGCGGACCACAGCGCCGATGGCGCCGTAGATGCGGGCGGCGGCGTAGATCGCCGGGCGGCAGTCCGCCGGCAGCGCCGCGACGCCGGGGGCGGCGCGACGGTAGAGGCGGCGCGCCTCGCGCAGGAGCCGGGCCGTCACGGCGCCGAGTTCTGGGCTGAAGCGGGGCTCGGCCAGCAGGCGCTCGGGCTCGATGCCGGCCTCCTCCAGCCAGTCGAGCGGCAGGAACAGGCGGCCCGCGCGCGCGTCCTCGCCCACGTCGCGGGCGATGTTGGTCAGCTGCATCGCGTTGCCGAGATCGCAGGCACGGGCGAGGGCGTCGCGGTCGCGCACGCCCATCAGCACGGTCATCATCGCGCCGACGGCGCCGGCGACGCGGGCGGAATAGGCGTGGAGGTCCGAGAGGGTGCGGTAGCGCCGGCCCTCAGCGTCCCATTCCAGCCCCTCGATCAGCGCGAGGGGGAGCGCCTTCGGCATCTCGTGCGCCTCGACGATTGCGGCCATGGCGCGGTCGGCGGGGTGGTTCTCCGGCGCGCCGCGGTAGCAGGCGTCGAGGCGCAGGCGCAGGCGGCGCGCGGCCTCGGCCTTGGCGGCGAGGGGGCCGGCGGCCTCGTCGACCGCGTCGTCGGCGAGGCGGCAGAAGGCGTAGAGCGCCAGCGCCGGCTCGCGCACGCGGCGCGGCAGCAGCTTCGAGGCGGCGTGGAAGCTGCGCGAGCCGTGGCGGATCGCGGCGGCGCAATGGGCGAGGTCGGCCTCCCGCGAGAGGCCGACGGGCGCGGCGAGCGCCGCCTCGAGATGCTGCGTGCCGTCCATCAGCGGGCCTCCACGGTGGCGGCGTCGGGCACGAGCCGGTCCATGACCTCGGCCGAACAGATGGCGCCGGGGAGCCCGGCGCCGGGATGGGTGCCGGCCCCGACGAGATAGAGGCCGTCGAGCTCCTCGGAGACGTTGTGCGGGCGGAACCAGGCGGATTGCAGGATGCGGGGCTCGATCGAGAAGCCGCAGCCGAGGGGGGAGAGGTAGCGGTCGCGGAAGTCCGGCGGTGTCATGACGTGCTCGGAGACGATGGTCTCGCCGAGGCCGGGCATCCACTTCTCCATCATGGCGAGCACGCGCGCCTTGTAGGGCTCGCGCTGGGCCTCCCAGTCGGTCTCCTTGCCCTCGTGGCCCATGTGGGGGACGGGGGAGAGGGCGTAGAAGCAGTCGTCGCCCTCCGGCGCGCAGGTCGGGTCGGTGACCGAGGGGCGGTGGATGTAGAGGCTCATGTCCTCGGTCAGCTTGCCGTTGACGAAGATGTCGTCGATGAGGCCGCCGTAGCGCGGGCCGTTGAGGATGGTGTGATGGCCGATGTCGGACCAGCGGCCTTTCGTGCCCTTGGTGCCGAAATACCAGACGAAGAGGCCCATCGACCACTTGGAGCGCTTCAGCTTCGCCTCGGTCCAGCGGCGGCGGCGGCGCTCGCGGAGGAGGCGCGAGTAGGTGTGCCCGGCGTCGGCGTTGGAGACGACGATCTCGGAGCGCAGCGTCTCGCCCGAGGCGAGGCGGATGCCGGCGGCCTTGCCGTCCCTCTCGAGGATGGCGTCGACCTCCTCGTTCCAGCGGAACTCGACGCCGATCTCCTCGGCGAGGCGCTTGAGGCCGTCGGCCAGCGCCCCGGCGCCGCCCATGGCGTAGTGGACGCCGTGCAGCTTCTCGAGATGGCTGACGAGCGCGTACATCGAGGTCACGCGGAACGGGTCGCCGCCGATGAAGAGGGGGTGGAAGCTGAAGGCCATGCGGAGCCGCGGGTCCTTCATGCGCCGCGCAGCGAGGGCGTGGATCGAGCGGTCCGCGCGCAGGAGGCCGAAGCGGGGGAGGACCTTCACCAGCTCCTTGAACTCGTGCATCGGGCGGCGGCCGAGGCCGACGAAGCCGACCTCGTAACGCTCCTCCGCGTCGCGCATGAACCGCTCCCAGCCCTTCACGTCGCCGGGGGAGAGACGTTCCACCTCGGCGCGCATGGCGTCCGGGTCGCCCGAGGCGGTGAAGTGCGATCCGTCCGGCCAATGCAGGGTGTAGAAGGGATCGAGCGCGCGAAGGTCGACGTAGTCGGACATCTTCCGACCCGCGATCTCCCAGACCAGCTCGAAGAGGTGGGGGGCGGTGACGATGGTCGGACCGAGATCGAAGCGGTAGCCGTCCTGGTGAAGGGCGGTGCCGCGACCGCCGGGCGTGTCGAGCTTGTCCACGACGGTGACGCGCCAGCCGCGGGCGGCGAGGCGGACGGCGGCGGCGAGCCCGCCGAAGCCGGCGCCGACGACGAGAGCGCGCGGTCCTGTGCGGGCCGGCGCGGGGGCGGCGACGAGCGCCTCGGGGGGAGTGACTGTCAACATGACTGGACAGTAGCAGCGTCTCGCGCGGTTTCCAACGATATTGCAGGCCCGCGGCACGGCACGAAAGGCGGAGAAGCGTTTCGGGTCGAAACCGGTATGGGCGCGGCGTTTCGACCCCGTCTTTCGCGCCGCGCCGAGGCGTGCGACGCTGGCCAGACGCATCATGTCAGGTTAGCTTGACGCCGCGGCCTTCGCCGGCCTCCGCACGATCCCCAGGGAGACCTCCGCATGAAGCTCGAATTCCCCTTCGCCGCCATCGTCGGGCAGGACGAGATGAAGTGGGCGTTGCGCATCGCCGCCGTCGATCCCTCGGTCGGCGGCGTGCTCGTGTTCGGGGACCGCGGCACCGGCAAGTCGACGGCGGTGCGGGCGCTCGCGGCGCTGCTGCCGCCGATTCGGGTGGCGGAGGGCTCGCCCTACAACCTCGCGCCCGAGGACGGGGCGGCGGGGATCGAGGTTCCGACGCCGGTGGTCGACCTGCCGCTCGGCGCCACGGAGGACCGGGTGGTCGGCGCGCTCGACCTCGAGCGGGCGCTGACGCAGGGCGAGAAGGCGTTCGAGCCGGGGCTGCTGGCGCGGGCGAACCGCGGCTTCCTCTACATCGACGAGGTGAACCTGCTTGAGGATCATCTCGTGGACCTGCTGCTCGACGTCGCCGCCTCGGGCGAGAACGTCGTCGAGCGCGAGGGGCTGAGCGTGCGCCATGCGGCGCGCTTCGTGATCGTGGGAAGCGGCAACCCCGAGGAGGGGGAGCTGCGCCCGCAGCTGCTGGACCGCTTCGGGCTCTCGGTCGAGGTCGCCTCGCCCAGGGACGTGCCGACGCGGGTCGAGGTGGTGAAGCGGCGCGACGCCTTCGAGCGGGACCGCGCGGGCTTCTGCGACGCCTGGGAGGCGGCGCAGGCCGAGGAGCGCGAGCGGATCGTGGCGGCGCGCGGGCGGATCGGCGCGGTCGCGACACCGGACGAGGCGCTGGCGCTGGCAGCGGAGCTCTGCCTCGCGCTCGGCGCGGACGGGCTCCGCGGAGAGCTCACGCTGATCCGGGCGGCGCGGGCGATCGCGGCGCTGGAGGGCGCGGAGACGGTCGGCGCGGCGCATCTGCGCGCGGTGGCGCCGAGCGCGCTGCGCCACCGGCTGCGGCGCGATCCGCTGGACGAGGCGGGCTCGGAGGCGCGGGTCGCGCGCGCCCTGGACGAGGTGATGCCGGCGTGAGACCGCCAGGCGATCCGCTCGCCGCGCGGCCCGGACGGGCGGACGCGGGTGGGCGGGCGGGGCGTCCGCCCGTCCGGGCCGCCGACGGGAGCCGTCCGTGAGCCCCCGCGACGATCTGCGCCCGCAGCCGCCCGAACGCCCGGAGCGTCCGGAGCCCGACGCCGATCCCTGGACCGACCCGGCGCTCGCCGCCGCGCTGCTCGCCGTCGATCCCGAGGGACTCGGCGGCGCGGTGGTGCGCGCGCGGCCCGGCCCGGCGCGGGACGCCTGGCTCGAGGCGCTGCGGCAGGGACTGGCGGAGGGGACGCCGCTGCGCCGGATGCCGGCCTCGATCGGGGACGACCGGCTGCTCGGCGGGCTCGACCTCGCCGGCACGCTTTCGGCCGGGCGGCCGGTCTGGTCCTCGGGCCTGCTGGCGGAGGCGGACGGCGGGCTCCTGATCCTGCCGATGGCCGAGCGGGCGACGGCCGGCCTCGCCTCGCGCCTCGGCGCCGCGCTCGATGCGGGCGAGGTACGGGCGGAGCGTGACGGCGCCTCGATCCTCGCGCCGGCGCGCTTCGCGCTGGTGGCGCTCGACGAAGGCGCCGAGCCGGACGAGCGGGCGCCGGAGGCGCTGGCCGACCGGCTCGCCTTCCGGCTCGACCTGACCGGCATCCCGCGCAAGGCGCTGGGCGAGCCGGCGGCGACGGCGGAGGACGTGACGGAGGCGCGGACGCGCCTGTCCGAGACCGCGGTGCCGGAGGCGCTGGGCGAGGCGCTGACCAAGGCGGCGGCGGCGCTGGGCGTCGACTCGCTTCGCGCGCCGCTCCTCGCGATGCGCGTGGCGCGGGCGGCGGCGGCGCTGCTGGGCGCCGACGAGGCGGGGGAGATCGAGGGCGCGCTGGCGGCCCGCCTGGTCCTCGGCCCCCGTGCGACGCGGATGCCCGAGCCCCCGCCAGAGGAGGCCGAGCCCGAGGACGCACCTCCGCCTCCGCCCGAGGAGCAGGGCGAGCGCGAGGAGACGCCGGAGGCCGACGACGCGCCGAGGCCGCTGGAGGACCGGGTGCTGGAGGCCGCCGAGGCCTCGCTGCCGCGCGATCTGCTGGCGAAGCTCGCGGCGCAGGCGACGCCCTCGTCCGCCGCGGAGGGCGGCGCCGGCGACGAGCGGCGCACGCCGACGCGCGGCCGGCCGGCTGGCGTTCGTGCCGGGCCGCCGCGGGGCGGCGCGCGGCTGGACCTCATCGGCACGCTCCGGGCCGCGGCGCCGTGGCAGACGCTGCGCCGGCGCACGGCGCCGGACGCGCCGGGCCGGGTGCAGGTGCGCCCCGACGACTTCCGCGTGAAGCGCTTCAAGCGGCGCGGCGAATCCGGGCTGATCTTCGTGGTGGACGCCTCGGGCTCGGCCGCGCTGGCGCGGCTGGCGGAGGTCAAGGGCGCGGTCGAGCTGATGCTGGCCGAGGCCTATGTCCGGCGCGAGCAGGTGGCCCTGGTGAGCTTCCGCGGCTCCGGCGCCGATCTGCTGCTGCCGCCGACGCGCAGCCTCGTGCAGGCGAAGCGCCGCCTCGCCGCTCTCCCGGGGGGCGGGGGCACCCCGCTCGCCGCCGGGCTGACGGCGGGGCTGGCCCTGGCCGAGCGGCTGAAGCGGCGCGGGGTCTCGCCCTATCTTATCGTGCTGACCGACGGGCGGGCCAATGTCGGCCTCGACGGGCGCGGCGGGCGCGCGCGCGCGGCCGAGGACGCCCGGGCGGCGGCGCGGGCGGTGCGCGCCGCGGGGGTTCCGAGCGTGCTGATCGACGCCTCCGCCCGGCCCGACCCCGCCGCGGCGGCGCTGGCGGCGGAGATGGGGGCGCGGCCGCTGGCCCTGCCCCGCGCCGACGCGCGCGGCCTCGCGGACGCGGCGCGCGCCGCCACGGGAGGCTGAGATGCGCCGGATCGACTGGAACGAGGAGGGCGCGCGCTGGCCCGGCGCCGACGCCACCCGGTTCCTCGAGGCCGGGGGCCTCCGCTGGCGGCTGGTGCGCCGCGGGCCGGACGGAGCGCCGCGGGTGCTGCTGCTGCACGGGGCGGGCGCCTCGGCGCATTCCTGGGCGGGGGTGATGGAGGACCTCGCGGCCGATCACGACGTCATCGCGCCGGATCTGCCGGGGCACGGCTTCTCGACGCTGCCCGTCGGGCGCCGCCAGGCGTTGCCCGTGATGGCGCGGGAGGTCGGGGACCTGATCGACGTTCTCGGCGTCTCGCCTGACCTGATCGCCGGGCATTCGGCCGGGGCGGCGGTGGCGCTGCGCCTTACGCTGGACGGGCGGGCGGCGCCGCGGCTGATCTACGCGATCAACGGCGCCCTGACGCCCTTCCGGGGGCTGGCGGGGGTGCTGTTTCCGCCGATGGCGCGGGCGCTCTCGGCCAACCCGCTGACCCCGCGGGCCTTCGCGCTCGCGGCCTCGGGTGATTCGGACACCGCGCGGCGGCTGATCCGGGGCACCGGCTCGCGGATTCCGGAGGCGGGGCTGAAGCTCTACCAGCGGCTGTTCCGCAACGCGGCGCATGTCGACGGCGCCCTCCGGATGATGGCGCAGTGGGACCTGGAGCCGCTGCTCGAGGATCTGCCGGACCTGCCCTGCCCGCTGGTCCTCGCGGTGGGGGAGGCCGACAAGGCCGTCCCCCCGGATCAGGCCGAGACGCTCGCCGCGCGGCTGCCCTTCGTCGAGCTGGAACGCCACGACCTCGGCCACGTGATGCACGAGGAGGCGCCGAGCCGCTTTGCCGGACGCATCCGCGAGCGTCTTGCCGCGACGGGCTCGACGTCGCGCGCACGCCGCGCGTGACACGAGGGAGGCCCTTTCCCCGATAAACGGCTGCACTAGATATGGCGCTTGTATTGCAGCAGAATGGTCGTGCGCACGCCGGATGCGGGGCGCAGCCGTTCCCGAGGTGCCCATGAACGCTCCATCAGCTACGCTCGACCCGATGGCGGAGAGCGCCGAGGAGGCGACCGCCTTCTTGAAGGCGCTCGCCCATGAGGGCCGACTGATGATCCTCTGCCATCTCGCCGAGGGCGAGAGGTCGGTGACCGAACTCGAACGGCTGCTCGCGGCCCGCCAGTCGGCGGTGTCGCAGCAACTGGCGCGGCTTCGGCTCGAGGGTCTGGTCGACAACCGGCGCGAGGGCAAGACGATCTACTATCGCCTCGCCGACGGACGGGTCGAGCGCGTGATCACGCTGCTCCACGATCTGTTCTGCGGCGATCGAAAGGCGTGATCCGCCGACGCTCGGCGGTTTCGCCGCCGGCGCGCCGGCGCTAAACGGGGAGCGGGGCCGCCGCCGACGCGCCCCGCAGCCGGTTGGAACCCATCCCGATGAGACGCATCGGCCGCAGCCTCGCCGCCGGACCCTTCTTCACCCTCGCCTTCACGGCGCTCGTCCTGCTCTGCCTCGCGGCGACGCGGGACTATGCGGTACCGGTCGCGATCGCGGTGCTGGTGTGGTTCCTGCTCAACGGCATCGCGGAGGCGCTGCGCCGCCGCCTTCCGGCGCTGCCGCGGAGGGTGGCGCAGCTGATCTCCGCGACGCTGCTGTTCGTGCTGGTGCTCGCGGCGACGCGGGTGCTCGTCGCCAACCTCGCGGAACTGGCGGCGGGCCTCTCCGTGCAGGACAGTCCGCTGCTGGCGCAACTGCGCGCAGCGTTCGACCGCATCGGCTTCGGCAGCCTGCTCACGCCCGAGGCGCTGCTGGAGCGGCTGGCGCTCGAGGACATGATCGCCTACGCGCTCGGCGTGGCGCGGGGCTTCCTGTCGGACGTCAGCCTCGTCTTCCTCTACACCATGTTCCTTCTGATCGACGAGCGCTTCTACCAAGCCAAGCTGCGGGCGCTGTTCCCGGATCCGGCCCGGCGCGCGCGGCTGGAGGCGACGCTGGCCGAGATAGGGGGGGAGACGCGCGTCTATCTCTGGCTGATGACGTTGGTGAGCGCAGGCGTCGGCCTCGTCACCTGGGCGGCGTGCTGGGCGGCCGGGGTCACGGGGGCCGGCTTCTGGGGCTTCCTCGCCTTCGGCCTCAACTTCATACCCACCATCGGCTCGATCGTCGCGGTCGCGCTGCCGGCGATCTTCGCGGTGATGACGTTGACCGATCCGGCGGCGCTGATCGCGCTGCTGGCGGTGCTGGGCGCGACGCAGTTCGTGGCGGGCGAGGTCGTGGTGCCGCGCGTGATGGGCAACAACCTCAATCTCTCTTCCACGGTGATCCTGCTGTCGCTGGTGGCCTGGGGCGCGGTCTGGGGGCCGGCGGGCATGTTCCTCGCCATCCCGATCACGGTGATCCTGGTGATGGTCTTCGCCAAGTTCGAGGCGACCCGGCCGATCGCGGTGATCCTCTCCAAGACCGGCGACGTGCCGCCGGCGGAGATCCCGGCCCGCCGCGCGGGCGCGGCGACCGCCGAGACCGCCGAGACCGCCGCGCGACGTGCCGCCGAGAGCGCAGAGCGGCGGGGCGCGAGCCCGCAGCCCGGCGAGTGAGGCCGCCGGTCAGGGCGCAGGCGCGCCCGCCCGCAGCCAGGCGCCGAGGATCGCGCGCTCCTCGCTCGTGATCGCGGTCTCGTCGCCGAGGGGCATCGCCTTCGACAGCACCGCCTGCGCCAACATCGCGTCGGCCTGCGCGCGGATCTCCGCCAGCGTGTCGAAGGCGACGCCGCCCGGCGCCTCCGCGAAGCCGGCGTGGCGCGGCGAGGCGGCGTGGCAGGCGGCGCAATGCGCCTCCACCACCTGCATGGCGCCCGCGGGCTCGAGTGTCGCGGCGACGGCGTCGGGCCGCCAGGCGCTGAAGCCCATCAGCCCGACGAAGAGCGCCGCTGCCGTCGGCCACTGCCACGCGACGCGCGGGCCCTTAACGTCCTGGTCGTGCAGGTTGAACCAGTTCCGCACCGCCGCGCCGATCGCGAGGATGATGGCGATCAGCACCCAGGAGTGCGGATGCCCGAAGGCCACCGGGTAGTGGTTCGAGATCATCAGCGCGATCACCGGCAACGTCAGGTAGTTGTTGTGGGTGGAGCGCAGCTTCGCCTCCGCCCCGAGGCGGGGATCGGGATCCTCGCCCGCCGTCAGCGCCGCCACCGTCTTCCGCTGGTTCGGGATGATGGTGAAGAACACGTTGCCCGACATGATCGTCGCGATCACCGCGCCGGTGTGCAGCCAGGCCGCGCGCGCCGAGAACACCTGGCCGAAGCCCCAGGCGAGCAGCACGATCCCTGCGTAGAGCAGCGCGAACATCGCCACCGGCGAATCGCGCAGCCCCGACTTGCAGAGCCGGTCGTAGAGCAGCCAGCCGAGCCCGAGCGAGGCCGCCGAGGCGACCACCGCCTGGCTGACCGAGAGGTCCAGCACCGTGCGGTCGATCAGCATCCCCTCGGCGCCCCACCAGTAGACCACGGCGAGCATCAGGAGCCCGGTGAGCCAGGTCGAATACGCCTCCCACTTGAACCAGTGCAGGATCGCGGGCATCCGCTCCGGCGCGACCTGGAACTTGCGGACCTGGTAGAAGCCGCCGCCGTGCACGCTCCAGCTTTCGCCCTTCACGCCCTCGGGCAGCGTGCCGTCGTTCCGCAGCGAATGGTCCAGCCACATGAAGTAGAAGCTGGAGCCGATCCAGCCGATGGCGGCGACGATGTGCGCCCAGCGCGCCACCAGCCCGATCCAGTCGTGAAAGATCGCTTCCATGCGCCCCGTTCCCTCGACATGCCGCGCGAGCGTAGCGGCGGCGCCGCGCCCGCGAAAGCCGGAGGCGCTGGCAAATCGCCGCTCGCGTCGCTAGCCTCGGGTCCCGCGGCCTGCCGATCCCGCCGCGCCGAGGGTCCCGATGCGCTTCGTCCCCCCGCCCCGCAACCTCTCCCGCGACGCCTTCCTCGCCTGTTACGGCGGGGTCTGGGAGGGGACCCCCTGGATCGCGGAGGCGGCCTTCGAGCGCGGTCTCGGGCCGGAGACCGACACTCCGGAAGGCCTCGCCGCGGCGATGGCGCGGGAGGTGGCGGCGGCGCCGCGTCCGGCGCGGCTGGCGCTTCTTCGCGCGCATCCGGATCTCGCGGGGCGGCTGGCGCTGGCCGGCGGATTGACCGACGCCTCGACGCGCGAGCAGGCGGGCGCAGGGCTCGACGCCTGCTCGCCGGAGGAGCTGGCCGAGTTCCAGGCGCTGAACGCCCGCTACGTCGAGCGCTTCGGATTTCCGTTCATCCTCGCGGTGAAGGGACGGCGCCGCGAGGAGATACTGGAGGCGTTCCGGCGGCGGGTCGGCGCCGATCCCGAGGCGGAGTTCGAGGAGGCGCTCGGACAGGTCGGGCGGATCGCTCGACTGCGCCTCGAGGGGTTGGCGGACGGCTGAGCGAATCGTCGGGTCGCGGCCGCCGCGACGCATCCCGCGGGCCGCGCCCGGACCCGGAAGCCGTATCTGCGCCAAGAGGTTGGAGCCCGGATGCGACGCTTGGAGGCGCATCCGCGACGCCCCTCCGTGGCAGCCGCGCATCAGGGTCGGAAACGGCTTCGGAGCGGCGCCGAGGCCCCTTGCGTGACGGCGGTCTCGGGGCCAGATCCCGGGTGTCGCAGGCCGGATCTGCGACGCGCCTTAACCCTCCGATCGAAGGCATAGCGCCATGAACACGACCCGCACTCCTCGCCGTCTCGCCGGCGAGACCCTGACCCTCGTCGCGCTGCTCGCCGCCGCCGTTCTCTTCACCGCGGTCGTCGCCGGCTGATCCCGGCAGGCCCGCGGCCGCCCCTTCCGCCCGGGGCGCGCCGCGGGCCGGACGCCCCCGCCCTCGCCGCCTCAGGCGGCGAGGGCGGCGGCCTCCTCGAACAGGATCGCGTGCCGAGCCGCGAGTTCGGCCGGATCCCTCGAATAGCCGCCGCCGAGCGCCGCGGCCAG
>JAWLFJ010000037.1:12342-30355 GCA_041685625.1 Paracoccaceae bacterium | reverse complement strand
TGCCACGCCTGGAACGCCTTCGCCGACGATCCCGACCGCATCCGATCTCTCTGTCTCAAGCCGTGGATCAGAAAGGTCATCGGTTAGGCGCGGCGGTATGATTTTCACTTTGAAACAATGATTTGACATAGCTCTGGATGATGGCGTCGGGTATCCTCCGACGACGAGGTCCGAGGCCGACACCCTCCCCGAAGATCCCGCGGCGCTGCAGGCCATGGTGCTGGGCCTCCGCGCCGAGATCGCCGGGATCGCGACGGCAAACCGGGCCTACGAGGCGCTGGTGCAGGCGCCGAAGATCACCATCGCGAGGCTGAAGAAGCAGCGCTTCGGCAAGAGTTCGGAGAAGATCGAGCGCGAGACCGAGCAGCTGGAACTGCCGCTGTAGAGCCTCGAGACCGCCCGCGACCGCAAAGGCGGCTTCGCGCTGTCAGTCGGCCTCCTCGGCCGATGGCGCATGGTCGGGTTCGGGCGCCTTCCACGCGCACTGCATCAGGATCGAGACGGCGTCATGCGGGAACTGCGCGTGGCCTGCGTCGTAGCGGTGCCGGTGCCGGATCCGCACGAAGTCCTCGCGGCCTCGGCGCGCGAAGACTTCGTGCCCTCCCTGAAAGGTTCGTCGAACGGAGCCGTGAGGGCCGGTCCCCGGCAGGTCCGCGTCAGCCGAGCTGGGCCTCCGAACTGAGGGTTCCGTCGGGGTTGAGGAAGCGGACGACGTTCTCGCCGACCTCGACGAGGTTGCAGACCTCCGGATAGTCCTGCGCGCCGATGGTCACGACCCGGCAGAACAGTCCGTTCGAGAAGTTCCACCTTCCCTCGGGGGTCTGACCGCCGAAATCGCCGCCGAGGCTGCCGTCCGGTTGCGCGACGAGGGTTCCGCCGTTCTCGAAGGTGATCGGCTTGCCGGCGACCTTCTCGATGAATTCGCCGGGACCGGAGACCGGCTGGAACTCCCGCCGCGGCTCCGGCTGGGGCGCGGCGCAGGCCGCGAGCGCGAGCGTGGCGGCGACGAGGAAGGGGGCGACGGAGCGGGGCATGCGCGGTCTCCTCGGGCTCATTCGGCGGCGTAGCTGAACTCGCCGTCGGCGACGTCGATGCTGACGCGCGTCAGCGGGCGGCCTTCGGCCATGCGGCGCAGCGCCTCCTCCGAGATCGCGGGCAGCATCGAGTTGGTCAGCACCGCGTCGATCATTCGCCCTCCGCTCTCGAGCTCGGTGCAGCGGGCGCGGATGAGCTCGAGCACGGCATCGGAGTAGTCGAGCTCGGCGCCGTGGGCGGCCGCGACCCGCTTCTGGATCGACTTCAGCTTCAACGTGGTGATCAGCTTGATGACGTCGTCGGAGAGCGGGAAGTAGGGGATCGTCACCACCCGCCCGAGCAGCGCCGCCGGGAACACCTTCAGGAGGTCCGGGCGGAGGGCGGTCGCCAGCGCCTCGGGCTCGGGCGCGAGGTCGGGATCCTCGCACATCTTCATGATCAGGTCGGAGCCGACGTTGGAGGTCAGCAGGATCAGGGTGTTCTTGAAGTCGATCTGCCGGCCCTCGCCGTCCTCCATCATGCCCTTGTCGAACACCTGGAAGAAGATCTCGTGCACGTCGGGGTGCGCCTTCTCCACCTCGTCGAGCAGGACGACGGAGTAGGGGCGGCGGCGCACGGCCTCGGTGAGGACGCCGCCCTCGCCGTAGCCCACGTAACCGGGAGGGGCGCCCTTTAGGGTGGAGACGGTGTGCGCCTCCTGGAACTCGCTCATGTTGATGGTGATCAGGTTCTGTTCCCCGCCGTAGAGAGCCTCGGCGAGGGTCAGGGCGGTCTCTGTCTTGCCGACGCCGGAGGGGCCGGCGAGCAGGAACACGCCGATCGGCTTCTCGGGCGCGGTGAGGCCGGCGCGGGAGGTGCGGATGCGCCGGGCGATCATCTCCATCGCGTGGTCCTGGCCGACCACGCGTTCGGCGAGGGTGTCGGCGAGGTGGAGCACGGTCTGGATCTCGTCGCCCATCATCCGGCCGACGGGGATGCCGGTCCAGTCCTGGACCACCGCCGCGACGGCGTTGCGGTCGACGGAGGGGAGGATCAGCGGGGTCTCGCCCTGCAGTTCCGCCAAGGCGGCGAGGCGCTGCTTGAGGAGCGACTCGGCCTCGGCGCGCTCCTCGGGCGAGAGGGGCTGCGGGCCGTCCTCCTCGGCCGCGGGGGGCTCGGCGAGGGCGACGCCGCCTTCGGCCTCGGCCTCGGCGGCCTGGACGGCGGCTTCGGCGGCCGCCTCCTTGGCCGCCTCCTCGGCGGCGGCGCGCTCCAGCGCCGAGCCGGTGCGCTCCACCGGCTCGAGACCCTGACGGAGGCGGGCGCGGAGATCGAGGATGTCGAGGACGAGGCCCTTCTCGGCCTCCCAGCGCTCCTCGAGGCCGACGAGGCGCTCCTTCTCGGCGGCGAGCGCGGTCTCGACGCTCTCGGACCGGTCGGCGGTCTCGAGGCCGATGGCGGCCTCGCGGCCGATGATGCCGCGCTCGACCTCCAGCGCCTCGATGCGGCGGCGGCTGTCCTCCACCTCCGCCGGGACGGCGTGCTGGGAGACGGCGACGCGGGCGCAGGCGGTGTCCAGCAGGCTCACCGACTTGTCGGGGAGCTGGCGGGCGGGGATGTAGCGGTGGGAGAGGGTGACGGCGGCCTCGAGCGCCTCGTCGAGGATCTGTATGCGGTGGTGCCGCTCCAGGGTGGAGGCGACGCCGCGCATCATCAGAAGGGCCTTGTCCTCGGTCGGCTCCTCGACCTTCACCACCTCGAAGCGGCGGGTGAGGGCGGGGTCCTTCTCGATGTGCTTCTTGTATTCGGCCCAGGTGGTGGCGGCGACGGTGCGGAGCTCTCCCCGCGCCAGCGCCGGCTTGAGTAGGTTCGCCGCGTCGCCGGTGCCGGCGGCGCCGCCGGCGCCGATCAGGGTGTGGGCCTCGTCGATGAAGAGGATGATCGGCTTCTCGGAGCTCTGCACCTCGTCGATGACGTTCTGCAGCCGCTGCTCGAACTCGCCCTTCATGGAGGCGCCGGCCTGCAGGAGGCCGATGTCGAGCATGTGGAGCTCGACGTCCTTGAGCTGCGGGGGCACGTCGCCGCGCGCGAGGCGGAGGGCGAAGCCCTCGACCACCGCCGTCTTGCCCACCCCGGCCTCGCCGGTGAGGATCGGGTTGTTCTGGCGGCGGCGCATCAGGATGTTGACGATCTGCCGGATCTCGGGGTCGCGGCCGACGATGGGGTCGATGTCGCCGTTGCGGGCCTGTTCGGTCAGGTTGGTGGCGTAGGTGGCGAGGGCGGAGCCGTCGGAGGCCGGGGGCTTGGCGGCGTCGGAGCTGGCGCCGGCGTGGCCCGCGGCCTTGCCGGCGGCGCGGGCGCCCTCCTCGGCGGAGCCCTCGATGATCGAGGGCAGTTCCCCGGCCAGGCGGTCGGGGTCGATCTTGCGGAACTCGTCGGAGAGGGCGTTGAGCTCGCCGCGGAGGACCCGGTCCCGCAGGACGCCGTGCAGGACGTGGCCGGCGCGGATCACGTCGGACTTCCAGACCAGCGACGCCTGCACCCAGGCTTCCGTGATGGCGTCGAAGATGTGGTTGGAGATGTCGGAGATCGAGGTCGCGCCGCGCGGCAGACTGTCGATGGCGCGCGTGAGGTCGGCGGCGAGGTGGCTGGCGTCGATCCCGAAGTGCCTGGCGATGCGCTGGACGTCGCCGTTCTCGACGAGGGCGAGCTGCTCGACCCAGTGGGCGAACTCGACGTCGGGGTTGCCGCGGAGCTTGGCGGACTTCATCGCGTTCTCGACCGCCTTGCGGCAGGGCGCGTTAAGCTTCGCAAGCAGGTCGGTGCGCTTGATGGTGCTCATGGATCCCCTCCCCCGGGTCGGATCGTCGTTGCGTCAGCCTAGCGCCTTCGGCGCCGGGCTCGTAGCGAAAAGGCGGGCCTGGCGGCTCACGGCGCGACCGCGAGCGTCAGGTCAGGCGCGGGACGGCGCGGGGGGGCGCCGCCCCTTCCAGCACCACGTCCTCGGCGAGGCGACGGGTTTCGGCGGCGAGCCAGCTGTCGAGTCCGAGGCGGCGGCGGCCGTCGAGTGCGAGATCGGGCACGGCCTCGGGCTTCAGGCGCAGCTGCAGCTCCCAGCTCGCCGCGAGACCCATCAGCATGCGCGCCGCGTCGCGCGCGGCCGCGAGGCGGGGGCCGCCGGGAAGCAGGTCCGCGAACGCCTCGGCGTCGAGCGGGGCGGTGCGCACGCGCAGCCGCGACTGGAGCGAGAAGAAGCGGGGGCCGAGCGTGAGGTCGCGGCCGAGCGTGGCGCCCTGGGCGCCGAGGCGGCTCTGCTCTTCCTTCGGCATCGGCAGCCATTCGGGGGCGTGCTCCTGCACCTCCACCGGCGCGCCGACCGCGGCCTCGAGCACGCCGGCGAGGGCGGCCTTGGAGCGGCGCTTGGAGGCGAGCCAGCCGGCCATGTGCAGCTTGAGGTCGTCGGGGAAGGCGTCGCGGTTCCGGAATTCCGCCGGCCCGGCGCCGAAGAGCGAGGCGATGCGGCGCGGCCAGGGATCGTCCGCGGTGAAGGCCTGGCGGGAGGCGAGACGGGCCGACTGCCAGGCGCGCACCATCAGGTGCAGCATGCGGTGGGTGAAGACGTCGAGGAAGCCGGAAAGCCAGGGACGGCCCTCCTTCGCCTCGTGGATGGCGTCGTCGGTGACGTGGACCGGGAGCGGTCCCGCCGGTCCGAGGGGGCCGAAGGCGATCTGCTCGAGTTCGATCACCGGGCGGCCGCCGGGGGCCGAGCGGCGGGCGGCGACGATCGGCGACGCCTTGAAGGCGAGGGTCGGGCGCTGTCGCAGGCGCACCGGATCGTCGGCGATGCGGCTGGAGCGGCCGGGCGCGGGCAGATCCGGGCGCGCGGCGTGCACGGCCTCGACCGCGGCGAAGAGATCCCAGGCCCAAGGGCGTGCGACGAGATCGTCCAGATCGTCCTGCGCGGACGAGCGCCGGGCGGGCTGAGCCGGATCGGCGGCAGGCGGGCCCGTCGGGGCTGGCGCGGCCTCGGCCGGCTCAGAAGGGGCCGCGGGCGGGAGCGGGTCGGCGGCGCGGAAGGGGGCGGCGGCTTCGGGGGCGTCCTCGGGCGGCGCGGGGCCTCGGGCCTCCGTCTCCGACGAGACGCCCGCCGGCGCGTCCCGGCCGGAGCCTTCGGGCGGCGGCAGGAGGGGGGCGACCGTCGCCACGGTCTTCGTCGCGGCGGCCGGCCCCATCGTCGGGGGCGTCTCCGGCGGTGGGGCCGGCGGCACCTCGGACGGCGGCTCGGGCGCCTCCGGCGGCGGTCCGGGCGGCGTCTCCCGCGGCGGCCCGAAGGGATCCTCGGACGGCGGCTCCGGCGGCGTCTCGGGCGGCGGCGCGTCCGGGTCCGGGGCGTTCGGGTCGGTCTCCGGCGGGACCTCGGGCGGGATCTCCTCGGGCGGCTCGGGTCGCTCCGGCGGCGAATCCGGCGGCCCCTCCGGCGGCTGGCCGGGCGGGGTCTCCGGCGGCGCGTCGGGGGGCGTCTCGGGCGGCTGCTCGGGCCGAGGGGCGTCCGGCGGCGGGGTCTCCGGATCGCCGGCGGCCGCGAAGGGATCCGGCGGGGCCTCGCCGGGACGATCCGACGCGACGGCTTCGCCATCGGCCTTCACGGCCTCGACCTCGGCGGCGGAGCAGGACGGGTCGTTCCGGGGCGGAGGCGACGCCGCGACGGGATCGCGGCGGCGCGGCGCTTCGGGACGCGGGACGGTCTCGAACGGATCTTCGGGATCGTCGGTCATGGTGCGGGCCTCGTGCCGGTTTCGGGGGCGAAGCGCGCGCGCTCGCGTCCGTCGGGACGGCGCAGAACGGTCTCGACGAAGCTGTTGGCGTCGGCCTGACCGGCGAGCACGCGGGCGAGGACCAAGGCGAGGCCGCAGGCCTCCTCGGCGTCGTCGCGGAACACGAGGCCGGCCTCGAGCCCGCGCACGAAGGCGATGGGCGCGGCGGCGTCGCCCGGACGGTCGTAGAGGGGACGCGCGCGGCGCACGGTGGGCGCCGCGGAGACGTCGGCGAGCGCGTCGATCAGCCGCTCGGCCGTCTCCGAGCCCTGGGGCGCGTAGATCCGCATGAGCGCGCGGAGGGCCGCGGCGGCGTCGCCGCGCTCGCCCCTGTCGCCGTCGATCAGGCTGAGATGGTTGAGCGAGAGATGGCTGACGGCGTCCCAGAGACGCCGGCCCTCCGTCAGGCCGGCGCGCGGCGCGGAGGGGCCCGCGGCGACCTCGACATGGCTCCAGCCGAGGGCGAGATCGGATTCGAGCCGCCCGTCGGCGCCGAGATCGACCAGCAGATGCTCCGCCCGGTGGCGGTTGGAGCAGAGGAGGTCGAGCCCGACCGAGCGCACCGGGCCGGCGGCTCCGGCAGCCGGCGCGCCGCGGTGGTCGACGATGCCGAGGAACGCCTCGGTTCCCGCGTAGAGATCGAGGCTGCGGTCCCGGTCGGAACGGACGTCCGGGCGCTGGCGGGCGCGGCGCACCAGGTGCCAGTAGCGGCGCGGGCCGTCGAGGCGGTCGCCGAGTCCCTCGATCGAGTAGAAGGGGCGGAACGGCACGGCCTCTCCCGCCGGTCCGGTCCCGGTCACGGAGAGGATCGAGTGAACCTCGTAGTCCGTCGCGCGCCGGTCGGGCAGGATCGGGTGCTCGGTCCGCTGGGGGGCGAGCGACACGTCGTTGGCCGAGAGCGGGAACAGGTTCACCGCGGGCACGCAATTGGTGCGGATCGCGTCCTCGGGCAGCGTGCGGGCGAGCTCCGGCGCCGTGCGGTTCAGCAGCACGAGGACGCTCGCGCGCCGCCCCTCGCGCCCTTCGAGCGCGCGGCGCAGCCCCGAGAGGCGCAGAAAGCGGAAGCGGTCGGGAAAGGCGAGAAACTCGTGCAGCAGGCGCCAGCCGTCGAAGCTGCGGTGGCCGTAGGGCAGCAGGGCGTCGGTCTCGTCCGGTCGCGTCTCCTCGCCCGGGAGACGCGGGCACGGCGTGGTTCGGTCGAGCCCGAGCGGCGCCAGCGAGAGGGCCGCCCCGTCCTTCGCCGTCTCGACGCGGGTGGCGGCGGCGATCACGGCCTCGAACAGATCCGGACCGGCGCCGTCCCGGTCTCCGACGAAGAGGTCGAGATGATCGGCGGCCAGGGCGGAAAGCCTGCCCGCCTCCGGCGTCGCGACCAGGTCGAAGGCGAGGGCGGCGGGCGCGGGACGGGAGGCGCCGGCGGCCCGCACCGCGGCCGGCCCCTCGAGATAGCGGAGCGACTCCACGCCGACCGGGAACAGACGGAGGGCGCGGGCGGTGGTGAAGCGCACAGGACGGTCCCCGGCGCCCCCGGCCGCGCGCGCCAGTTCGAAGGCCGCGCCGCGGGGCAGCAGGGCCCCTTCCTCCAGCAGGGCGGCGTCCGGGCGCATGTTCGCCGCCGCGACGATCATCGACGGCGTGGGCGCGGTCAGGTGCGGATAGACGACCGAAAGCAGCGCCTGGGTGAAGCGGGGGAACTCCGCCTCCAGCCGCCGCTGCACGCGCGCGGCGAGGAAGGCGTAGCCCTGCAGCAGCCATTCGACGAAGGGGTCGCGCGCCTCCTCCGGCGCGTCGAGGCCGAGGCGCGCGGCGATTCGCTGGAAGCGGCCGGTGCGGGCGAACTCCTGCGCGTGGGAACGCAGATGCGCGAGTTCGGCGGCGTAAAGGCGCTTCAGCTCGTCGTCCATCTCAGCGGGTGACCTTGGCTTCGGAGCGCAGGCGCTCGGGGTCCCAGATGGTGTTGATGACGAGGCCGACGCTGTCCTCGGCCCCGCGTATCTCGCCCTGCACGACGAACTGGAGCGGCACCTCGGTGTCGAGCCGGCCGTTCTTCTGGGAGAGGATCTGAACGCGCAACGTGTCGCCGCGGATCCGCGGCTCGAAGGCGAGGATCGCCTCGCGCATGCGCTGCTCCACCTCCGCCGCGGAGAGGGCGAAGGCGCTGGCGCCGATGATCGCGGGCAGGCCGTAGTTGACGATCGAGGTGCGCACGTCCGGCGCGTCGTGGAAGGGAAGTTGCTGGCGGCGGCGCTCGCGCGGGGTCTCGTTGAAGGCGCGGCCGTCCAGCTCGCCCGCGAGCAGCGCGGACTCGAGGCAGGAGGCGTTCAGCAGGCAGACCAGCTCCGTCTCGACGTGCAGCCGCAAGGTGTCGAAGTCGGTGAAGAAGGCGGATTCGCCGAAGCGTTCGGCCGGGACCTCGCCCGGCTCGGGCGCGGCGGCGTGCGGGTCCGGCGCGTCCTCATCGCCGCCCCCGTATCGCGAAGGGGCGAGGCGGGCGTAGAGCGAGGGCCAGAACAGGGTGTCGGGGTCGGCCATGGCCGTGGGCTCAGCCCTCCGCGGTCGGGTCTCGGGCGGCCTCGGCCTCGGCCGCGTCGACGGCGTGATCGAAGACGAGGCTGCGAAGCTCCAGGATCGGGACGTCCGCCTCGGCGTGCGCGAACAGGCGCTGGCCGAGGCCGGCCGCGTGGCCCAGGTCCTCCGGGCCGAGGGGGCGCCACTCGGTGCGCCGGGCGAGCGCGATCTCGGCCCCGGCGTCTTCGGAGCCGTGATAGCGGGTCGGGATCAGGACCGGCCACTGTCCGCCGTCGGCGAGCGTGAGGACGGCGACGCTCCAGACCAGATCGCGCAGATCCTTGGGCGGCTCGATCTCGAGCGCGCCGATCTCCTCGAACGGGATCCAGCGATAGGCGCCGTTCATCACCGCCTCGAGCACCGGACCGAGGCGGGTGTCGGCGTCGGCGAACCAGTCGAAGCGCTCGCCGTTCACGGTCCCGGGGGAGGCGGGCGCGGCGTCGAGCGCGGCCGCTCGGGCCTCGACGGCGGCTGCGGCGTCGCCCCTCGACTCGAGCGCCAGCGCCTCGGCCAGCCCGTCGGTCCAGGGGCGCGCCCCCCCGAAGACGTCCGGTCTCTCCACCCCGGCGAAGACGCGGTCGCGCGTCGCCTCGGCGGCGAGCGCGGCCTGATAGTCCGTGGTCATGTCGAGGGAGTCGGGGCGGAGCTGGCCGAGGAGTTCCAGCGCCTTCATCGCGCGCTCGCGGTTCCCCGCGAGGGCTGAGACCTCGAACAGGAAGGCGCGCAGTCCGGGGTCCCCCGGGGCGGCGCGCACCGCCTCGATCAGCTTGGCGCCGGCGGCGGAGAGGTCCCCCGCCGCCAGCGCCGCCTCGGCCTCGCGCCGGCTCATCGGGCCGGCCGCACGGCCGGGGCGGCGGGGCTCACTTCGGCGCGCCCGACCACTGCTTGTACTCGGCGATGTTGAAGCCGAAGTCCTTCTTGTCGCCCTCGGCCCCGGTCTCCTTCTGCTGGGTGTACTTGAACCACCACTTGCGGAAGTTGAGCCCGATGTTTTCGGTCAGCCGGTCCTCGCCGCCGGAGCCGCCGGTGGAGATCGAGGAGACGATCAGATCCTCGAAGTTGTAGATCATGTACTCGAGCGGCGTGTCGCCCGCCGCCTTGCGGATGTAGAGCCAGCCCTTCTTGATGTGCGAACCCTTCGAGCAGAACTTCACCAGTTCGGGCGAGGCGATGTCGACGAACTTGGTGATCGACAGGTCCTGGAAGTTCGCCTTGCCGGAACCGCCGCCCCCGCCGATGTGCATGGTGCCGGACTGGGACATGCCCCAGCTCCAGGCCAGGATGTCGATCTCTCCCGGGTGCTTGTCGTCCGCGGACTCTCCGGGGATCCCCTCCAGCTTGAGGAACATGTCGACGGCCATTGCAGCGCCTCCTTCGCTTGAACCAGCCCCCTCGTCGGGCTGCAGCCTTTGGTACGCGGCAGGACGTGATGGGACCGTGATCCCTCCGCCCGGCCGCGTGAATCGACCGTCAACCGGGCGTCAGGCGCCGGCCTCCGACGGAAGCTTGGAGACGAGGCGCAGCGAGATGTTGGCGCCCTCGAGCTGGTAGTGGGGGCGCAGGAAGAACTTGGCGTCGTACATGCCGGGGTTCTCCGGGTCCTCCTCGACGACCACCTCGGCGGCCTTGAGCGGCTTCTTGGCCTTGTCGTACTCGGAGGCGTTGTCCGAGAGCTCCACGTAGTTGGAGATCCAGTTGCCCAGCCACTTCTCCATGTCGTCGCGCTCCATGTAGGAGCCGATCTTGTTGCGCACCATGTGCTTGAGGAAGTGGGCGAAGCGCGAGCAGGCGAAGATGTAAGGCAGCCGCGCGCCGAGCATGGCGTTGGACGTCGCCAGCTGGCCGGCGGCGTTGTCCTCGAATTTCGGCGGATTGTGCAGCGACTGCGCGCCGATGAAGGCCGCCTTGTTGGTGCCCTTCATGTGCACCAGCGGCATAAGCCCGAGACGCGCCATCTCCGCCTCGCGGCGATCGTCGATCTGCACCTCGGTCGGGCACTGGCTGTCGAACTCGCCCGAATCCGCCTGGAAGACGTGGGTCGGCAGCTCGTCCTGCAGGCCGCCGGATTCCACGCCGCGGATCCGCGCGCACCAGCCGTAGAGCTTGAAGGCCCGGGTGACGTTGGCGGCCATGGCGTAGGCCGAGTTCGACCAGCAGAACTTGGTGGCGTCGTTCCCGCCGGTCTCCTCGACGAAGTCGAAGGCGTCCACCGGGTTGTTCTCGCCGTAGGCGCGGCGGGCGAGCATGCGCGGACCGGCGAGGCCGACGTAGCGGCTGTCGTCCTTCTCGCGCAGCGCATTCCAGGCGATGTGCGTCGGGCGCGCCGTGATCTCGGCGAGGTCGCGCTTGCCGACCACGCCCTCCCAGTCGTCGGCGTCGAACAGGTTGGGCGAGACGCCGGTGATGAAAGGCGCGTGGCTGGCGGCGGCGATCTTGGAGACGTCGTTCAGCAGGTCGACGTCGGGGCCGGTGTGGTCGAAGTGATAGTCGCCGACGAGGCAGCCGTAGGGATCGCCGTTGAGCACGCCGTATCCGTCTGTGTAGATCTTGGCGAACAGCGGCGACTGATCCCAGTCTATGCCCTGATACTTGGAGAGCTCGTCGGAGAGCTCCTTCTTCTTCACGTTCATCACGCGGATCTTGAGATCCACGCCGGTCTCCGTCCGCTCGCACAGGAAGCGCAGGCCGCGCCACGAGCCTTCGAGCTGCTGGAACTTCGGATGATGCAGGATCTCGTTCATCTGATCCGACATCAGCCGGTCGATCTCGGCGATCATGGCGCGGATCGCGCGGATCGAGGACTGCGGCAGGTTCTTGCGCCGCTGCTCCTCCATCACCCCCTCGAGGAAGCCCGCGAGGGCGCGCACGGCGCCGCCGACCTCCTCCTTGGCGGCGTCGGAGCGCGGCTCGAAGCGCTTCTCCAGCAGCGCCTCGAACTCGTCGAGCGCGATCTCGCCGGTGGCGCCCTGGGCGCCCTGCGGGTCGGCGGCGGTCTCTTCGGCCATGCGGTCAGCCCTTGTCTTCGGCGTCGCCCTCGCCCGCGTCGGCGGAGGAGGCGGCGAGGGACTTCAGGAGGGTCTCGTTCTGCAGCAGCTCCTGGATCAGCTGCTCGGCGTCGGGCTTGCCGTCCATGTGGCTGAGCAGGTTCTTGAGCTGGTTGCGCTTGTCGAGCAGCGCCTTCAACTCGGGCACCTTCTGGGCGATGCGGTCCGGGCTGAAGTCCTTCATGCTGTCGAAGGTCAGGTTGACGGCGAGGCTGTCGGCGCCGCCGCCCAGCTTGTTGTCCACGTTCATCATCACGCGGGGCTTCACCGACTTCATATAGCGGTCGAAGTTGGCGGTGGAGACCTCCTTGAAGTCGCGGTCGCCGACCGTCTCCGGCTTCTCGCCCTCGTTGGCGTCGTAGTCGCCCTTCAGGTCCGACATCACGCCCATGACGAAGGGCAGCTCGATCTTCTTCTGGGCGCCGCCCGTTTCGAGATCGTACTCGATCTGGACGCGCGGAGCGCGGTTGCGCCCGATGAACTTCTGTGCGCTGTCGGACATGTGGGAACCTCCTGACGGCCCGGCCTGTTTCCGGGCGCTATCGTTGCGGCAGCCTACTCACGAGCGGGATTTCGCGCAAGGCGAAGGGCTGGGCGGGAGACGTCGTCGGCGGCGACCTGGCGGACGACGTCGATGAAGGCGAGATCGACCATCTCGGCCAGCTTCTCCATGGCCAGCGCGGCGGGCGACGACGGCTCCGTCGCGCGCCAGTGACGCCCGAGGGCGAGCAGCGCCGCGCGCACCCCGGCTCGGTCGACGACGCGGCCCGGCGCCGCCCCGCCCGCGACGGGGCCCGTCGCCGCGGCGGGCTCGGCCGCGAGGGCCTCCTGCGCGGCCTGCACGCGGTCCGCGATCTCCCGGAACACCGCCGGGTCGAGCGCGGGGGGAGACGGCGGCTCGGGCGCGTCGGGCAGCGAGACGTCCGCCTCGCCGGCGGCGAGCCGCTCGCGCGTCTCGGCGAGGGCGGCCGCGTGCGCCTCGAGCTCCTCCCGGGCGCGCAGGAGCGCGGACGCGAGCGAGTCCACGTCCCACATCAGCGAGCGCAGCTGATGGTGGGTCTCCTCCAGCGCGTCGAGATGCGCCGTCCGGCCGGCGGGAGGGGGCGCGCCCCCGTCCTCCGCCGGCGCGTCGTCCTGCGCCTCGGCGTAGCGGTCGAGCGAAGCGGCGTCGACGTTCCAGATCGGCAGCTGCGCCCAGTCGCGCCCCTCCTGCACCGTCTCCTCGAGCCACTGGTAGAAGGTGGCGCGCTCCATCTCGCGGATCTTGATGAGCGCGAGGGCGATCGGCGAGGAGCGGGCCGAAAGGGCGAAATAGCGCAGCACGTCGTCGATCAGCGCCAGCGCCTCCTCCCGGGTCGCGAGATCGCTCGGCGGGGTCGGGGTCGGCCCGCCGGCCACGGGCACCGGGCCCTGCTCCGCGGCGCCCTCCTCGGCGCCGGGTTCCGCGGCGGCGATGCCGGCGGTCTCCTCGGGCACGAAGGCGGCGAGGGCGGCGGCGTAGTCCTCCAACTCGTCGATCAGGCCGCGGCGGCGGCCGTCGCCGGCGAAGCGCAGGGTGTCGAAGCCCTCGGTCTCGACGAAGAACGCCTGCATCCTGCGCAGGGCCCCGGCGGCGCCGAGCATCGCGTCGCGCATGGTCGCGATCTCGGCCCCCGCGCCGACGCGCGCGACGAGGCCGTGCATGCCGTCGGCGGGATACACCGTCTCGCCCGAAGCGGGACGGCGCAGACGGCTGGCGTCGTGCCGACCGGCGGCGTGATAGATCATGCGCAGCGTGATCTCGCCGTCGCGCTCCCTGGCGTCGAACACCACCACCGGCTCGAAGGCGTTGGCGAGCAGGCGATTGCGCAGCGGCGTGAAGGCGCGCACGCGCAGGCTCTGGGCGGAGGGATCGTCGGCGGGGCCGGGATGGATCTCCTGCCAGTGGCTCTCGACCATATGGGCAAGGCCGGCGATCGCGCCGTGGAACGCCTTCGGTCCGTCGGACCAGGCCAGCGCCTCGGCCAGCCGGACGTAGAGGCGAAGGTCGCGCGTCCGCTCCAGCCGCTCCAGCGCGGCGTCGCGGCGCTGGGCGTAGCCCCCGACGGCGGCATCGTGGCTGAAGCTGTCGCGGTCGGCCGGGTCGCCGCGGCGGACGGCGAGTTCCAGCGGCATGATCTCGGCGTCCTCGAGGGGTGGGCCCATCGGCTCCGCGCCGCCGAGCGGCTTGAGGAGGTCCGGATCGAGGGGCTCCTCGGGGACGGGAAGATCTGTCATCGCCTGCACCTCCTCCTCAGCCCCCGAGGCTGCGGCCGCCGTCGCCGAAGACGACGAAGGGGGCCCAGTTGAACGGATGCGACGTGGCCGGCGCCTCGCGCAGCGGGTCCACGGCGCCGCGGAGGGCCGCCGCGAAGGGCACGCGGTCCGGGCCGGAGACGGCGGCGTAGAAGTCCCGCATCAGGCCGGGCGCTATATCGTCCCGCACCAGCCAGTGCGAAGCCACGGCGGCGCGCGCCCCGCCGCCGAGAAAGGCGCGGGTGAGGCCCTGCAGCGTCTCGCCGGTGGAGGTGTCGGCCGGGTCGACCGACTGGCAGGCCGAGAGCACGACGAGGTCGGCGTCGATGTCGAGGGCGCGGATCTCGCCGCTCTCGATCAGGCCGTCGAAGCCGTCGTCCCCCGGCGTCGCGGTCAGGGCCGGCTGGAAGCAGTCGACGGTGGGCCAGAGGATGCCGTGGGTGGCGAAGTGCAGGATGCGGTAGTCCGAGAGTTCGCCCCGGTCCGAGAGGTCGCGCAGCGCGCCCTCGGTGAAGTCTCCCCGCGTCAGCGTGCGCCCGTCCGCGAAAAGGTCTCCGACGAGGTCGAGTTCCTGTCTTGTTCCGGGCAGCGCGCGCAGGCTGCGCAGCACCCGCACCTCCCGCGCGCAGGCCTCGGCCCGGCGCCGGTCGATGTCGGCGGCGATGTCGTCGGTCGGGTCGAAGTCTCCGAACCCGAAGAAGCTGCGCGTGGCGCCGGAGGCGCCGACGGCGCCGCGCAGGTCCACCAGCGTCCGCGCCGACGGCAGGTAGGAGAAGGTCGCCGAGGCGCCGAGCCAGGCGACGCCGGTGTAGTCGAGCGACTCCGCGGCGCGCCGCTCCGCCTCCGGGTCGAAGCGGTCGACCAGCACCTCGAGGGGCAGCGACTGCATCGGTCCGTCGGCCGCGACGAACACCAGATCGGCCGCCGACACGTCCTCGGCGATCGGACCGAGCAGCCCGTCGTGCAGCAGGCTCGCGAGGCGCACGTCGAAGGGCTTGAGCCGGCCGCCCGGCAGCGGCTCGGCCGCGTCGCGGAGGCGCCGGACGACGATGCCCACCGTCTCGGGCGCGAGGGCGGAGGCGTGGACCTCGACGCGGTCCGGCGCGACGAGCATCACCAAGGGACGCGGCTGGCCGATCAGGATCTGCAGCATGATCTCGCCGGGGCGGAGCGCGCCCTGCAGCGCCTCCAGCGTCACCGGGGCCTGGATCGCGCGCACGTAGTCGGGCGCGAGGCGGTCGCGCCGCTCGCGCAGGCGCGCCTCCTCGGTCAGCGCGGAGGCGAGTTCGCGCTGCACCTCCTGGCGCTGCAGCGCGATGAGGTCGCGCCGGGCGGCGGCGGTGTAGAGCTGAGCGACCCGCTCGTCGGCGGCCTGCCAGTCGCGGATGGCGCGGGCGGCCGCGTCGTCGCCGGCGGCGACGAGGGCCGCGTTCTCGGCGATGTCGGAGGCGAGGGCGGCGGTCCGGACGAGCTGCACGGCCGCGAACACGCGGCGGTCGCGCTCCTCGCCCAAGATGAGGCCGTCGCGCTCGCTCTCGATGGCGAGCTTGACGAGAGGCCAGACGCTCTCGAAGCGCAGCTCCGCCGGGCTCTCGCCGTAGATCGCGAAGGCCTCGTCGAAGGCGGCGAAAGCCTCCTCGCGCCGGTCGAGACGGGCCAGCGCCACGGCCTCGATCAGCCGCGCGCGGGCGGCGAGGGAGGTGCCGGGCAGCTCCTCGGCGAGCTGGTCGGCGGCGCGGGAGGCGAGCGCCAGCGCCAGCGGCGCGTCGCCGGCCGAAAGCTCCACCGCCGCGCGCTCCGCCTCGATGCGCGAGCGCAAGGCGCCGGTCGCGCCGGGCAGCCCGCCGGCGGCCTCCAGCGCCGATTCGATGGACCGGCGCGCGCCCTCGACGTCGCCGTCGCGGGAGAACGCGGCCGCCTGCGTGTAGCGCGAGGCGGCGTCGAGCACCCGCCGGTCGAACTCCGCCGGGTCGAGCCCGAACAATCCGCTTTCGGCCGCGCCCGAAAGGCCGCCGAAGCCGACGCCGAGCAACCGGATCGCCGCGCCGCTCTGCGCCCCGGCCACGTCGTAACGGGCGCGGTTCAGCTCGTGCTGGGCGCGATAGGCGGCGACGCGCGCGGCGTTCAGACGCGCGCGCCGATCCTCCGCGTCCTCGGTCGCCACGTTCGGGTTCGCGACGGCGGCGGTCCGCGCCTCGGCGTCGGCGAAGGCGGCCTCGGCGAGGCGGAACTGGCGCTGCGAGGAGAGGGCGAGCCCGAGTTCGGCCAGCGCGCCGGCCTCGCCGAGGGCGCCGCGGCAGGCGGAGGCGGCCTCGGGGCGCTCCTCGTAGATCGAGAGGGCGGTGCGCAGGCGACGCTCGGCCCCCGGAAAGTCCAGCGTGAAGGCGTCGCGCCGGGCCAGCGACTCCGTGCGCGCGAGGCTGCGACAGACCTCGCCCGCCGGCAGACCGGCCGCGCCGGGGGCGGCGGCCCCCTCCGGCCCGCTCCCCTCGGTCGCGCATCCGGCGAGGGCCGCCGTCGCCATCGCGCCGACGAGGCGGGCGGCCGCGGACCGGAGCGTTCGGCGGGGGCGGCAGGTCACTCGGCGTCCTCCTCGTCGTCCTCGGCGAGATCGACCGTGAAGGCCGGGGGCGCCGCCCACAACTCCTCGTTGCCGAAGCTCGCATAGACGTCGGCGAGTTCGGCGAGGTCGAGCACGAAGAGGTTCGGCGGCTCCGGCTGCGGCGCGTCGATCCGCGCCGTGGGCGGCGGGTCGCTCGAACAGTCGCTGACGTTGCCGATCTCGCAAAGGTTGAAGAGGAAGTCGGTCGATTCCGGCGGCGGCGGCCCGGAGGGCACGACGCCCGAGATGGGATCGATGCCGGCGGCGCGCTGGTTGATTCCGTCGAGCGTGCCCGCGAGGTCGAGCCCGCGCAGCCCCGCGCTGTCCGCGTAGACCAGCGACTCCAGCAGCACGAGACCGAAATACCGCGTGTCCTCCAGGAAGCGCTCGTTGACCTCGAAGTCGCGGTCGAGCAGCACGATCCCGTCGACGCCCGGCCCGCCCTGCGGTCCGGGCGCGAGGGTCAGGGCTTCGGCGAAGAAGAGGTTCGCGCCGAGCGCGCCGTCCGCCTCGAGCGCCAGCGAGAGGATCGAGGCGCCCTCGACCCCCGGCGCCGTGGTGCGGCCGATCGTGACGTCGTGCGCGTCGAAGATCGTCACCCCTCCCGCAGGCCGCTCGGCGGCGGCGAAGACGTCGAAGATCTCCAGCGTGCGCGCATCGTCGTCCCGACCCGCCGCGGCGCGGTCGAAGCCGATCGCCACGTCGCCGAGCGCCGAGTCCGGAGCCACCCGCAGGCCGAGCGGACCGTCGGAGATCACGCGCACGTCGCCGGGGCGTCCGGCCTCCCCCACGAGCAGATGCAGCAACCCGTCGCGCGTCGCGACGATGCGGGTCATCCCCTCGTCCTCGGAGACCTTGGCCTCGGTCTGGCCGGGATCGACGCCGAAATCGGTCTCCTCGGTCCGGACGCCGCGGAGCGCGAGCCCCTCGAGGGTCAGGGCGCGCGGATCGGGCGAACCCGGCTCGCCGACGCCCGGCCCGGCCTCGGTGGCGCCGAGATAGGCCGAACCGGCGACGCGCAGCCCGTCGATCGCGATCTCGCCCCCCGCGCGGGGGGCGCCGCCGCGTCCGCGCACCACGAAGGTCCCCTCGCGCAGATCCACGTCGCCGAGGACGACGCGCCCGCCGGCCTGCAGATCGGCGGCGAAGGCGCCCGGCGCGGCGGCGGACGGGCCGAACGGCGTCTCGGCCGTCTCGACCGCGAGGCCGCGCCGGTTCAGCACGAGGTCGGACGCGACGAGGTCGCCGTCCGAGCGCAGATCCGCCGCGCCGTCGGTGCGGAGCCCGTCGATCCGCAGCGGACCGTCGCGGGCGACGGCGAGCACGGAGACCGCGCGGCTCGGCGGGCTGGCGGCGCCGATGTCGACGGCGCCGGCGCGGACGTCCATCGCTCCCGCCTCCGCGCGCACCGAACCGAGCGTCGCGAGGTCGCCGGCGCGGACCCGGACGTCCCCCGCCGTCACGTCGATCTCGGAGAGCGCGGCGGCGCCCGCCGCCTCGACCGAGACGTCGCCCGAGAGGACCGTGCTCCCGGACAGGCCCGCGTCGCCGAGATCGGAGACCAGCGTCAGGTCGCCCGCCACCGCCCCGCGCCGGAAGTCGACGGCGCCGGCGCGGACGTCCATCGCTCCCGCCTCCGCGCGCACCGAACCGAGCGTCGCGAGGTCGCCGGCGCGGACCCGGACGTCCCCCGCCGT
>JAWLFJ010000037.1:0-12242 GCA_041685625.1 Paracoccaceae bacterium | reverse complement strand
CACGTCGATCTCGGAGAGCGCGGCGGCGCCCGCCGCCTCGACCGAGACGTCGCCCGAGAGGACGGTTGTGAGGGAGAGCGCCGCGTCGCCGAGATCGGAGACCAGCGTCAGGTCGCCCCCCACCGCCCCGCGCCGGAAGTCGACGCCGCCGGCCGCGGTGGCCAGATCGGCGTCGCCGCCGACGTCGGAGGCGCGCAGGCTCGCGCCCGTGGCCGCACGGAGCGTCGCGTCGCCCCCGGTGCTCACGTCGCGGGCCAGGACCGCGCCGCCGTCCGAGACGAGGCGCACCGAGGCGCCCGTCAGACCGTCGACCACGAGGTCGCCCAGGTCGACGATGCGCACGGCGCCGGGCGCCACGAGGGTCAGCGCCGCGTCGGCGTCGCCGAGCGCGCCGAAGTCGTTGCCGGGGTTGGTCAGCGTCACGTCGCCGAGCGTCGTCTCGACGTCGGTGCGCCGGCCGATCAGCAGGATCGAACCCGGAGACTGCGTGATCGCCCCGCCGGCGCGGATCACGACGTCGTCCGCCGCGACCTCGGCGAGGACCAGCGCGCCCAGGCTCTCGATCTCGACGATGCCGTCGGTGGTGAGGCCGGTGAAGACGCCGAGACGGTTCGGCTCCTCGGTCAGGATCGCGTCGGTGGCGGAGACGAAGGTGGAGGTGTCCGCCTCGATCACCGAGCCCGGCGCCTGGATCAGCGCGCCCTGGTCCAGCACGAAGGAGAGCGCGTCACCGGAGACGTCGCCGAGCCGGAGGCCGACGATGCGTCCGTCGACCACGCCCGGCCGGACGGCGGAGGAATCGCGCAGGCCGATGTCGCCGCCAGGCCCCGCCGCCAGCTCGACGGTATCGAAATCGTTGGCGGCCGAGGCGTCGAGCGCGATGCCGGCGCCGGGCGTGGCGGAGGTGTCGAAGCGGGCGAGGTCGAGGATCCTGACACCGTCCGCGGTCTGCCCGAGCGCGCCGCCGCCGAGCGTGACGTCTAGCGTCGCGGCCTCGATCCGGCCGAGCGTGAGATCGCCCGCGCCCACCACGAGCAGCACCTCGCCGATCGAGGCGCCGGGGACGGAGCCCGGCGCGGCGTCGAAGCGGCCGATCGCCGCCGCCTCGACCTCCACCGGCACGTCCGGCGCCGTGGCCTCCACGGCGAGACCGCCGCCGAAGCCGTTGCGGAGCGCGTCGGCGGCGTCAAGCGGCGTGCCGAGCCGCACCGGCCCGCCCGAGGCGATCCGCGCGTCCGCGACGGTTTCGACCGAGGCGCCCGGAAGCTGCGCGACGCCCGCCGGCGCCGTCACCGACAGATCGAAGACCGAAAGATCGCCGAGCGTCACGGTCGAACCCGAAGCGAGCCTCGCCGGGCCGGAGGCGCTCAGCGACGTGCCGGCGGTCTGCGCGACGCCGCCGAGGGCCGAGACCTCCACCACGGAGCCCGAGATCCGGCCGAGGGCGATCTCGTCGCGGTCGGCGAGCGCGACGCCGGCGGCCCCGGCCTCGACCGAGACGACGTCGAAATCGTTGGCGAAGACGTCCAGCGAGACCCCGCCCGAGGGAGCCACCAGATCCGTCGCGCCGGTCACGGTGACGGCGCCGCCCGCGGTCTGCTCCACGGCGCCGAGGATCGCGGCGACGCTCAGGCCGTCCGAGGCGAACCGGTCGAAGCGGACGTCCCGTCCCGCCTGCAGCGACGCGGGACCGGCGACGGTCACGCTCGAGGCCCCCGCCTGCTGCACCGCGTCGCGACCCGCGACGACGTCGAGCGTGCCGGCCCCGAGATCGCCGAACAGCGCGTCCCGGCCGGCGTCGACGGTGACGGACCCGGAGACGAGGTGCCCGGCGGCCCCGGCGCGCTGGACCACGTCGTCGGCGGCGGTCGCGATCAGGTCGGCGGCGCTTCCCGCCTCGAGCGTCACGGAGCCGCCCGTGGACTCGAGGCTCGCCGTGCCGACGACCGTGAGCGTCGACTGCCCGGCGCGTTGCGTCACGTCGCCCCCGGCGAGGACCGTCAGGTCCTGCGCCGCCACGTCGCCGAGATCGGCGTCGCCGCCCGCCGCGACCTCGGCCGTCGCGTCCACGTCGATCACCGAGGTTCCGGCGCGCTGCGAGAAGGCCCCGCCCGCATCCGCGGCGAAGGCGCCGCCGGTCACGTCCTCCACCTCCACGTCGCCGGCCCCGGTCAGCCGGACCGCGAGGCCCGGACCCGCGGCAAGCGTCGCGCCAGGCGCGTGCAGGACGGAGCCGGCGACGGCGTCGTCCGCACGCGCCACGATCTCTCCGCCCGAGAGATCGCCGAGGATCAGGTCGCCGACCGCGTCCGCGAGGCGGATGCGCGCGGCCGGATCGGCCGCCGCGTCGACCCGCCCGCCGAAGTCGTTGGCGGCGGAGGTGTCGAGGATCACGCCGAAGGCGGGGCCGACGGAGACGAAGTCGCTCTCGCCCGCCACGGCGAGGCCGGCGGCCGTCTGCAGGATCGGGCCGTTCGCGGCGAGGACCGTCAGGCTCTCGGCGTCGACGTCGTCGAGCGTCACGTCGCCGGCCGCCACCGCGACCTCGACCGCGCCGCCGAGCAGGCGCGCGTAGACGCCGCCCGCGTCCTCGGCCAGCGCCAGATCGCCGCGCGGCAGCCCGCCGGCGCCGTCGGGATCGAGGGTCCGCGCGTCGAGGGAGCCGAACTCGTTGCCGGAGAGCGTGAGCAGGATCGAACCCGCCCGAAGCGCGGTTCCGCCGGCGGCGTCCGCCCTGACCGGGGCCGACTGGGTCAGCGCGCCCGCCGTCTCGAGGTCCAGCGAGGGCGCCGAGACGCCGGCGAGCTGCAACCCCCCGAAGGCGTCGCGCAAGGCGAGCGGCCCCGTCGCGTCGGCGGCCAGCACGTCGACGGCGTTGGCCGCGAGCAGCGTCACCGGCGAGCCGGGCTGCGTCGTGGAGACCTCGAGCCGCCCGGCCGCAAGCGGATCGGTCTGCGTCAGCGCGCCGGCGGCCGAGACCGCCGCCTCCAGCGTCGCGTCGCCGGCGGCCGCGATCGGGCCGAGCGTCAACGCGTCGGCGTCGCGGAAGCTCAGGCTCCCGGCGGAGGCGGCCTCCAGCCGGTCGACGGCGTTGAGCTGCGTCAGCACGATGTCCGACCCGGCGGCGCCGGTGGAGACGGAGAGCGTGCCGGTCACGATCGGAGCCGTCTGGATCAGGGGGCCGACGGAGGCGGTGGCGGCGTCCAGCGTCACGGCGTCGGCGGCGATCGGGCCGAGGACGAGGCCGTCCACGTCCCGGAAGGTCAGCGCGCCGGCGACGGTCGCGCTCAAGGCGTCCACGTCGTTCGGCCCGGCCAGAGCGACGTCCGAGCCCGCGACCCCGGTGGAGAGGATTGCCGCGTCCGCGACGATCGCCGCGCCGGTGCCGTCGAGCGCGCCGGCCGCGACCGTCGCCGCCTCGACCGTGAGGTCGCCGTTCGCGACGCTCACGCCGCCGAGGCGGAGGCCCGAGGCGTCGCGCAGGGCGAAGCCGGCGTCCGCGGCGCCCTGCACGGTTCCGAAATCGTTCTCAAGCGTCACCGGCCCGCCGCCGAGATCGACGGCGACGCCCCGGTCCAGCGCGACGCCTGCGCCGGGGGCGGTGGCGGAGAGCGCCGTGGTGCCGGGCACGTCGACCAGCGCCGTGTAGGCGCCGCCGCCGTCGAGCGTGGGCTGGCCCGGTCCGGGGCGCGTCCGGCCGTCGCCCGCCGTCGCGGGCGGCGCCGGCGCGCCGGGCGCCGCGAAGGCGATCCGGTCGCCGACCGCGGCGTCGCCGAGCAGCGTGGCGAAGGTCGTGATCCCCGCGCCGCCCGTCGCCGTGACGGAGAGTTCGGGCGCGTCCACGCGGCCGAGCTCCACGCCGCCCGCGACGACGCTGAGCGTGGCGGGAGAACGCACCCGGTCGAGGCGGACGAGGTCCACCGCCTCGATGCGGCCGGGCGTGGCGAAGGCGCCGCCGCGGATGCCGCCGGCGAAGACCACGCCGTCCAGCGTCAGCTCCCGCACCACGGGCACCGAGAAGCCGAGGTCGCCGACCTCGCCGAGGCGCATCAGAAGGGTGCGTGTTCCCGGATCGTTCAAGGTCAGGTCGAGCCCCGCGACCGAGAATTCGGACAGCGAGACGTCCCCGGCCGTCGCGTTCAGGGAGGTCGTGCCGAGATCGGTCACGAGGTCCGTCGCGGCGATCGAGGCGCCGGTCGCCGAGAGGGTCTGCAGGAAGGCGCCGCCGAGGCCGTCCACCGAGACGCGCGTGAGCTCGAGCGCGCCGCCGGCGATCGCGGCGAGGCTGCGCTCGGCCCGGCTGTCGACCAGCGCGAGGTCGTCGACGTCGTTGACCGCGACGGCGGCCCCGATCACGGAGAGCCGGTCGAAGTCGTTGGCGCCCGTCAGGATCACGTCCCGCGGGCCGCCGTTCAGCGCGGTGATCTCGGCCTCGGCCACCGGGGCGCCGGCGGTCCCGACGCTCGTGCCGAAGAGCTGCGAGATCGGCCCGTTCGCGAGGACGGCGAGCGAGGCGGCGCGCACGGTCCCGAGCACGAGGCCGAGACCGTCGGCGTCGCGCAGCGCGACGCCGCCGCCCGCCGCGTCCACGCTCGCCGTTCCGAAGGCGTTGGCGGCGTCGAGCGTCACGTCGCCGCCGCCCGAGACCGTCACGTCGAGCGTCGACGCCGAGAGCGGCGCGAGGTCCGTCACGTCGCCCCCGGCCGTGACGCTCAGCGCGTTCGTGGCGATGCCGTCGAGCGCGATCCCGGTCCGGTCGCGCAGCGTGACGGTCGGGGCGAAGCCGCCGAGGCGGACCGATCCGAAATCGTTGTCGACGTCCGAGAGGAGGATCGGGAACGAGGCGCCCTGCTGCAGGAAGGTCTCGCCCGAGACGACCACGCCGGCGCCGTCGGCGGCGAGCGGCTGCGTCACCGCCCCCGGCGTCGTGACCGAGAGCGAGCCGGCGTCGACGGCGTTCAGCTGCAGGCCCGGGAGGAGCGCCGCGTCGGTGTCGACGACCACCACGTCGCCGCCCGCAGCGAGCGTCACGGCGCCGAAGTCGTGGCCGAAGTCGAGCGTCACGTCGGCGCCCGGATCGACGGCGCGGAACACGGCCGTCGGCGCGGTCAGCACGCCTCCGTCCACGATGCCGCCCGCCGCCTCGACCGTCAGCAGGGTCTGCACCGAGATCGGGCCGAGCGCGACGGCGGTGGCGTCGGCGATCGAGACGGCGTCGAGCGGCCCGGCGCTGGAGATCTGCACGCTCGAGAAGTCGTTCGAGGGATTGGCGAGCGCGACGGTCTGCAGCAGCGGCGAGGACTGCACGAAGGTCGCCGCGCCGGAGACGTCGATCCGGTCCGCGGCGCCCGCGGAGCGCTGGTCGATGGAGCCCCCGGCGGTGACGAGCAGCGTCCCCGCCGTCACCCGCCCGAGGGTGATGCCGAAGTCGGAGGCGAGATTCACCGCGCCCCGGTCGGCGCCCCCCACCGCCTCGGCGCCGATGCTCGCGCACCAGATGCCGGGGCCGGTCAGGTCGATGTCGGGCGCCGGCCCGGCGGGCGCGATGGCGGAGATCAGCGCGTCGCCCGTCGCGGCGAAGACGCCGGATAGGGTCACGCCGCCCTGCGTGCGGATCGTCACGTCGGCGCCGGAGACGCCGGCGAGCGTGATCCCGCCGTCGTCGTCGTCGATCGTCACGTCGCCGGGGGCGGAGACCGCCAGCGTCGAGAAGGCGTTGCCGGCCTCGCCGAGCGTCACGCCGCCGGCGGTCGTCGAGAGGTCCGCGGCGGTCGCGACCTCGACCGTGGTTCCGGGGGTCTGCGTCACCGCCCCGGCGGCGCGCAGGACGAGGCTGGAGGCCGCGACGTCGCCGAGGCCGAGCGTGCCGGCCGAATCCGTGATCGCCGCCGCGAAACCGGGCGCCACGACCGAGGCCGCGCCGATCGCGTTCGCCGTGTTGCCGAGGTCCACCGCCCCGCCGGCGGCGACCGAGACGGCGCCGTCCACCACGAGCGCCGAGCCGGTCGCGAGGCCCGCGTCGCGCTGGTCCACCGCGCCGGCGGCGCGCACCGTGAGCGAGCCCGCCGCGACGTCGCCGAGCAGGAGGTCGCCGGCGTCGTCGCGGATCGAGACGGCCCCGCCCGGGGCGGTCGCGTCGACTTCGGCGAAGGCGTTGCCGGCCTCGGCCAGCGTCACGCCGGCGGCGGTCAGCCTCGCGGCGCCGACGACCGCGGTCGTGCCCGCCTGCTGCGTGACGGCGCCGTCCGAGACGAGGTCGAGCGAGCCGCCGGCCAGGTCGCCGACGACCATGCCGCCGAGGTCGTCGAGCAGGACGGCCCCGGTCCCGGTGACGGCGGAGACCGCGGCGAAGTCGTTGACGTTGGAGGCGTTCGCGAGATCGCCGTCGCCGAGCACGAGGTCGCCCGCGCCCGTCCCGACGAAGCTCGCCGATCCCGAGACGACGAGGCCGGTGGTCCCGTTCTGCCGGATGCCGCGCCCGGAGACGACGGAGAGCTCCGGCGCGGTGATGTCGCGCAGGCCGATGTCGGCCGCGGCGAGACCGGTGATGGAGACGGAGCCGCCGGCGGCCACCTCGATCGGCTCGCCCGCGTCGAAGAAGAAGGTGTCGGCCCGCAGCACCAGGTCGAACGCCCCGCCGCCCGGCGTCTGCACGATGCCGTCGGAGCCGTTCGCGAAGGCGAGTTCGCCGTCGGCGAAGAGACCGACGCCCCCGGTCAGCCCCGCCGGCACGTCCACCGCCGTCGCGTCGCTGAAGCCGCCCTCGACCGTCAGGTCGCCGGGCGCGCCGTCGAAGGCGGCCGCCGCGAACTCGACGGTGGCGCCCTGCTCCCAGAAGTCGAATTCCCGCGTGTCGAAGGTGGCGCCCGAGTTCCCGGCGACCGTCACGTCTCCGCGTCGCGTCAGGCGCAGCACGTCGCCCCCGATCACCGTGAGGGTGGCCGCGCCGTTGATGTTCAGGCTTTCGGAGGTGACCGACAGCGCGAGCGCGCCCTGCGGACCGCCGGCCCGCCCGATCGACCCGTCCGGGTCGGCGAGGGTCACGTTGCCGCGGGCGCTCAGCGAGAGCGCGGCGCTCTCCCCGGCGTTCACGGAGATCGCCTCGAGGCCGTCGACCACGCGGACGTTGTCGCCGGCGGATTCGAGCGTCGCGGCGCCGCCGCCCTCGAGCACCGGCAGCAGGTCCGCCGGATCGACGGCCGAGCCGGCCTGGACCGTGATCCTCCCGTCCGAGCGCGCGAGGTAGCGGTTCGCGGTCAGCGCCACGAGGAGGTCGGCGGAGAAGGCGGGCAGGCTTTCGGCCGCGCCCCCCTCCAGCCGAAGGACCGAGCCGTCGCCGAGCGTGATCGGCGCCGCGCCCTGGTCGATGCCGCCCGTGCCGGCGGCCGAGATCAGCGTGACCGAGAGCGCGCCGCCGTCGCCGGCGACCTGCGTGACGCCGTCCGAGCCGGCGAGCTTGATCCGCCCGTCGGCGCGCAGGGTGATCGAGCCCGCGGCCACGCCGTCGTCGAGGTCGATCCCGGCCAGGAAGTCGCCGAAGACCGTGACGTCGCCGGGCTCGCCCGCGTCGCCGCCGCCCGGCGGGTTCGAGGTGTCGGCGACGAAGCCGGTGCCGTCCGCGATCGCCGCGCGCACCGTGGTCCGGTCGAAGTTCGAATCGGCGCCGCCGAGGTCGAGATCGGTGGGATCGACGAGCCAGGTCCCTCCCGGACCGGTGGAGACCTCGCCGGCGACGCTCAGCGTCGCGCCCGAGGTCTCGATGAAGCCGCCGCCCTCCGCGCCGCGGGCGAGGGCGACGCCGGCGAAGTCGAGGTGCTCCTCGGCGATCACGACGGTCTCGCCGCCCCTGGCCGCGCCGGAGACGTCGAGCCGCGCGCCCTCGGACACCGCGACGCGGCGCGCGCGCACGTCGATGCGTCCGCCGTCGCCGCCGCGCGCGCCGATCTCCCCCGCCAGCCGCGCCTCGCCGCCCGGAGCGGAGACCGTGACCGCGCCGCCCGCCCCGTCCGCGAGGTCGGCCGAGACCACGCCCTCGACCGAGACGACGTTGTCGACCATGGCGTCGGCCGAGGCGGCGGAGATCAGCACCTCGCCGCCCGCGTTGACGATCTCGCCGGCCTGGGCGGCGGAGACGCCCGCCGTCGCCTCGTCGAACTCGAAGGCGAAGAGGCCGTCGCCGGCCAGGTCCACGGCGTAGGTCTCGGCCCCCGCCACCACCACCTGACCGACGCGGCCGCGGATCACGCCGCGGTTCTCGGCGTGCGCGCCGATCAGGCCGACGAGGCCGTGGTCGGCGAAGCTGATCTCGCCCTCGGCGACGACGCGCGCGCCGGGGGCGCCGGGGATGCCGAACTCGTAGCGTCCGGCCATGAAGTCGTCGTCGGTGATGTCCGCGGTCGAGGCCAGCAGCCCTCCCACGTTCACCACCGAGGACTGGTGGAAGATCACGCCGTGCCGGTTGATCAGCCAGACGTTGCCGTTCGCCTCCAGCCGCCCGCGGATGTGGCTGGGCGCGGCGTCGAGCACGCGGTTCAGGGCGACGGATTCGCGGCCGGGCTGCAGGAAGCGCACCACCTCGTCGGCTCCGACGTCGAAGCTCTCCCAGTCGATCACGACCTTGGAGCCGCCCTGGCGGATCGTGGTGACGGCGCCGTGCGTCTCGATCCGCGCCTCGCCGCGCTTGACCTTGCCGCCCTCCGGCCCGGCGAGGGCGGAGAGGGGCTGCAGCCCCGCCAGCGCGGCCGCGAGCGCGACGGCCGAGACGCCGACCAGGCGCGCCGTCCGGCGCCGGGCGGAACCGCGCGCGGCGACGCGGGACGGGGCGGCGGCGGAGGGAGGCGGGGACATGCGGGCGGCTCCTGCCGACGGGCTCAGAACTGGATCTGGGCGGAAAGGAACAGGCGGGGGTCACGCTCGCCGTCGCGGCGCAGCGCCTCCATGGGCTTCGCCAGCTCCACCCCGACCAGCGAGTTGGGCGTGGGCCGCGCGCGGAGGCCGAAGCCGACGGAGACCAGCTCGTCCGCGTCCGGCACGCCGATGCCGATGTTGAGCACCCGGCCGTAGTCGAGGAAGCCGTAGGCGACGGTCTCGATGCCGTAGGGGCCGACCTCGACCGCGTCGGTCCTGCGCAGCTCCAGCGCCGTGCCGTAGCCGTGATCGCCGAGCACCTCGGAGGGATCGTAGCCGCGCCCGAAGGTGACGCCGCCGAGCTCGAACTCCTCGCCCGCGGGCAGCGGGTCCGAGGCCCACTGGCCCTCCGCGCGCACGAACAGCGAGAAGGCGCCGACGAGCAGCTGCTCGCGCTCCAGCCCGCCGCTCAGGATCGTCGCCTGAGGATCGCCGTCCGAGCGCGAGAGATCCGCGTCGTCCGGCTCGCTGGCGTCGAACACGTCCAGCCCCTGCGAGATCTCGACGTTCGCGAGGACGTAGCCCGTCGCGTCGCGCGTCAGCGCGCGCGCGCCGAGGGACGCGCGGCGCAGCGAATCGTTCGTCACCGTGCGTCCCGGCGTCGAGAGCCGGCTGTCCCGCGCCGAGAAGCCGGCGCGCAGCCAGACCGAGGCCGGCCGCGTGCGCAGCACCGGGTGCTCGACCCAGACTTCGAACTCGGTCTCCTCGCCCTCGAGGTCGAGACGCGCCAGCTCCTCCTCCGGGGCCGAGGCCGAGTGGAGCGCCCGCCCCCCGACGCGCGTGCCGTCGGCGCCCAGATGCCGCTCATGCTCGACCTGGAAGATCCGGCGCAGGCCGAGATCGGTCCAGAACTCCTGCCCGAGGGCGTCGCCGAACGAGTTGGTGAAGGTCAGCCGGGTGGTGTCCGCGCCGGAGGACCAGCTCCGCCACTCCCCCAGCGCGCCGATCACGCCGGGGCCGAAGGCCGGCGTCTGGCGGTCGTCGGCGAAGAGCGCGCCGCCGAGGGCGTCGCGTTCGGCGTTGATCACGAGCGCGACCGCGCCGGGCCCGCCCTCTCCGCGGCGCGGGACGGCGGTGGCGCGCACGATGCCGGGGATGTCGTTGAGGAGAAGCAGCACCCGCTCCAGATCGGCCAGCCTGGGGTTCTCGAGCCCCTCGAGCGGCCGCGCCAGCCGCTCCACGAGGGCGCGGACCGGGCCGATGTCGCCGTCGGGCTCCTCGAGCGTCACCGAGGTGATCCGCGCCTCGATCACGCGCAGCGTGACGCGGCCCGAGGCCGGGTCGACGGCCGTCGGCAGGACGCGGGTGAAGACGTAGCCCTCGTCGCGGAAGAAGGCCTCCACCGCCTGGGCGATGCGCCCCGCCTCGACCGGAGAGATCTCGACGCCGACGAGGTCGGCCCAGAGCGGCGCGAGAGTCTCGTCGCCGAAGAGCGTCGCGCCCTCGATCCGCACGTCGGAGAGGACGAAGGCCGAACCGCCGGGCGGCGGCGCGGCGGGAGAGGTCGGGATCCCGGACCCCGGCAGCGGGGCGCGCTCGGGATCCGGGGCCTCGGGCGCGGCGCTCTCCAGCGCGCGGCCGGCCGGCTGCACCTGTCCGCCCGCCGGAACCGCGACGACCGCCAACGCCGCGGCCGCCAACGGCCCGGCCCAGCGCGCACGTCCCATCCCTGTCATGCCCCTCGCCTCTTCGCGTCGTGCCGGGCGCGGTCCTCGCCGTCCCGGTCGGGTCGCTCGACCCTGTTGGGGCGGCCCCCCGTCGCCTGGGGGGGCCGCCCGGCGTCGACGCCGCCCGGTCGCGGGCGGCGAGGGCGTCGCGGCGCGTCAGACGCTGCCGGGCGCCACCTGAAGCTCGACCCGTCGCTGCGCCTCGGCCACCGGCGGCACGTCCGGCAGCGGATAGGCGAAGCCGACGCCCACCGCCTCGAGCCGGGCCCCGTCCATGCCGCATTCGTCGATCAGGTGGCGCTTGACCTCCTCGGCGCGGGCTGCCGAGAGGCGGCGGTTGTAGGCCGCCCCGCCGGAGCGGTCCGCGTGCCCGATGATGCGGAAGCGCAGATCGGCGAATTCCGGCGTGGTGGTCAGCACCTCGCACAGGTCGTTCAGCAGCGGCTCCGCGCTGGCGCGGATGAAGGCGCTGTCGGTCTCGAACGTGATCGAGAAGTCGATGCGCGCCGCGTCGTCCACCGGATCGTAGTCGGGCGTGCCGGTCGCGGCGGCGGTGGCGGGCGGATCCTCGGGCTCGGGCCGGGCGCGCGCCTCGACGCGGGTCTGCCCGGTGGCCTGCGCCTCCGCGTCGTCGCCGAGCTGGAGACGCACGCCGCGGGTCTCGCCCACGCCGCCCGGCGACTCGACCGAGTCGGCGGCCGCGGCGCGGTCGGCCTGCATCAGGATGCGGCGGTTCAGGTCCGCCCGCTCGGCCGCGCTCATCTGCGCCGAGGCCGTCCCCGCGGCCATGGCGACGAGCCCCAGCGCGGCGGCTGTGATCGCGAATGTCTTCACGGCTCCATTCCTTCGATAGATCGGTCCGTCCTCCGCCGATCCGCGTCCCCGGCCGTCGCCGATCCGGCGACGGCGCACCGGATCGAAGGAGTCAGACATCAGCTTCGCCCGAGTCGCCTGCATTTCGCAACGGAAGACGGTGACGGCGCGCGACGGTGTGATCGATCCGCCCCGGCGCCCCGAGCGACATGATGATGAATACCGGAGGGGTGCGAATCGCGCAACGATCATCGAGATTTCACGCCCGACTAACGCATCCCGCGCTAGCGGAGGGGGAACGCGCCCGCCGCGCCCGCCGGTCGACAGCCGGCCGGGCCGGAGCGTAGGATCCCTTCGCGGTCTTGCGGCCGCGGCCGGCCCGGGAGACGAGCCATGGACTTCCTGCAGGAGACCCGGCGCATCCGCCTCGTCACCGCGCTCGGCGACGGGGCGCTGGGACTGCGCCGGATGCGGATGACCGAGGCGCTGTCGACCCCCTTCGACATGGAACTCGAGGCGGTGGCGGACGCCCCCGACGTCGATCTCGACGCGCTGCTCGGAACCCCGCTCACCGTCGCGATGGAGACGATGCGCGACGGCGAGCCCCGGCACTTCAACGCCTTCGTGACCGAGGCCGAGATCCTCGGCGCGCGCGACCGGCGCCATGGCCTGCGCCTGCGCGCGGCGCCCTGGCTCTGGATGCTGGGTCTGCAGCAGGGCTGCCGGATCTTCCTGGAACGCAGCGCGCAGGAGATCGTGGAGCAGGTGTTCGGCGACAACGGCTTCGGCGACTACGAGTTCCGGCTGACCAGGAGCTACGAACAGTACGAGTACTGCGTACAGTACAACGAGACC
>JAWLFJ010000036.1:0-30483 GCA_041685625.1 Paracoccaceae bacterium | reverse complement strand
TCGGGCTCTTTCCTCGGTCCAGGTTGGCTCAGCAATCCGACCCTACCGAGGACCTCGATGACCGCCCCGAGCTACACCACCTCCGGGGACACGACCACCCGTGAAGTCGGCCGCTTCCATGTTGGAGTGCCACAAGAGCGCCCCTTCCATTCGCGATCCGAGCAGGGTCGCGTCTTCCAAATTCGTGCGGTGAAATTCGGCCCCCTCCAGCGAGGCGCCATCCAATCTCGCGCCCCAGAACAACGTCTTGTTTAACGACGCGCCGTAAAGCTCTGAATGCTCCAGACCGGTTTGGAAAAAAGAGATTCTGTCGATCGTCGCTCGAAACAGCTTGGCCCCTTGCATCCGCGCCCGGGCGAAATCGGCACCTTCCATCGATGCCTGTCGGAAGAGTGTCACTTCCAAGTGTGCCGAGAGGAAGTCGGCGTGTTTCAAGAGCGCCTTGGAGAAATCAGCCCCTTCCGCCCTCGCTCCGCGAAGGTTCGTTGTCTCCATCCGCGATCCGCGGAGGCTCGCTCCCTCCATCCTCGCCCCGATCATCAAGGCGCGATCCAGATGCAACTCGGAGAGGTCGGCCCGCTGGAAGGATGTGCTGCGGAGGTCGAGGCGGTAGCCGTAGGAGCATTCTTCGGCGCGGCGGCTGGGGCCTCGGCGGCCGATGATGGTGAGGGCGGTCTGCAGGTCGGCGCGGAGCGGCGGGAGCGCCTCGGCGCGGCGGCGCGCCAGAGGCCAACTCGCTTCGAGGCGTTCGGCGAGCGCCTCCCGGCGCGTGGCTTGGTCCGCCTCGGTGGCGTCGTCGGGAAGCGTCTCGATCTCGGGCAGGCCGAGGTCGATGGCTGCGGACGCGGGGGAATTCTCGCGGATGTAGGCGCAGAGGGTCTCCATGACGGGGACGTGGTCGCGCTCGCTGTCCTCGGCGATGCGTTCGAGGGCGTAGAGGGCGCCGAGGCGGACCTCGAGGTTGGGGCGGGATTCCTCGGCGTCCTCGAAGGGCGGGGCGTCGCCCCCGCCGGCGGCGATACGCTCAACCTGTCCTTCATGGATTCGCTCGTACCAGTCGGGGAGCGGGGGCGGGCGGCCCTCGTATTCGTAGGCGTGGCGGAGGGGCGCGTCCGGCATGTCCTTGAGGCGCCAGGCGGTCAGGCGGCGGCGGACCTTCACGGTGCGGGTCTCGCCCAGCATGCGGATCGCCTCGTTGAGGCGGCCGGTGATGTTGGTCTCGTTGGCGATGCGGGTCTGCTCGGCGGCGGCCTTCGCCTGCATCTGCGCGATGACCGCACGCCAGATCACGAAGGGGGCGCCGAGGACGGCGGCGAGGAGGAAGGCGATGTTGCGAAGATCGTCGGAGGCGAGCGCGGGGTCGGGCTCGAACGCCAGAAGCGCCTCGCCGGCGGCGGCGAGGAGGAACAGCGCGAGCCAGAGGGCGACCGCGCCGCCGACGATGACGAAGGGCAGGCCGGCCCAGGCGGCGGCGGTATAGAGGCCGGCGACGGTGATGGGCCGGCGCGGCGGGGCCCCGCCGGTGTCGGCGCCGCGGGCGTCTCGATCTCGCGGGGCGTCGTTCATGGCGGGAGCATGACGCGGCGCGGCGTGCGGCGACAGCGGGCCGAAGGAGGGAGGCCGCCGGGTTGCGCCGCATGGGGCGGCCACTATAGATGAGCGCGACCCGCGGGAGGCCGGCGCCCCCGCCCGATCCGGCCCATTTGGAGGCTCCATGTTCATCACTCCGGCCTACGCGCAGGCGGCGGGCGGCGATCCGCTGGGGGGCTTCGGCTCCTTCGTCCCGCTGATCCTGATCTTCGTGATCTTCTACTTCTTCCTGATCCGCCCGCAGCAGAGGCGCGCCAAGGAGCACAAGCAGATGCTCGAGGCGCTGCGCCGCGGCGACGAGGTGATCACGCAGGGCGGCCTCTATGGCAAGGTGACCAAGGTCAAGGACGACGAGGCGGAGGTGGAGATCGCCGACGGCGTCAAGGTGCGCGTCGTCAAGGGCACCATCGCCAACGTGATCTCCAAGACCGAACCCGCGAACGACGCCTGAGCCGGGCGCGCCGGCCCGGGGCCGGCGCCGGGCGGGAGGCCCTGTTCCGAGATGCTGCAGTTCCAGACCTGGAAATCGGCGCTGGTGATCCTCGCCTGCCTCGCGGCGGTCGTGTTCTCGGCCCCGAACCTGTTTCATTCCACCGTGCAGCGCGCCGAGACGGCGCGAGAGGCGTTGGCGGCGGGGGCGGAGGACCCGGGGCTCGAGGCCGCGGCCTCGGCCTGGCCGGACTGGCTGCCCTCGGACGTGATCGCGCTGGGGCTCGACCTGCAGGGGGGCGCGCATCTGCTGGTCGAGGTCGCGGTGGAGGACGTCCACGCCGAGCGGCTGGAGGCGCTGTGGCCCGAGGCGCGGCAGGCGCTGAGGGATCTCCGCGATCAGGTGGGGCCGTTCCGGCGGCTGGAGCGGAACGATCCCGCGACGCTGACGATCCGGCTCGAGGATCCGGCGGGCGCCGAGATCGCGGCCGAGGCGCTGCGCGAGCTGGCGCAGCCGGTCGCGGGCGGGCTGCTCGGCCCGGGGGGGCCGGACCTCGAGGTGAGCGTCGAGGGGCGCGACATCGCGGTGCGGCTGACCGAGGCGGCGCGCGAGGCGATCGACGAGCGCACCATGGCGCAGAGCCTCGAGATCATCCGCCGGCGCATCGACGAGACCGGCACCCGCGAGCCGACGATCCAGCGCCAGGGCGAGGACCGCATCCTCGTGCAGGTGCCGGGCGTGGGCAGCGCCGAGGAGGTGCTGTCGCTGATCGGGCGCACGGCCAAGCTGACCTTCCATCTGGTCGAGAGCGCGACGGGCGACGCCGACACGCGGACCGGCCCGAACGAGATCCTGGTGCCGAGCGCCGAGGAGCCCGGGCGCTTCTACGTGCTGGAGCGGCGCGCGCTGGTGACGGGCGACCGGCTGACCGACGCGCAGCCGGGCTTCGATCCGCAGACCGGCGAGCCGGTGGTGAACTTCCGCTTCGACGCCGCCGGCGCGCGGCGCTTCGGCGACGTGACCTCGCGCAACGTCGGTCGGCCCTTCGCGGTGGTGCTGGACGAGGAGGTGATCACCGCGCCGACGATCCGCGAGGCGATCACCGGGGGCTCGGGGCAGATCTCGGGCTCGTTCACGGTCGAGAGCGCGCAGGAGCTGGCGATCCTCCTGCGCGCCGGCGCGCTGCCGGCGGAGATCACCGTGCTGGAGCAGCGCACGGTGGGCCCGGACCTCGGCGCGGATTCGATCGCGGCGGGGGAGACGGCGATCGCGGTCGCGTTCCTCGCGGTGCTGGTTTTCATGTTCGCGAGCTACGGCCTTTTCGGGCTGTTCGCCAATTTCGCGCTGATCCTGAACGTCTGCATGCTGATGGCGCTGCTGAGCGTGATCGGCGCGACGCTGACGCTGCCGGGCATCGCGGGGATCGTGCTGACCATCGGCATGGCGGTGGACGCCAACGTGCTGATCTTCGAGCGGATACGCGAGGAGGCGAAGCGCGCGAAGGGCGCGGCGCGGGCGATCGAGACCGGCTACGAGCGGGCCTTCAGCGCCATCGTCGACGCCAACGTGACGACGTTCCTGGCGGCGACGATCCTGTTCTCGATGGGCTCGGGTCCGGTGCGGGGCTTCGCGGTGACGCTGGGGCTGGGGATCCTGACCTCGGTGTTCTCGGCGACGATGGTGACGCGCTTCTTCGTGGCGCAATGGTTCGCCCGGGCGCGGCCCAAGACGCTGGTGGTGTGAGATGGCGATGAGACGGCTGAGACTGGCGCCGGAGGACACCTCCATCCCGTTCATGGCGGGGCGGCGATGGGCGATCCGCGGCTCGCTGGCGGCGGCCGCCGCCTCGCTGCTGCTGGTCGTCGTGCTGGGGCTCAACTTCGGCATCGACTTCCGCGGCGGCATCATGATCGAGGCGCGCACCCCAGGCGCGGCGGATGTCGGGCAGGTGCGGGGGGCGGTCTCGCCCCTCGGTCTCGGCGACGTGGCGGTGCAGGATTTCGGGCGCGAGACGGACGTGCTGATCCGCGTCGAGGCGCAGCCCGGCGACGGCGACGCGCAGATGGCGGCGGCGGCGGAGGTCGAGCGGGCGCTGGAGTCGGAGATCCCCGGCGTCGAGATCCGGCGCGTCGAGGTGGTCGGGCCCAAGGTCTCGGGCGAGCTGATCTGGGCGGGGGCGCTGGCGCTCGCCGCGGCGGTGGGGGCGATCCTCGTCTACATCTGGCTGCGTTTCGAGTGGCAGTTCAGCCTCGGCGCGGTGGCGGCGCTGGTGCATGACGTGGTGCTGACGATCGGGGTGTTCAGCCTGGTGCGGCTGGAGTTCAACCTGAGCATCATCGCGGCGCTGCTGACGATCATCGGCTACTCGCTGAACGACACCGTGGTGGTCTTCGACCGGGTGCGCGAGAACCTGCGGAAATACAAGCAGAAGCCGCTGGACGAGGTGCTGAACCTCTCGATCAACGAGACGCTGGGCCGGACCCTGATGACCTCCGCCACCACGCTGATCGCGCTGACCGCGCTCTACGTGCTCGGCGGCGAGGTGATCCGCGGCTTCACCTTCGCGATGATCTGGGGCGTGGTGGTCGGCACCTATTCCTCGGTCTTCGTCGCGGCGGCGGTGCTGCTGCGCCTCGGCGTAACGCGCGAGTGGTCCGAGAGCGGGGACGGCCCGGGCGGCGGCGCCGGCGTGCAGTTCGGGGGCGCGCAGGTGTGAGCGGGCGCCCGCGCGGCGCGGCGACGGGGCCGAAGGACCCCCGCCGCGCCGCGCCGGGCCCATGGCGGCGCCGCCCCGCGAAGGGGCGGCGGCGCGCGGGAGCGACCCCGCGAAAGGACGGCGGAACCGGAGGACGCGATGCGGATGAACGAGATCAGCTTCGATGTGCGCCCGCCCATCGACGGCTACGGGGCGGGCGGCTTCCGCATCGGCGGCATGGTGCATCGCGGCTCGGTCCTGCTGCTGCCGCACCGGATGGACGGCTGGGACGTCGCCGCCGTCGCGGAGCTCGACGCCGCGGCCTGTGCGCCCCTGATCGCGGCGGCCGGAGAGATCGACGTGGTGCTGGTCGGCACGGGGGCCGAGATCGCGCCGATCCCGCGGGCGGCGCGCGCCGCGCTCGAGGGCGCCGGCCTCGGCGTCGAGATCATGGCCACGGGTCCCGCCTGCCGCACCTTCAACGTGCTTCTGGCCGAGGACCGGCGGGTCGCCGCGGCGCTGATCGCGGTCTGACGCCGCGGCCCGACGATCGCGGCGCGGCGCGCTCGTCGGCGCCGGCGCGGCGCTCCGCTCGGTCCGGTCCGGACCCGGTCCGTCGGGCGCGCTCGCGCCGAGGGGGGCGGCGTGCGACGCTCGCGCCCCGGGGGCGGGCCGATGGGGTTTCGGCGGAGGATGCGGGGTGCGCTGCGGGCGCTCGGCGGGGCGCTGGCCGGGGGCGGCGATGGCGGCCGGCGCGGCGGCGGCGGACACGGTTCCGATCCGCGAGACGCGGATCTTCGGCGGAACCTCGCCGGCGTTGATCGAGGGGCGCGACGTGCCGGTCGAGAGCGGCACGATCGCGCGCGTCGCGGCGGGGACCGCCGAACCGGATCAATCAGCCATGAGGCGCGGCACGGATGGGGTCACGGCGCATGGCCTGAGACGGCCTTCGGGACGGACGCGCTCTGGGGCGAGGGACGGGGCGGCGCCGGCGAGGATCGCGTCAAGCTCGCGCGCTGGAATGAGCCGTGGGAGGTTCTTCGCATGGCCGCGAGCGTCTGCGCCGACCTGATCCCCGTGGAGGGGAACCCGCTCGAGACGCTGTCGTTGGTCGCCGGGCCGGGGACGGCGTCCGTCATGATCATGCAGGACGGCGTGATCCGGAAGCACGCGCCGGAGTGAGCCCCCGCATCCGCCGGGGGTTGGAGGGGGGCGGACGTCGGGTTATGTCCGACGGGCGACCGGGCCCCGACGGCTCCGGCCCTCGAACGTGACCAGGGAGACTCTCAGATGGCTTTCGAACTGCCGCCGCTGCCGTATTCGCACGACGCGCTCGCCGATGCGGGCATGTCCAAGGAGACGCTGGAGTTCCACCACGACATCCACCACAAGGCCTATGTCGACAACGGCAACAAGGCGATCGCCGGCACCGAGTGGGAGGGCAAGTCGGTCGAGGAGATCGTCAAGGGCACCTACCAGGCCGGCGCCGTGGCGCAGAGCGGCATCTTCAACAACGCCTCCCAGCATTGGAACCACGCGCAGTTCTGGGAGATGATGACGCCCGGCACGCCCTCGATGCCGTCCGAGCTCGAGAAGCGGATCACGGACGCCTTCGGCTCGGTCGACGCGTTCAAGGAGAAGTTCGCCGCCGCCGGCGCCGGGCAGTTCGGCTCGGGCTGGGCGTGGCTGGTGAAGGACGGCGACGAGCTGAAGGTCACCAGCACCGAGAACGGGGTCAACCCGCTCTGCTTCGGCCAGCACGCGCTGCTGGGCTGCGACGTGTGGGAGCATTCCTACTACATCGACTACCGCAACAAGCGGCCGGCCTATCTGCAGAACTTCCTCGACAATCTCGCGAACTGGGAGAACGTCGCCGAGCGCCTTCAGAAGGCCGGCGGCTGATCCCGCGCGGCCGGGCGGCGCTTCGGGCGCCGCCCCTCCGCCGCCCGTCTCAGGCCGCGAGGCGCGCGTCGAGCCGGTCGAGCAGGGCGGGGACGTCCGGCACCGTGGTCAGGAAGTCGATGAAGCTCTGCTCGCAGAAGCCCCGCTCGGCGAGATGGTCCATCAGCGCCAGCATCGGATCCCAGTAGCCGCCGACGTTGACGCAGTAGATCGGCGTCTCGTGCAGGCCGAGCTGGCGCCAGGTCAGCGCCTCGAACAGCTCGTCGAGGGTGCCCGGACCGCCGGGCAGCGCGACCACGGCGTCGGCGTTCATGAACATCACCTTCTTGCGCTCGTGCATCGTCTCGGTGGCGATGTAGGTGGTGAGGCCGGGCTTGCCGACCTCGCGCGCCTGCAGGTGCCTCGGGATCACGCCGAGGGTCTGCCCGCCGGCGGCCATCGCCGCGTCCGCGACCGCGCCCATCAGGCCGACGTCGCCGGCGCCGTAGATCAGGCGCATCCCGCGCTCGGCGAGCCCGGCGCCGAGGGCCGTGGCCTGTTGCATGAAGGCGGGGTCGTCCCCGGCGCGGGAGCCGCAGTAGACGCAGACGCTGAAGGGCGCGAGGCGGGTCATCTTCTCTCCCGTTCCGTTGCGGGCCGGCGCGTCTCGGGACCGTGTCGCACCGCGCGCCGGGGCGGTCCGACCCATCATATCCGACCGGAAAGGGCGACGGGGCAAGCGAAAAGGCCCTCGTCCGCCCGATCGTCGCCGGACCGTCGCGTTCGGCGCCGGCGGCGCTTCGGCGGCCGTGGCGGCGGCGACGCGGCGCGGTCGGATCTTGCGCCGGACTATGGCCGGCGCGCGGCGCGCGCCCTAAGGTCGAGGCCGAAGCGGGGCGCCGCGGGCGCGCCCGACGCGACGCAGGCGGGCCCGTGGACGGCCCGTGCGCCTTGGCGCCGCCGGCCCGCGCCGGGCCGGGCGGACGGGGCCGGAAAGGAGCGCCGATGACCGAGGCCGACGCACGCCCCCCCGAGGGCGGCGAGACCGGCACGCGCCGCGCCAGCGAGACGCGGATCCTCGCCCGCGTCGTGCCCTGGCTGTGGCCGGAGGGGGAGCCCTGGGCCAAGCGCCGCGTCGTGATCGCGCTGGCGTTGCTGGCGCTGGCGAAGGTCGCGACGGTGGCGACGCCGTTCCTCTACAAGGCCGCGGTGGACGCGCTGGACGCCGGCGGCGGCGAGCCGGCGGGCCAGACGCCGGAGAGCTGGCTGCTGCTGGTCGGGCCGGTGGGACTGGTGGTCGCCTACGGCATGACGCGCCTGATGGGCACGGCCTTCCAGCAGTTCCGCGACCTCGTCTTCGCGCGGGTGGCGCAGCGGGCGCTGCGGAAGATGGCGCTGACGGCGTTCCGGCACGTCCACGCGCTGTCGCTGCGCTATCACCTGACGCGGCGGACCGGCGGGCTGAGCCGCGTGATCGAGCGGGGCACCAAGGCCGTCGAGTTCCTGCTGCGCTTCGTGGTGTTCTCGATCGTGCCGCTGATCCTCGAGCTGGCTATGGTCTCGGTGATCTTCCTGACGCAGCTCGACTGGCGCTTCTTCGCGGTGATCGTCGGCGTGATCGCGACCTATGTCTGGTTCACCTTCCGGGTCACCGAATGGCGGGTGAAGATCCGCGAGACCATGAACCGCGAGGATCAGGACGCCGCCCAGAAGGCCGTGGACAGTCTGCTCAACTTCGAGACGGTGAAGTATTTCGGGGCCGAGCGGCGCGAGGCGGAGCGCTACGACCGCGCGATGGCGGGGTACGAGGACGCCGCCGTCAAGACCGCGACCTCGCTGTCGCTGCTGAACGCCGGGCAGGCGGCGATCATCACGGTGGGTCTCGTCTGGGTGATGGCCCTGGCGGCGATGGGGGTGCGCGACGGGACGCTGACCTTGGGCGACTTCGTGATGGTCAACGCCTTCGTGATCCAGATCACCCTGCCGCTCGGCTTCCTCGGCACGGTCTATCGGGAGATACGGCAGGCGCTGGTGGACATGCGCGAGATGTTCGACCTGCTGGAGAAGCCCGCCGAGGTGGTCGACCGGCCGGGCGCCGCGCCGCTGCGCGTGAGCGAGGGGCGGGTCGCCTTCGAGGGCGTGCGCTTCGGCTACGACCCGGAGCGGGAGATCCTGAAGGGGATCGACCTCGAGATCCCCGGCGGCGCGACGGTGGCGGTGGTGGGACCGACGGGCTCGGGCAAGTCGACGCTGACGCGGCTGCTGTTCCGCTTCTACGACGTGAGCGCGGGGCGCATCACGGTGGACGGGACCGATCTGCGCGACGTGACGCAGGAGAGCCTGCGCGCCGCCATCGGCGTCGTGCCGCAGGACACGGTGCTGTTCAACGACACCATCGCCTACAACATCGCCTACGGGCGCGCCGAGGCGAGCCGCGAGGAGATCGTCGCGGCGGCCAGGGCGGCGCGGATCCACGACTTCGTCGAATCGCTGCCGCAGGGCTACGAGACGCAGGTGGGCGAGCGCGGGCTGAAGCTGTCGGGCGGGGAGAAGCAGCGCGTCGCCATCGCCCGGACGATCCTGAAGGATCCGCCGATCCTGATCCTCGACGAGGCGACGAGCGCGCTCGACACCGGCACGGAGCGGGAGATCCAGGAGAGCCTCAAGGGTCTGGCGCGGGACCGGACGGTGCTGGTGATCGCGCATCGGCTCTCGACCGTGGCGGACGCCGACCGCATCGTGGTGCTCGAGGCCGGCGCCATCGCGGAGCAGGGCGGGCATGCGGAGCTGCTGGCGCGGGGCGGGCGTTACGCCCAGCTCTGGGCGCGGCAGCTGGAGGCGGATGCGGCCTGAGGCCGGGGCGCGGGTCGTCCATCGAAGCCGCGGCCTTCGCCGAACGGCCGGCGGGGGGCGTGGCGCGCGACGACGGCGATCAGCTTCGATCGGCGGGTGACGGCCTGAGGCGACGTTCCGCCCCCCGGCATGCTCGGGACCGTCGGGCCGGGCGGGAGGCGCGGCACGCGCCGACGCGCGCCGCGAGCGGGGTCCGGAGGCTCCCCGAGCGGCGCGCAGCCTCCGGCGGGTCTATTCCGCGGCCTTCGACCAGGCGCCGCTTTCCGCGAAGAAGTTGACGCCGTCGTCGGGGTCGCCGTCGGGACCCTTCGCCGGGCGGCGTGCGGCGCCCGCGTCCCAGACCAGCGGCGCGGCGGGAAGCCGGGCGGCGGCCCGCCGCAGGCGCGCCAGCGCGGCGACCGCGCCGGAGGGGGCCGCCGCGGCCGCCGCGCGCACGCCGAGCCAATGCAGGAAGGCCGCGAACCAGACCCGCGCCGCGAGGGCCGAGGGCGTGACCACCAACGTCAGCACCGTCGCGGTGCCGAGGCCCCAGACCACCGCGGTCGCGAGCTGCTTCCACCAGAGCGCCGTCGGCGCGTCCACGGTGTAGCCGCCGCCGGCGAAGTCGATGGAGACGCCGAACATCATCGGCGTGAGGCCGGCCATGGTCGTCAGCGTGGTCAGGAGCACGGGGCGGATGCGCTGTTCGGCCGTGCGGATGATCGCCTCGATGCGGGGCATCTGCCGGGCGAATTCCTGATAGGTGTCGATCAGCACGATGTTGTTGTTCACCACGATGCCCGCGAGCGCGACGACGCCGGTGCCGGTCATGATGATCGAGAAGGTCTGGCCCATCACCAGCATGCCCATCAGCACGCCCGCGACGCTCATCACCACGGCCGAGAGCACGAGGATCGAGTTGTAGACCGAGTTGAACTGCGCCAGCAGGATCACGAACATCAGGCCGAGCGCGCCGACGAAGGCCTTGGCGAGGAAGGCCTGCGATTCCGCCTGCTCCTCCTGATCGCCGGTGAACTCGACGCCGATGGAGGCGGGAAAGGGGACCTCCGCCGCGATCCAGTCGCGAAGCTCGGCGACGCGGTCGTTGGCGTTGACGCCGGGCGCGACGTCGGCCTTCACGTCGAAGAAGCGCACGCCGTCGACGCGGGCGATCTCGTCCAGCTTCGGCACCGGGCGGCGTTCCACGAAGTTCGAGAGGGGAATCGAGCCGACCGAGGTGCGGATGCGCATGTCGTCGAGGGTGGAGATCACGCGATCCTGCTCGGGGAAGCGCACGCGAATGTCGATCTCCTCGTCCGAGCCTTCGGGCCGCATGGTGTCGAGCAGGACGCCGCGCGTGATCATCGAGACCATCGGGCCGATCTGTCCGACGTCGGCGCCGAAGCGCCCCGCGGTGGCGACGTCGACGTCGAGTTCCCAGTCGAGACCGGGCAGGGGGCGCGTGTCCTCGATCTCGACGAGGCCGTCCAGGCTCTCGAACTTCGCGCGCGCGCTCGCGGCGGAGGCGAGGAGTTCCTCCCAGTCGTCGCCGGTGAGGCGCAGCTGCACCGGCTTGCCCTGCGACGGGCCGTCCTGCTGCTTGGCGATCTCCGCCACCACGCCGGGATAGTCGGAGATGGCGTCCCTGAGGTCCTGCAGGATCACCTCGCCGTCGCGACGCTCGTTCCAGGGCGCGAGCTCGACCTGGACGCGGCCGACGGCGTCCTTCGGCGCGCCGCCGCCGCGCTGGTTCAGGCCGCCGTCGCCGGCGAAGGCGAACACGCTCTCGACGCCGTCGACCTCGAGGATGCGCATCTCGACGGCGCGGAGCAGGCGGTCGCGCTCGGCGAGGGAGAGGTTGCCGCGGGCGCGGACATAGGCGACGGCGCGCTCGGGCTCGGTCTCGACGAAGAACTCCACGCCGTTGTTCTTGGCGCCGTAGTAGGAGAACGCCGAGAACACCGCGAAGACCGTCAGGCCGATGGCGACGAACGGCATCACCGGGTTGCCGACCAGCGCCTTGATCACCCGCCCGAAGGCGGTGCGGCGGTAGCCGGCCTCGGGCGGAGGCGGCGGGGCGCGGTCGCGGAAGCTGCCCGCGACGACCGAGACGCCGGCGGCGGCGAACGCCGCGCCGAGGCCGAGCGAGACCTGCGCCGGCAGGACCGGCGCCGAGACCGCCGCCCAGGCGAGGCCGACGGCCGCGGCCGCGGCGAGCGGCAGCAGGAGCGCGCGCGCGAGCCGCGGCAGGCGCGCGCCGAGGGCGGCCGAGGCGCGGTCGAGCGCCCGCGAGGCGCGCCCGGCGAGGCCGCCGACCACCGGCAGGTAGAGCAGCGCCACCACCAGCGAGGCCGAGAGCACGAAGATCAGCGTGACGGGCAGGTTGCCCATGAACTCGCCCGGCATGCCGGGCCAGAACAGCATCGGCAGGAAGGCGCAGAGCGTCGTCGCGGTGGAGGAGACGATGGGCCAGAACATGCGCTTGGCGGCCGCCGCGTAGGCGCGCATCGGGCCGAGGCCGTCGCGGATGCGCTGGTCGGCGTATTCCACGACGACGATGGCGCCGTCGACCAGCATGCCGACGGCGAGGATCAGGCCGAACATGACGATGTTGGTGATCGACATGCCGAACGCGGCGAGCAGCCCGAAGCAGAGCAGGAAGCTGACCGGCACCGCGAAGCCGACGAGGAGCGCCGAGCGGAAGCCGAGCGCGGCGAGCACCACGATCATCACGAGGGCGACGGCGGTGAGGACCGAGCCCTCGAGCTGCTTGACCATGCCTTCGACCTGGCTCGACTCGTCCATCGAGTAGCCGATCCGCACGGCCTCCTGCAGCGCCGGCGGCCATCCGGCCCGCTCGGCCTCGACGACGGCCTTCACCGCGGCGACGGTGTCGATGACCGGCGCGCCCTTCACCTTGACCACCTGCAGCGCGATCGTCGGCTCGCCGTTGAAGCGGGCGGTGCCCGTGCGGTCCTCGAAGGTGTAGCGGATGTCGGCGACGTCGCCCATGCGGATCAGCCGGTCGCCGGAGACCTTGATCGGCAGGGCCTGGATGTCGGCGGTGCTCTCGAAGCTGGAGGGCAGCTTGACCGAGAACTGGCCCGAGCCGCTCTCCACCGCGCCGGCGGCGACAAGGCGGTTGTTGTTGACGACGACGTTGATCAGCTCCTGCCCGGTGATGTCGTAGGCCTCGAGGCGGAGGGGGTCGAGCACGACCTCCACCATCTCCTCGCGGTGACCGGCGAGGCCGGCCTCCAGCACCTGTCGGAGCTTCTCGACCTCGGTCTGCAGGTCCTTGGAGAGACGAAGCAGCGTGCGCTCCGGCACGTCGCCGGAGAGCGAGACCACGAGGATCGGGAATTCGGAGAAGTTGAACTCGTCCACCGAGGGTTCGGTGAACCCCTCCGGGAACTCGGTCCTCGCCTTGTCCACCGCCTCGCGCACCTGGGCGAGGGTGGCGGCCTTGTCCCAGCCGAACTCGAACTCCAGCAGGACGCCGGCGTAGCCCTCGGAGGCGTAGCTCGTCATCTTGTCGAGGCCGTCGACCTCGGTCAGTTCGGACTCCAGCGGCTTGACCAGCAGGCGTTCGCTGTCGGCGGCGGAGATGCCGGGGAAGGGCGTGGAGACGAAGACGCGGGGCACGTCGATGTCGGGCTCGCCCTCCTTCGGCAGGCCGACATAGGCGAGCGCGCCCGCGCCGATCGAGAGCGCGACGAAGGCGAGGATCATGCGGGCCCGGGCGGTGGCCCAGTCGACGAGGCCGGTCATTCGGCGGAACTCCAGGGTTCGCGCTTGGCGGCGACGGCGCGGCCGTCGGAGACGAATTCCTGGCCGACATAGATGATCTCGGCCTCGGGCGGCAGGCCGGTGAGCCAGAGGCCGCGCGGCTCCTCGCGCAGGATCTCGACGGGGCGGAACGCGGCGCGGCCGTCGACGACGGTGCGCACGCCGAGTTCGCCGCCGTCGTTGAGCGTGAGCGCGGCCTGGGGCACGAGATGCGCCTCGGCCCCCTGAAGCGGGACCGTGATCTCGGCCGTGACGCCGTCGCGCAGCGCGCCGCCGGGGTTGGGGGCGGTGATCTCCACGCGGAAGGTGCGGGTGTCGTAGTCGGCCGAGCGGGCGATGAAGGTGATCTCGCCCTCGGCGCGGCCGCCGGAGACGAGACGGGCGAACGCGGTCTGGCCGACGGAGAGGCGGCCGATCTCGATCTCGGAGACGAAGCCCACGATCTTGATGGGATCGAGGGAGATCACCCGGGCGCAGACGTCGCCGACGCGCAGCAGCTCGCCGCGTTCCGCCGCGTCGGTCTCGAGTCCGCCGGCGAAGGGGGCGGCGATGTCGAGGCGGTCGATCTCGATCTCGGCGACGCGGACGGCGGCGGCGGCCGCCTCGAGCGCGGCGCGCCGAGCGATGGCGGTGTTTTCGGCCGTAAGGCCGCGCTCCGACAGGGTCTCGGCCGCGTTAGCGTCGGCGCGGGCCTGCGCGAGGCGGGCCTTCGCCTCGGCCAGCTGCGCCTCGCGCGGGCCGGGATCGAGGCGGCAGAGCACGTCGCCGGCGGCGACCGAGGCGCCGGCGCGCCGGGGCTCGGAGATCACGAGGCCCGAGGTCTCGGCGCGCAGATCGACGAGGCGATGCGCCTCGGTGCGCCCGCGCAGGGTCACGGCGCTTTCGACGGGCTGCGCCTCGGACAGGTAGGTGACGACGCTCACGGGGTCGCGCGCCGGCGCCTCGGCCGGCGCCGCGGCGCGGTCGGGCTCGTCGGCCCCGATGGGCTGGCCGACCCAGAGATAGAGGCCGACCATCACGAGGAGCGCGGTCAGGACGGGAAGCGGGCGCATCAGGTCTCGTCTTTCAATTCGCGGGTCGCCGGGGGATACGCGCCCTGTGCGGCGCCCCTTTCCAAGGTGGGCGACGCCGGGCCGTCCGGCAAGCTTGCGCCCCTTCGGACGCGTCAGTATACGCCCCGTATACGTCGGAACGGCCGGCAACGGTCGAGAGGGCGGGAAAAAAATCGTCGTCCTGCGGCGAATTTGCCGGTGACGCAGCGGCAGGCCGCGACGGCCGCAACGAGAGGAGCGACGGGGTGAGCGACGGCGACTCCTTCATTCAGGAAGTCAGCGAGGAACTGAGGCGCGACCGCATGTACGCGCTTTGGCGCCGCTGGGGACCCTACGTGATCGGCCTGGTCGTGGCGATCGTCGTGGCCGCCGCGGTCGCGACCTGGCTTGACCGGCGCGAGACGGCGGAGGCTCGGCGTGCGGGCTCGGCGCTGATCGAGGCGTCGGAGGCCGCCGATCCGGCCGCCGCCTTCGGCGCGGTCGCGGAGGCGGAGGAGGGCGGGCCGGCGCTGGTGGCGCGCCTCTCGCAGGGCGCGGCGCTGGCCGCGGCGGGCGATCTGGACGCGGCGGCGGAGATCTACGACGCCGTGGCGGCGCGCGAGGGGATCGAACCGGTCTATCGCGCCCTCGCCGGGCTGAAGGCGGTGATGCTGCGCGAGCCGGGGATGACGCCGTCCGCGCGCGTCGACGCGCTGTCGCCCCATGCGGCGGACGGGGCGCCGTTCCGGCCGCTGGTGCTCGGGCGGCGGGCGGCGGCGCATCTTGCGGCGGGCGACGCCTCGGCGGCGGCGGCCGACGCCGAGGCGGTGCTGGCCGAGCCGCTGGCGACGGAGGCGCTGCGCGAGCGGGCGGCGCGGATCCTGGTGCTGAGCGGCGTCGACCCCGCCGAGGCGGACGCGGCGGCGGGAGCGCCGACGCGATGAGTCGGGGCATGGTCCTCGCCTCCGTTCTGGTGGCGACGCTGGCGGCCTGCTCGGACGACGACGAGGACCGGCTGGCGGGCGAGCGCGCGCCGCTGCGCCCGGCGGCCGAGGCGGGCGACGTGTCGGCGACCGAGATCCGGCCGATCCCGCCGGCGCGCCCGGCGGGGGACTGGACGCAGGTGGGCGGCGGACCGGAGCGCTCCGGCGGGCATCTCGCGGCGCCCTCGAGCCTGAGCCTCGCCTGGTCGGTGGAGGCGGGCGAGCCGGTGGGCGAACGCGTGGCGGGCGGCGGGCCGATCGTGGTGGACGACGCCGTGTTCCTGCGCGACGGCGCGAGCGCGGTGCTGGCCTTCGACGCGGCCTCCGGCCGGCGTCTGTGGCGCACGGATCTGACGCCGGAGGGCGAGGACGCTGACGCCGGGCACGGCGGCGGCGTCGCCCTCGCCGACGGCGTGCTGGCGGCGACGACCGGCTTCGGCGAGATCGCGGGCCTCGACCCGGCGACGGGCGAGGTGCGCTGGCGTCGGCGTGCGAACGCGCCGTTCCGGTCGGCCCCCGCCGCAGGCGAGGGCCTCGCCGTCGCCGTGACGCGGGCCAACCGCGCGCTGGCGGCGGACCTCGCCACGGGCGAGCCGCGCTGGACGGTCGAGAGCGTGCTGGGCCGGAGCGGGTCGCTGCGGGGCTCGGCGCCGGCGCTGGCGAGGGGCGTCGCCGTGGTCCCCTATCACAGCGGCGAGCTGCAGCTCGTTCGCAGCGAGCCGGGCCTGACGGTCTGGTCGCAGACGCTGATCTCCCCGAGTTCGGCCGAGGGGATGGGGGCGTTTCCCGACGTGACGTCGGCCCCGGTGATCGGGCGTTCGCCCGAGGGCGCGCCGATCATCGTCGCGGGCAATGCGGGGGGCGCGCTGGAGGCGTTCGAGGGGACGAGCGGGCGGCGCCTGTGGCGGCGGGAGTTCGGCTCGCTCTCACCGGTCTGGACGGCGGAGGGGAGCCTCTTCGTCGCGACGACGGAGCCGCGGCTGCTGCGGCTCGACCTGATGACGGGCCGCACGCTCTGGGCCGTGACGCTCGACCCCTACGAGGATCCCGAGGACCGCGAGGGCTCGATCACCTATGCCGGTCCGGTGCTGGCGGGGGGGCGTCTGCTGACGGCCTCGACCGACGGGCGGCTGCTGGCGCATGATCCGGAGACGGGAGCCGAGCTCTCGGTCACCGATCTGCCGACGGGCGCGAGCGCCGGTCCCGTGGTCGCGGGCGGGACGGTCTATCTGCTCGCCGACGGGGGGCGCCTGCTGGCGTTCCGCTGAGGGGAGGGCGGCATGGCCTTCGTCCTCGCGATCATCGGCCGACCGAACGTGGGCAAGTCCACGCTGTTCAACCGGCTGGTCGGCAAGCGCCTCGCGCTGGTCGACGACACCCCCGGCGTGACCCGCGACCTGCGCGAGGGGGAGGCGGCGCTCGGCGATCTCCAGTTCCGGGTGATCGACACCGCGGGGCTCGAGGAGGCGGACGCCGAGAGCCTGACCGGTCGGATGCGCGCCCTCTCCGAACGCGCGATCGGCATGGCCGACGCCTGCCTGTTCCTGATCGACGGCCGCGCCGGCGTGCTGCCGCAGGACGCCGCCTTCGCCGAGCTGCTGCGCCGGCGCGGGGCGGACGTGATCCTCGCGGTCAACAAGGCCGAGGGGCGGGCCGGCGAGGAGGCCCTGCTCGACGCCTGGCGTCTCGGCTTCGGCGAGCCTCTGGGGCTCTCGGCCGAGCATGGCGAGGGCATGGGCGAGCTCTACGCCGCGCTCGCGCCGCGGGTCGACGCCGAGGCCGAGCGGGAGACGCCGCGGGGCGAGAAGCCGGTGCAGGTGGCGGTGCTCGGCCGTCCGAACGCGGGCAAGTCCACCTTGGTCAACGCGCTGCTGGGCGAGGAGCGGCTGCTGACGGGCCCTGAGGCGGGCATCACGCGCGACGCGATCTCGGTCCACATGGACTGGGACGGTCTGCCGATCCGCATGTTCGACACCGCCGGGCTGCGCCGCAAGGCGAAGGTGCAGGACAAGCTGGAGAAGCTCTCGGTCGCCGACGCGCTGCGCGCGGTGAAGTTCGCCGAGGTGGTGGTTCTGCTCGCCGACGTGCAGCATCCGTTCGAGGCGCAGGACCTGAAGCTCGCGGATCTGGCGGAGCGCGAGGGGCGCGCGGTGGTGGTCGCCGTCTCCAAGTGGGATCTCGCGAAGGACCGGCAGGGACGGCTGAAGGCGCTGCGCGAGCAGTTCGAGGCGGCGGTGCCGCAGCTGAAGGGCGCGCCGGTGGTCCCGGTCTCCGCCACGACGGGCGAGGGGCTCGACAAGCTCCGCGCGGCGGTGCTGAAGGCGCGCAAGGTCTGGGAGACGCGGCTGCCGACGGCGAAGCTTAACCAGTGGCTCGCCGAGATGGTCTCGGCGCATCCGCCGCCGGCGCCCTCGGGGCGCCGGATCCGGCTGCGCTACATGACGCAGGCGAAGGCGCGCCCGCCGACCTTCGTGGTGTTCGGACCGAAGGCCGAGGACCTTGCGGAGAGCTACAAGCGCTTCCTCGTCAACGGCTTGCGGCGCGATTTCGGGATGGAGGGGACGCCGATCCGTCTCCTCTGGCGCAAGGGGGAGAACCCCTATGCAGGGAAGGCCGGGCGACGCGGACGCAACGCCCGGCTGGCGGCGAAGAAGGGGAACTGAGCCATGGCGGACATCATACGGGCGGGGCGCCCGACGGTGAACCCCAACCCCGAACACTTCACGGGGACGGTCTGGATGGACCCGGTGCATTCGGCCGAGCCTCCGGCGCGGGTGGCGTCGCTGCGCGTGACCTTCACGCCGGGCGCGCGGACGGCCTGGCACACGCATCCCCTCGGGCAGACGCTCTACGTGCTTTCCGGGGTGGGCCGCTTCGCCTCGCGCGGCGGGCCGGTGCAGGAGATCCGGGCCGGCGACGTGGTCTGGATCCCGCCGGGGGAGGAACACTGGCACGGGGCCGCGCCCGAGACGATGATGTGCCACGTTGCGGTGCAGGAGAAGGACGAGAGCGGGACCACGGCGGTCTGGCTCGAGAAGGTCTCGGACGCGGACTACGAGGGCTGAGCGGCCGGGCGTGGCCTGCGGCCCCCCGGCCCTCGTCTCCGCAGAGCCGTCGCGCCGCCGCCTTCAGATCGGGGTCGGGAGTTCCGGCGAGATCTCCGGCAGGAGGGCGCGGGCGGCTTCGGCCGGCGGCGTGAGCGCGGCCGTGTCCTCGCCGGGCCGGAAGCGCGCGCGGGTCGCGGTCGGCATCGGCGGGGGCGTCAGGAGCCGCACTTCGAGCGCCGCGCGCTCGGTCTCCGCCGCCCAGGTCTCCGCGAACACCCGCCCGGCGGCCTTGGAGGCGGCGTAGGCCGAATGCCAGCGGCCGGTGTCGTGCGGGTCGTCGAAGAACACCGCGCGAGGGGCCGGGGCGAGGCGCAGCAGCGGATCGAGGACCATGATCAGCCGCTGCACGGCGCGGGCGTTCACCGCCATCGCCTTGTCGAGATCCTTGCCGTCGACATGCTCGACCGGGCTGAGCGGCGGCGCGTGGACGGCGGCGTGGACCAGCAGGTCCAGCCGTCCCCAGCGGCCGTGCATCGCGGCGCCCAGCCGGGCGAGCGCGTCGTCGTCGGTCAGGTCCATCGGGACGAGCGTGGCGCGGGGGCCGCCGGCGGCGCGGATGGCGTCGTCCAGCTCCTCGAGCGCGCCGGTGGTCCGGGCGAGCGCCACGACCTCCGCCCCCGCAGTGCCGAGCGCTTCCGCGAGCGCGCGGCCGAGGCCGCGGGAGGCGCCGGTGACGAGGGCCACGCGGCCGGTGAGGGCGAGATCCGACATGCGCCGCCGATTGGCATGACCGCGGGGCGGAGGCAAGGGGGCAGGGCGGCGGGGCGCCGAAGGCTAAGGGATGAGAGCCGAGGGTGGTTCACGGCTTGAGCGAAAGATGAGTTCCCTGGCCCCGGACGGTTCGATCGCGGCGACGGGACTGGCGCCGGCCGTCTGAGCCAAGACGGGGGAATGAGGTTCAGGCCTCGGACGTGCCTTCGCGCAAGACGACGCGACGGATTGCGGGCGCATCGGCGGGGAGCTGAACCGCGTCGCGGCGGAGGCGGGCCGCGTGACCCGCGAGCAGGAGGACGCGGCGCGCCGCGACGCGGTCGTGATGGGGCTCGGGCTGATCCTGTTCCGGCCGGCGCCGTTCACCCTCGCGGCCGGCGAAGACGAGCGCCGTCGCCATGCCGGTCCGATGCCGCATCGGATGCCTCCCCTCGCGCCTCGCCTCCAGCATGGCGGCGCACGGATTGACGGGCGGGTGACGCCCCCTCCCGGATCCGGGCGTCAGCCCGCCCGGCTCTCGGCGTCGAGGCGTTCCTGCGCCTCGATCCACAGCGCCTCGGCCCGCTGCATCGCCGTCTCGATCTGGGCGCGCCGCACCTGCAGCGCCTCGAGCTTGCCGACCGGCGCCTCCATGTAGAAGCCGGGGTCCATCAGGCTTCGGTCGACCTCGTCGCGCATCGCCTCCAGCTTGGCGACGCGGTCCTCGCATTTCGCGACTTCGGCGCGGAGCGGCGCGAGGGCGCGGCGCAGGTCCGAGGCGCTGCGCTTCGGCGCGGGCTTGGCGGCCTTGGCCTGGGCCTCCGCGGCGCGTTCGGCGGCGGCGCGGCCGCCGGCGCCGCGCTCGGCGAGGAGCTGGCGGCGGTAGTCCTCGAGATCGCCGTCGTAGTCGCGCACGGCGCCGTCCCTGACCAGCCAGAGGCGGTCGGCGACCGCCGTGACCAGATGCGGGTCGTGGCTGACGAGGATCACGGCGCCCTCGTATTCGGCGAGGGCCTGCGCCAGCGCCTCGCGGCTGTCGATGTCGAGATGGTTGGTGGGCTCGTCCAGCACGAGGACGTGGGGCGCCTCGCGCGCGGCGAGCAGCATCAGCAGACGCGCCTTCTGTCCGCCGGAAAGCCGGTCCACCGGCGTCGCGACGACGTCGGCGCCGAGGCCGCCGGCCGCCAGTTCCGAGCGGAGCGCCTTCTGCGGCGCGTCGGGGCGGTGGCGGGCGAGGTGCTGAAGCGGGGTCTCCGCCGGGATCAGCTCATCGACCTGGTGCTGGGCGAAGAAGCCGACGCGAAGCCCGCGGGAGACCTTCCACTCGCCGGACAGCGGCGCGAGACGCCCGGAGATCAGCTTGGCGAGCGTCGACTTGCCCTGGCCGTTGGCGCCGAGCAGGGCGACCCGGTCGTCCGAATCGAGCCGGAAGGTCACGTCCCGCAGCACGGCCTCGCCGTCGTAGCCGAGGCTCACGCCCTCGGCCTGCATGAGGGGCGGGGGCAGCGCCTCGGGCGAGGGGAAGCGGAAGGGGCGGACCGAGCCCTCCCGGTGCACCTCGATCGGCTGCATCTTCTCCAGCGCCTTGATGCGGGACTGCGCCTGCCTGGCCTTGTTCGCCTGGTAGCGGAAGCGGTCCACGAAGCTCTGCATGTGGGCGCGGGCCTTGGCCTGCTTCTCCGCCGCGGCGGCGTCGTTGGCGAGGCGGCGGCGGCGCTCCTCCTCGAAGCGGTCGTAGGCGCCGCCGTAGAGCGTCAGCTTGCGGCGCTCCAGATGCATGATCCGGGTGACGGCGCGGTTCAGCAGTTCCCGGTCGTGGGAGATCACGAGGGCGGTGGCCGGGACGGTGGCGAGGAAGCTCTCGAGCCAGACCGTGCCCTCGAGGTCGAGGTAGTTGGTGGGCTCGTCGAGGAGCAGGATGTCCGGGCGCGAGAACAGCGTGGCGGCGAGCGCGACGCGCATCCGCCAGCCGCCCGAGAAGGATTCGCACGGCCGCTGCTGCGCCGCGGCGTCGAAGCCGAGGCCGCGCAGGATGGCCGAGGCGCGGGCCTCCGCCGAATGCGCCTCGATCGCGGCGAGGCGTTCCTCGCGGAAGGCGATGCGGGCGGGGTCCTCGCTGTCGTCCGCGAGGAGGGCGGCGCGCTCCTCGTCCGCGGCGAGGACGGTGTCGAGGAGGGAGTCGCGCGTGGCGGGCGCCTCCTGCGCGACGCCGCCGAGGCGGGCGCCCTTCGGGATCTCGATCTCGCCCTGGTCGGGCGGCAGCTCGCCGCGGATCAGGCGGAACAGGGTGGTCTTGCCCGTGCCGTTGCGCCCGACGAGACCGACCTTCCGGCCGGTCTGGATCACGGCCGAGGCGTCCTCGAACAGCGGATTGCCGGCGAGCGAGAAGGAGAGGTTGCGGATCGCGATCATGGCGGGGCCGGAGGTAGCGCGGAATCGGGGGCGAGGGGAAGGCGCTGCGGGGCGTCGCGCCTCACGCGGGGCGGAAGGCCGCGTCACGTCTTGATGTCGTGGACGCAGGCTCTAGCGTGCTGAAGGTCGTTCCTTGAAGCGGCGCATGCAACCGTAAGGGGAGGAGGCGGCGATGAGCGGCAAGGGCACGGTCCGCGTCGACGGCGACGGGCGCGGGGCGGGAGGGTTCACGGCCGATCGGCCCACCGAGACGCCGGACACGCCCGAAAGCGCCGCGCTCTATGCGGCGCTGGAGAGGATCTTCGCGACGGCGCCCGCGGCGCGAGGCGTGCTGCTCGCCGATGCGGTCGGCGCCGCGACGGCGCATCTGGCCGATCTCGCCCTGGTCTCCGGAGACGCCGAGGCCGCGGCGGCGGCGCGGCGGTCGCTCGCGCGGATCGACCGCGAGATGGGCGAGCTCATGGCGGCGATCGCCCTGCGCGAGGGCTGAAGGGCCTCGCGCGGGGGTCGACCGCGCGAGGTCCTCGGCGGCGCCTTCGCTCAGGCGCCTTCGACCAGTTCGGCCTGCATCTCGGCGATCCCCTCGCGCAGGCTCCGGGCGTGGCGGTAGGCGTCGCCGTGGTACCAGGCCTCGGCCGTCGCGCGGTCCGGGAACTCCAGCACCACGAGGCGGCGCGGGTCCTTCGCGTCTCCTTCGAGGAGGCTGGTCTCGCCGCCGCGGACGAGGTAGCGCCCGCCGGCGGCGGCGATGCTCTCCTGGGCGGCGGCCTTGTAGGCCTCGTAGGCGGCGGGATCCTTCACCACCACGCGGACGACGACGTAGGCGGGCTTGCTCATGGGGTCGCCTCCCGGTCAGGCCGGTTCTCGGGCCGTTTCAGGTGCAGGACGGCGGCGGTCCAGGTCATCGTGCGGGCGCCGGTGTGGTTGAAGACGTCGTAGCGCCATTCGACGATGCCGTAGGCGGGGCGCGAGGCGGAGGGGCGGGCGGAGACCGCCTCCACCTCGACATGGATGGTGTCGCCGGGGCGCGTCGGCAGGAACCATCGCACCTCCGACATGCCGGGCGAGCCCTCGGCCGAGGGGGTGACGATCTTCTCCGCCATCCAGAGGCGGAAGGCGATCAGCATGGTCTGGAAGCCCGAGCCGATGAGGCCGCCGTAGACGCTGCCTTTCGCCGCCTCGACGTCCATGTGGAAGGGCTGCGGGTCCCAGCGCTGCGCGAAGTCGAGGATCTGCGCCTCGGTGACGGTCGCGCCTTCGGTGCGCCAGCGCGTGCCGGGGACGAAGTCCTCGAACCAGAGGGGCTCGCGCTTCATCGGGCGGCCTCCTCGCGCTGCATGGCGATCAGGTCGAGCGAGATCGCGGTCCCGGTCAGGCGGGTCAGGAGCGCGTGCGCCTCGACGCGGTGGTGGGTCCGGTGGTTGAAGAGATGGGCCAGGGCCTGGGACATCGGCTGCTCCAAATGGGTCGGGATCGGGATCGTGCGTCAGCGGCTCGGGCCGGCGAGTTGCGGTTCGCAGACGGCGCCGACGAAGCGCACGACCTCGTCGTCCAGCGCCTCGCGCGCGGCCCGGAGTTCGGCGAAGTCGTCGTGCGCCACGTGGTCGAGCGGCCAGGCCGGCGGCGTCCGGCCGCGCGGGCGCGCGAGCCGGATCACGTCGCTTACGAGCAGGCGGTTCAGGGTGGCCTGGACGGAGCCGAAGAAGGCCCCGAGATCGGCCCTGAGATGCGCCTCCGGCAGCGCCGCGGCGGCGGCGTGAAGCCGCCCGTTCGCCCACGCGTCGCAGCGGGCGGACATGGCGAAATGCGCTTTCAAGCCCCCTCCCCCCATGTTATCGGCCCGGCGTCTTTCCCGGCCGGGCGCATCGTTCCGCGCGTGCGGCCGTTTTCCATCCCGACGGGCGCCGAGGGGGCGCCCCCACAAGAGGACGAGACCCATGGCCGTGACGCGCACGTTTTCCATCATCAAGCCGGACGCGACCGCCCGCAACCTCACCGGCGCGATCAACGCCAAGTTCGAGGCCGCGGGGCTGCGCATCGTCGCGCAGAAGCGCATCCACATGACCGAGGCGCAGGCCGGCGAGTTCTACGCCGTGCACAAGGAGCGTCCGTTCTACGGCGAGCTGGTCAGCTTCATGGCCTCCGGCCCGGTGGTGGTGCAGGTGCTGGAAGGCGAGGACGCGGTGGCGAAGAACCGCGAGGTGATGGGCGCCACCAACCCTGCGGAGGCGGCCGACGGCACGATCCGCAAGGAATTCGCGCTTTCGATCGGCGAGAATTCGGTGCATGGCTCCGACTCGGACGAGAACGCGGCGATCGAGATCGCGTTCTTCTTCGCCGGGATAGAGATGGTCGGCTGAGGCCGCGCCCCTTGATTTCGCGGCGCGCGGCGGCCATCTTCCGAGATGAACATGAGACGGAGGATGGCCATGATCGCGCGCGAGGGTTACCGCGACTGACCGATGGGTCTTGAGGACTTGACGACGATCCGCGCCGCGGCCGGGCTTCCGGCCGCGGCGCAGTCGTATTGGTGGGTGATGCCGCTCGTCGTGGCCGTCTCGGTCGCCGCGGCCTCGTTCTGGGCCTGGCGGTCGATCCGCGAGAACCGGGCCATCGCGCGTCGCCGGGCGACCCTGGACCTGATCGAACGCTCCGAATCCTCGGACTACTATCGCCGCGCCGCGGCGGCTTTCAGCGCGGTGCGGCGGGACCCGCAAGGCTTCGAGCCGCTGTTCGCGCCGACCAATCCCGAGCTGCAGGCGCAGCGCCGCCGGGTGCTCGATTTCCTGAATCATTACGAACTGGTCGCCATCGGCATCCGTGACGGGGTGCTCGACGAGGCGTTCTATCGCCGCTGGATGCGAAGCGTCGTGATCCGCGACTGGGCCGCCGCCGAGGCCTTCGTGCAGCACATCCGCGCGCCCACCCCGGACAGCGGCCTCGACGCCGACACCAGCGCCGCCTTCGCCCAGTTCGAGGCGATGGCGGAGGCGTGGCGCGACGGGCGGCGTTTCGACGGCCGTCAGCGCGTCTCGATCAGCGGCAGGCGGGCGCGCACGCCGGCGGCGACGCGGCGGAGGACTGCGGGGTAGAGGCGATGCTCGGCCGCCTGCACCCGGGCGGCGAGGATCTCGGCCGTGTCGTCCGCGTGCACCGGCACCGCGGCCTGGCCGAGGATCGGACCGGCGTCGAGCTCGGCCGTGACCTCGTGCACGGTGCAGCCGTGGACGGCGACCCCGGCCTCGAGCGCGCGGGCGTGGGTGTCGAGGCCCGGGAACAGCGGCAGCAGCGACGGGTGGACGTTGAGGATCCGCCCGGCTCGGCGCTGCACGAAGGCCGGCGTGAGGATCCGCATGAAGCCGGCGAGGCAGATCAGCTCGGCCCGCGCGCGGGCGAGTTCGGCCCCGAGGGCGGCCTCGAAGGCGGCGCGGTGCGGAAACGCCTTGCGATCGACCACGACGGCCGGGACGCCGCGCGCCTCGGCCCGCTCCAGTCCCGGCGCGTCGGGGCGGTCGGCGATCGCCACGGCGGGCGCGGCCGGGTGCGAGCCCATCGCCATGTCGTCCAGCAGGGCCGCCATGTTGGAACCCGTGCCGGAGATCAGGATCGCAGTGCGCACGCTCATGCGAGAGGGGCGGAGAGGGCGACGCCGGGCGTCTCGGTCACGACGCCGAGGCGGAACGCTTCCGGAAGCGCATCGCGGGCGGCCTCCTCGGCCTGCGGCGCGAGGACGAGGACGAGACCGACGCCGCAGTTGAACACGCGCAGCATCTCGGCCTCGGCGACGCCGCCGGCGTTTGCCAGCCAGCGGAAGACGGGTGGCAGCGGCCAGGGGTCGAGCGCGGCGCCGAGCCCTTCGGGCAGGGCGCGGGGCAGGTTCTCCGGCAGGCCGCCGCCGGTGACATGCGCGAGGGCGCGCAGACCCTCGCCGGCCGCCGCGCGCACGGCGCGGACCGGGGCGGGGTAGAGCGCGGTCGGGGTCAGCAGCGCCGCGGCGAGGCTCCGCGAGGCGTCGAAGGGCGCGGGCGCCGCGAGGTCGGCGCCCGTGCGCTCCACGATACGGCGCACCAGAGAGAAGCCGTTGGAGTGGACCCCGGTGGAAGGCAGCGCCAGCAGCGCGTCGCCGGGCCGCGCGGGCCGGGGCAGGGCGCCGCCCCGCTCCATCGCGCCGACGGCGAAGCCCGCGAGGTCGAGGTCGCCCTCTGCGTAGAGGCCCGGCATCTCGGCCGTCTCGCCGCCGATCAGGGCGCAGCCGGCTTCGGCGCAGGCGCGGGCGACGCCGGCGATCACCGTCTCGGCGGCGTCGAGGTCGAGCCGTCCGGTGGCGAAATAGTCGAGGAAGAACAGGGGCTCGGCCCCTTGGCAGATCAGGTCGTTGACGCACATCGCCACGAGATCGGCCCCGACGCCGGAGAGATCGCCCGCGTCGAGCGCGAGGCGCAGCTTGGTGCCGACGCCGTCGGTGGCGGCGACCAGGATCGGGTCGGCGAAGCCCGCCGCCTTCAGGTCGAACAGCGCGCCGAAGCCGCCGAGCGCGTCCATCACGCCGGCCCGGCGCGTGGCCGCGGCGAGGGGGCGGATGCGGTCGACGAGGGCGTTCCCGGCGTCGATGTCGACGCCGGCGTCGCGGTAGGTCAGGCCGTCGGGGCGGTCGGGTCCGGTCATGGCCGCGGCATAGACGAGCGCGACGCCGGAGGGAAGCGGGCTGGCACGCAAGATTGACCGCGCGACGGCCGCGCGGCTAGATCCCTCCGCCGGCCCCGTAGCTCAACTGGATAGAGCATCGGACTTCTAATCCGACGGCTGCAGGTTCGAGTCCTGCCGGGGTCGCCAATGCTCGGTCAAGCATCTGACTTCCCTTCACTTTTCGACCGATCTTGGAACTTGGTGCGGAGAGTTGGAACTTTTCGTTCCCGATCCGCCCCCGGACAGCACGCGGCGCCGGTCATAGCCGCGCGTGTACCTCTCAATCTCCTTGAGGCTTTCGTGCCCCGTCCAGGCGCCGATTTGCTGCGACGTCGCGTCGGCGTAGACCAGCGCGAGGGCGCGAGTCTTTCGAAGGCCGTGCGCGGTGCGGTCTTCGAGACCGGCGGCCCGCGCCGCCGCCGCGAACCAGCCCGAAACCGCCTTGACGGATCGGGCGGCGCCTTTCGCCGTGGTGATGAAGACCATGTGCCGAGCCGGCCGGGCGCCGAGGGCAACGTGCAGCGTGTCGAGGTCCGCGGCGAGCGCGTCGCCGAGGTCGGAGACGCCGCGCCGGAACGGGACGTAGGCCGGCCCTCCGGTCTTCTCCTGGGTGAAGGTCAGGAAGCCGCCCGCGTCAACGTTTCGCTCGCCGAGGCGCACGGCGTCGGACACTCGGGCGCCCGTCCAATGGATCAGCTCGAAGGCGAGACGCTGCGCCGTGCCGAGGGGCCAGCGGTCCCGGAAGGCGGCCACGTCGTCGGCGCTCCACGGGACGTGGCCGGCGGTCTTCGGCGTCCGGCGCTTGGCGATGCTCTCGGAGGGGTCGCGCTCGATCAGGCGCGCTTCCGCCGCCCATGCCAGCAGGCCGCGCCACGCCTTGAGCCGGTTGTTCGCGACGTGGCCTAGGAAGCCGTCGAGGTCGGCGCGGACGTGCCGCTCGCGGAGCGGGCCGAGGGGGGCGTGCCCTCGCTTCTCGGCGATGTGGTCGAGGATGCGCCCGCGCTGCGCCCGCGTCGTCGCGGCGAGGGCGAGGAAGCGGTCGGACGCCTTGTAGGCGACGATGGCCGCGGCGATGGTGCCGGACACGAGGGGCCGGCGCGGCGTCTCGCCCGCCGCCTCGGCATAGGCCGCGAGGAACTCGGGCGAGTCCGACCGCGCGTCGGGCATGGGAACGCCCTTCCGGCCCTTCGGTCGGTAGTAGAACCGGACGTTCCCGCTCGGAAAGCGGCCCGATGCGTTCAGGTGCTTGAGCCTCAGAGGCCGAACGCCGCGTCGCATTGCTCGCCTCCTCCGGTCTCTCCGCCCTCGGTCGGGAGGGTCGCCAAGGCTGCGTCGAGGTCGACCCTCAGCCACACCTTCACCCCGCCAGCGATCCGCGGCGGCGGCATGAGGCCGTCACGGATCAAAGCCGCGAACGTGTTCGCGCTCATGCCGACGTAGGCCGCCGCGTGCTCGCGCCGCAGCGCGGCCGGCGTCCAGGGCAGGGCGGCCCGAGTCACGGTCAGCCCGTCAGCCGCACGCGCGCGATGGTCGCGGTGGCGCCGGCGGCGGCGATCACGACGCCGATCTTCGTGCCGGCGTCGAGCGCCGCGATCCGGGCGGCGCCGGCGTCCCATTCCACGGCGTCGCCTATGGCGAAGGTGTCGGTCGTGGCCTCCTTGGGAAGCTCGAAGACGCCTTCGGTGGCGATGGCGACGGGCGCGCCGGAGGCGGCGTCGGTCGCGGCGACGCCGAAGAGCGCGCCGATCATCACGCCCTGGCCGGAGACGACGGCGGCGGGCGCGGCGACGGTGACGGAGGCGCCGGGCTGGATGAAGTTCTTCATGCTCAGAGTCCTTTCGACGTTCGGAAGCGGACTTGGGAGACCGGCGCCGAGCCGCGCAGCTCGCCGAGCTGGCGGTCGGCGTCGGCGATGGCGCGGCGGATTTCGGCGTCGGACCGATACCGGACGGACCGGCCCGCGACCGAAACCTCGAGAGTGCCGGAGAGGCGGGCGCGCGCGAGGTCGTCGCGCAGCGCCTGCAACTCGGCCTCGGTCATGGCCACGATCAGGCCCCCGAATTCTTCTGCCAGCCGCGCCAGTCGAGGAAGCCGGCGCCGAAGTCGAGCCGGACCTTGATCTGCACGCCGTCAACCTCGAAGCCGGCGCGGGTCTCGATCTGCGGGCCGGGGGCGCCCTCGAGGTAGGCGAACTCGAGGCCGTCGATCTCAGCCGGCGGCGCGACGACGTAATAGGCCGTGGTCGAGGTCAGGCGCGGTTCCACCACGACGGAGAGAGCGGAGTTGACGTTGACGTCATCGACGGTGTTCGGCGTGATCGTCGCGACCAGCTGCATGGCCGCGTCCTCCAGCTCCGGCGGGACCAGGAGATAACGCGGCGTCGCCGCGATCGGTTCGCCCGAAAGGCCGGTCTGGCGCCGCATGGCGAGGCGGAGGCCGGCGAGGCTCGTGACGCTGAGCGCGGCGCCGGAGGCTGCGAGGTTGCCGTGGTCCGCGTGGAAGAGCGCGGTCCCGTCGCTCATATTCGGGTTGCTCTCCAGGAGCGTCACGAGGTGCTTGGCCTCGAAGTTCGCCGCCTCCTGCCCGAAGCGAGTGGTCACGGTCTGGTAGGCGCCGAGGTCGTCGTTGATGATGGCCTGCCGAGTCAGCGCGAGGATTCTGCCGGCGGTGCCGATCATGTAGGATTCCGCGGCCTCCGCCATCGTGCCGGACGTGAACTCGCCCCCCTCGGCGACGGCCTCCAGCGTCGGCGCCTCGCCCAGCTGGACCGCGGACTTGGCGCGGAAGTCGGGGACGGTGGTCGGCCGGGCGACGGTCTTGATGCCGGCCGGCGCCGCTTGATAGGCGGCCCGAAGCGTCCGGCTTGCGGCGTCGCCGAGGAGAAGCGGAAAGTCCGACGTGCCGTGCAGGGCGCGCGTCACCAGCGACGACGGCGAGAGGCCGGTGACGCTGTGGCCGCCGCGCCGGAGGCACTCGCGGGCGAGGTCCGGCATGGTCATGTGCGCGAACTGCCGCGCCGCCTCGCTCAGTTCGTGCGCGGGGTTCATGCGACCGAACAGGGCCTCGCCCGCCCGCGTCGCCCGGACGGCGGGGTCGTCGTTGTCGAAACCGACGCTCGCGCGCTGCGTGCGGATCTCCGGGGCGCCGCGCTCGCGCATCGCCTCGAAGGCGGCGGCGCGGGCGGCGTCGACGGTGGCGTCGAGGTCGATCTGCGCGTCGGCCCATTCGGCGCCTAGGGCGGAGACGGCGGCGATGCTGCGGATCTCTCGGTTGATCTCGGCCCGCGTCGGAGCCGGGGCGGGCGCCGTCTCCGGCGCGGGGGCGATGGGGTCGGGCATGGGTTCACTCCTCAGAACTGCGCCGGGATCGGCGGGGATGGGGACCAGGGACACCTCAAGCGGCGTCCAGCTGGTCGCGGTGCGGACCAGCGCCCCGCCGGGACCGCGCTCGTCTTTCCACTCGTCGACTCGGTAGCCGAGACTGACCCCCCGGAGGTGTCCATCCTCGATGTCGTCCAGGACGCCGAGGTCGGCGGCCCGCCGCGCGAAGCGGATGCGGACGATCAAGTTCCCGCCCTCGATCCGCGCCGACACGACGGAGCCGAGGACGTCCCCGACGCTCCCGTGACGATGCGAGTCGAGGACCGGCGCGCCTTCCATGCGGGATAGGTCTGCGCCGGAGACCGGGAGGCGTTCGGTGAAGCCGGGCCGCCGCACGTCGGCGCCGGTCGAGGCGACGGCTTCGACGGTCCGGGCCTCGCGGTCGAGCGTCGTGGCGGCGAGGTCCGCGCGGCGGATCAGAAGCTCGGCGGTTTCGGGCATCAATCCTCCTCCGCCTGCACGGCGGGCGATCCGGCGGCCGGGCGCGGGTCCGCGTCCAGTTCGGCGTCCAGGGCTTCGAGGTCGCGGCCTCGGCCGGCGACGACTTCGCGGCGCGACTTGAAGCCCGCTTCGACGGCGAGCCGGTCGGCCGTGATCTCCTTCTGAGGGTCCACCCAGGCCCAGCCGGGCCGCAGGAACTCGGCGGCGAGCCAGCCTTCGGGGTCGGCTTCGAAGCCGGGCGCGGCGAGCCGGCCGGAGAGGACTTCGAGGGTCAGCCAGCGCCGCCACAGGGGGCGGACCAGCTGCGGAATCAGGACTTGTTCCTGCACCGCCTCCATGCGGCGCCGGAAGTCGATCAGGCCCGCCCGGATGGAGGAGTAATTGACGCCCGAGAGGTCGCCCGTAAGTTGCTCGTAGGTGACGCCGAGGCCGAGGGCGACGGCGCGCAGCTGCGATTTCAGGAACTCGCCCGCGCCCCCCGATCCGGCCGGCGGGGTCGCAAACTTCACGTCCTGCCCCGGCCGCAACACCTGCAT
>JAWLFJ010000152.1:0-7837 GCA_041685625.1 Paracoccaceae bacterium | reverse complement strand
GGCCGAGCCGAAGCGCCGCCGCAGCCGCGGCGGCCGGCGTCGCAAGGACGAGGCGCAGCCCGCCGAGGCCGCGCCGCCGCTCGGCGAGGATCCCCGCGGCGAGACCCCGGCCGAGGAGGCCGCCTCCGCCGACGACCCGCGCGAGGCGGCCCCGGCCCAGCCTGAGGCCCGCGAGAAGCCCGCGCCGCGCCGCGGTCGCAAGGCCGGCGGCGAGCGCGAGGAACGCCGCGGCGGCGGCCGGGGCGGCCGCACCGTCGGCATGGGCGACCACGTCCCCGCCTTCCTGCTGCGCGAGGTCGATCTCGACCGCCTCGCCCCGGCGCCCGGCGCCGCCGACGAGACCGAGGACAGCCGCGAAGAGGCCGCCTGAGCCCCGACCGGCCCCTCTTCGAGCGGCCCTGTCCCGACGCCCCCGCCCCGCCCGGCGGGGGCGTCGCCGTTGCCGCCCCGTCCGCACGCGCGCGACCTTCCGGCGGTGGTCTCCCGCGCGCAGCGTCCCCCGAGGGGGACGCCGCGCCATGGGCCCGGAAGGAGCCTCCGCCCCGTGACGATCACGATCGAAAGCCTTCAGCCCATCGTCGCCCTCGCGGCCGGCATCGGCATCCTGATCTGGCCGCAGATCCTCAACTACATCGTCGCGGCCTATCTGATCCTGTCGGGTCTGCTCGGCCTCGGCGTGATCGCGGTCTGAGCCTCAGAACGGCAGTCCGACGTAGTTCTCGGCCAGCGCCGTCCGCGCGGCCCGGCTCGCGGCGAGGTAGTCGAGTTCGGCCTCCTGCATCCTCAGCCCGAACTCCCCGGCCTCCGGAAACCGGTGCAGCGTCGCCGTCATCCACCAGCTGAAGCGCTCCGCCTTCCAGACCCGCGCCAGGGCGCGGGCCGAATAACCGTCCACCCCCTCCGCGTCGCCCGCCTTCCGCCGGATCAGCGCGTCGGCGAGGTAATGCACGTCCGAGACCGCGAGGTTCAGTCCCTTCGCGCCCGTCGGCGGCACGATGTGCGCGGCGTCGCCCACCAGGAAAAGCCGCCCGTGGCGCATCGGCTCGGCGACGTAGCTCCTCAGCGGCGCCACCGAAGTCTCCACCACCGGCCCGACCTCCAGCCGGTCCGCGACGGCCTCCGGCACCCGCCGGCGCAGCTCGTCGAAGAAGGCCTGCGCGCTCCAGGCCGACGGATCCTCGTCCGCCGCCACCTGCAGATAGTAGCGCGAGAGCCGCGGGTTGCGCATCGAGCAGAGCGCGAAGCCCCTCGCGTGATGGGCGTAGAGCACCTCGGGCGAGGCCGGCGGCGCCTCGGTCAGCACGCCGAGCCAGCCGAAGGGCCAGACCCGCTCGAACTCCCGCAAGGCCCGCGCCGGGATCAGCCCGCGGGAAACGCCGCGGAAGCCGTCGCAGCCCGCCACCCAGTCCGCCTTCAGCGCGCGCCGCTCGCCGCCGCGCCGGTAGGCCAGCGTCACCGGCCCGTCCCGCTCCAGCCCTTCGACGCCGGTCACCTCGGCCTCGTCGACCACCGCGCCGCCGGCCGCGTCATGCGACGCGTAGAGGTCGCGCGTCACCTCGGTCTGGCCGTAGACCATCACGCGCCCGTCCACGAGATCGTCGAAGTCGATCCGCACGCGGCGCTCGCCGGAGCTCAGCACCGTGCCGTGATGCACCTCGCCCTCGGCGTCCATCCGCGCGCCGACGCCGGCCCGGCGCAGCGTCTCCACCGTGCCCCACTCGAGGACCCCGGCCCGGATCCGCGACAGCACATGCGCCCGCGGACGGCGCTCCAGCACCACGCTCTCGATCCCCGCAAGCTGCAGCAGCCGGCTCAGCAGCAGCCCGGACGGGCCGCCCCCGATGATCGCCACCTCGGTCCGCATCGCCGCCTCCCTCGCGTCCGTCCTCCTCCGTCTTGCCCGGTTCCGGCGCGCGGCGCAGCCCCGTTTCCACCCGCCGGCGCCCGGGCCGGGGCCGGGGCCGCGCGGCGCAAGATCCCGGAACTCGGCGCGCACGCGCGATTGCGCGCGGCCCGCCCCCCTGATTAACTCCCGCCAAATCCGAACAAGGGGAGGCGACGTCATGAGCGCGAACGGTCAGGATCCGAGCAAGTTCAAGTTCCGCAGCCGCGCCTGGTTCGACGACCCCGACGATCCCGGCATGACCGCGCTCTACGTCGAGCGCTACCAGAACCAGGGCTTCACGCGCGAGGAGCTGCAGTCCGGCAAGCCGATCATCGGCATCGCCCAGACCGGCTCCGACCTCAGCCCCTGCAACAAGATCCACGTCTTCCTCGCGGACCGCGTCCGCGCCGGCATCCGCGACGCCGGCGGCATCCCGATGGAGTTTCCCGTCCATCCGATCCAGGAGACCGGCAAGCGCCCGACCGCCGCGCTCGACCGCAACCTCGCCTATCTCTCGCTCGTGGAATCGCTCAACGGCTACCCGATCGACGCCGTGATCCTGACGACGGGCTGCGACAAGACCACGCCCGCCCTCCTGATGGGCGCCGCCACCGTCGACATCCCCGCCATCGCCCTCAACGGCGGCCCGATGCTGGACGGCCACTGGCGCGGCAAGCTCGCCGGCTCCGGCATGGTGGTCTGGGAAGGCCGCCGGCAGCTGGCCGAGGGCCGGATCGACTACGACGAGTTCATGGACCTCGTCTGCGCCTCCGCGCCCAGCCTCGGCCACTGCAACACGATGGGCACCGCCAGCACCATGAACGCGCTGGCCGAAGCCCTCGGCATGATGCTCCCCGGCTCCGCCCAGATCCCCGCCCCCTACCGCGAGCGCATGGAGGCCGCCTACCGCACCGGCCGGCGCATCGTGGAGATGGCGCACGAGGATCTCCGCCCCTCGCGGATCCTCACCAGGGCCGCCTTCCGCAACGCGATCCGCGTCAACACCTGCATCGGCGGCTCCACCAACGCCCCGATCCACATCAACGCCATCGCGCGGCACGTCGGCGTCGATCTCGACATCAAGGAATGGGAGACCGAGGGCCTCGACCTGCCCCTCCTCGTGGACATGCAGCCCGCCGGGCGCTTCCTCGGCGAGGGCTTCCACCGCGCCGGCGGCGTCGCGGCCGTGATGGGCGAGATGCAGGAGGCCGGCCTTCTCGTGGAGGACGCGCTCACCGTCACCGGCAGGACGGCGGGCGAGAACGTCGCCGGTCGCCGCTCCGTCGATCACGAGGCGATCCGCACCGTGGCCGAGCCGATGCTGGAGGCCGCCGGCTTCAAGGTGCTCACCGGCAACCTCTTCGACTCGGCGCTGATGAAGACCTCGGTGATCTCGCCCGACTTCCGCGCCCGCTTCCTCTCGCGCCCCGGCAAGGAGGGGGTCATGGAGGCGAAGGCCGTCGTGTTCGAGGGGCCGGAGGACTACCACGACCGCATCGACGACCCCGCCCTCGGCATCGACGAGGAGACCATCCTCTTCATCCGCAACGTCGGGCCGCTCGGCTATCCCGGCGCGGCGGAGGTGGTGAACATGCAGCCGCCGACGGCGCTGCTGGAGAAGGGCGTCACGCACCTGCCCACGGTCGGCGACGGGCGCCAGTCCGGCACCTCCGAGAGCCCGTCGATCCTCAACGCCTCGCCCGAGGCGGCCGCCGGCTCCGGCCTCGCGCTGCTCAGGACGGGCGACCGCGTGAAGCTCGACATCCCCGCCGGCCGGCTCGACATGGTGATCTCCGACGAGGAGCTGGCCGAGCGCCGCGCCGCCTGGACCTCGCCCGAGCTCGAGAACCACACCCCCTGGCAGAAGATCTACCGCGACCATGTCGGCCCGCTCTCCACCGGCGGCTGCCTCGAATTCGCGACGCAGATCCGCCAGACCTCGCGGCGCCTGCCGAGGCACAACCATTGACCGGGAGCGCACACGCATCAAGGAGACGTGATGTGATCGCGATCCCGCACACCCGCAACGCCGCGCATGCCTGCGCGCCGATCCGCGCCCGGACTTCAGGAGCCACCCGATGACCCGCGCCATCATCCTCGGCGGCGGCGGCTTCCTCGGCCGCAAGCTCGCGCACGCCCTCGCCGAGAAGGGGAGCCTCGCCGGCGAGCCTCTCTCGCGCATCACCGCCGCCGACCTCGCCGCGCCGGAGGATCTGCCGGCGGGCGTCGAGCCCCTGGCCCTCGACGTGACCGACCGCGCCGCGACCGCCACCGCCCTCGCGGAAGAGGACGTGGTCTTCCACCTCGCCGCCGTCGTCTCCGGCCAGGCCGAGGCGGAGTTCGACCTCGGCATGCGCGTCAACCTCGACGGCACCGTCAACGTGCTGGAGGCCGCCCGCCACGGCGGCCGCACGCCCCGCGTCGTGTTCACCTCCTCCGTGGCGGTCTACGGCGGCGACGTCCCCTCCCCGATCGTCGACTGGACGGCGCTGGAGCCGCAGACCTCCTACGGCGCGCAGAAGGCGGCGGGGGAGCTCCTGCTCTCGGACTACTCGCGCAAGGGCTTCCTCGACGGCGTCGGGCTGCGCCTGCCCACCATCAGCATCCGCCCCGGCAAGCCGAACGCCGCCGCCTCGTCCTTCATGTCCTCGATCTTCCGCGAACCGCTGCAGGGCGAGACCGCGAACTGCCCGGTCGGCCCGGACTACCCGGTCTGGCACTCCTCGCCCCGCACCGTGATCCGCAACATCGTCCACGCGGCCGAGGTCGACGCCGCCGCGCTCGGCCGCTTCCGCGCCTTCGCGCTGCCGGGCCGCACCGACACCATCGGCGAGATGATCGCCGCCATGACCCGCGTCGCCGGGCCGGCGGCCGAGGGCCGCATCACCTGGAACCGCGATCCCGAGATCGAGCGCATCGTCACCGGCTGGCGCGGCGACCTCGCCCCGACGAAGGCGCCCCGCCTCGGCTTCGTCGCGGACGCCTCCTTCGAGGACAACGTCCGGTACTTCCTCGAGGACGACATCCGCAAATGATCCCGGTCCTGCAGCTCGCCCCGCTCGTCCCCTCCGTCCAGGCCGACCTCGAGGCCCGCTACGAGGTGCACCAGCATCCCGCGCCGGAGGAGACGCTCGCCGGCATCCGCGCCGTCGTCACCGACGGCATGCGCGGCGCCCCGACCGACCTGCTGCAGCGCCTGCCCGCGCTCGAGTTCGTAGCCTCCTCCGGCGTCGGCTACGACGGGCTCGACGTCGCCTGGTGCCGCGCCCGCGGCGTCAGGGCGAGCTACACGCCCGACGTGCTGAACGACGCCGTGGCCGAGCTGACCCTCGCCCTGATGCTGGCCCACGCCCGGCGCATCCCGCAATACGACGCCTACGCCCGCGCCGGGCGCTGGGCGGCGGACGGCATGCCCCCCCTCACCGCGCAGATCGCGGGCGCCCGCGTCGGCCTGCTCGGCATCGGGCGCATCGGGCAGGAGATCGCCTCCCGCCTCGTCGCGATGAAGGCCGAGGTCGCCTATCACGCCCGCGCCCCGCGCGAGGGGGTTCCCTACGCCTTCCAGCCCGACCCGGTCGCCCTCGCCCGCCATTGCGACTGGCTGGTGGCGATCATGCCCGCGACGCCCGAGACCCGCGGCATCGTCTCGCGCGAGGTGCTGGAGGCGCTCGGCCCCGAGGGCGTGTTCGTCAACGTCGGCCGCGGCACCCTGCACGACGAGGCCGCGCTGATCGAACTGCTGGCCACCGGCGCCCTCGGCGGCGCCGCCCTCGACGTGTTCGAGGACGAACCCCGCATCCCGGAGGCGCTGCGCCACAGTCCAAAGGTCACGCTCTCACCCCACATGGGCAGCGCGACGGTCGAGACGCGCCGCGCCATGGCGCAGCTCACCCTCGACAATCTCGACGCCCATTTCGCCGGGCGTCCGCTCCCCTCGGAGATCCCCGCATGACCTCCCCCGACGCCATCCGCCTCGCGCCCGAGGACGACGTCGCCACCGCCCTCCGCCCGCTCGAGGTCGGCGTGGCGGTCCACGGCGCGACCACCGCCGCGCTGATCCCCCGCGGCCACAAGGTCGCCCTCCGCAAGCTGGCGAAGGGCGAGCCGGTCCGCAAATACGGCCAGATCATCGGCTACGCCGCACGCGACGTGGCGCCCGGAGAGCACGTGCACGAGGACGCGCTCGAGTTCCGCGCCACCGATCACGCCTACGAATTCGCGACGGACCTGCGCCCCCCGAGGCCGGTCGAGACGCCCGCGACCTTCCTCGGCTACCGCCGCGCGCAGGGCCGCGCCGGCACGCGCAACCACGTCGCCGTCGTCACCTCCGTCAACTGCTCGGCCACCGCCGCGCGCATGATCGCCGACGCCTTCGGCCCCGCGGACCTCGCGCCCTACCCCAACGTCGACGGCGTCACCGCCTTCGTGCACGGCACCGGCTGCGGCATGGCCGGGGACGGCGACGGCTTCGAGGCGCTGCAGCGCGTGATGTGGGGCTACGCCAAGCACCCCAACCACGCCGCCGTCCTCATGGTCGGCCTCGGCTGCGAGATGAACCAGATCGACTGGCTGCTCGAGGCCTACGGCATCGAGCGCGGCCCGCGCTTCCAGACCATGAACATCCAGGACGTCGCCGGGCTCCGCCGCACGGTCGAGACCGGCATCGCCAAGGTGCGGGAGATGCTCCCCATCGCGAACGAGACCGCGCGCGAACCCGTGCCCGCCTCCCACCTCGCCCTCGCGCTGCAATGCGGCGGCTCCGACGCCTGGTCCGGCATCACCGCCAACCCCGCGCTCGGCCATTGCTGCGACCGGCTCGCCGCGGAAGGCGGCGTCGGGCTCCTGGCCGAGACGCCGGAGATCTACGGGGCCGAGCATCTGCTGACCCGCCGCGCCGCGACCCGCGGCATCGGCGAGAAGCTGGTCGATCGCATCCGCTGGTGGGAGGACTACGTCGCCCGCAACAAGGGCTCGATGAACAACAACCCCTCCCCCGGCAACAAGCGCGGCGGCCTCACCACCATCCTCGAGAAGTCGCTCGGCGCCGCGGCCAAGGGCGGCACGACGCCGCTCAACGGCGTCCTGAAATACGCCGAGCCGATCGGCGACGCCGCGGGCTTCCTGTTCATGGACAGCCCCGGCTACGATCCCGCCTCCGTCACCGGCCAGATCGCCTCCGGCTGCAACATGGTCGCCTTCACCACCGGCCGCGGCTCCGCCTTCGGCTCCAAGCCCGCCCCGACGATCAAGATCGCCACCAACGCCGAGCTCGCCCGCCGCATGCCCGAGGACATGGACGTCGACGCCGGCGCGATCCTCACCGGCGAGAAGACGGTGGAGGAGGTCGGCGAGGAGATCCACCGCCTGCTGCTGCGCGCCGCCTCGGGCGAGCCCACCAAGTCCGAGGCGCAGGGGCTCGGCGACCACGAGTTCGTGCCCTGGCAGATCGGGGCCGTGATGTGACGGCGCCGATCCCGCTCGTCGTCCTGGGGGCGGGGCGCGCCGCGCTCGCCGAGGCGCGGCGCATCGAGGCGGCGCCGGAGGTCCGCCTGCTCGCGATGGTGGAGCCGGCCGAGGAGGCGCGCCTGCGCGCGGCCGACGCCGGCCTCCCCGTCGCCGCCGATCTCGACGACCTGCCCGGCCCGCCCGACGGCGCCGTCGTCGCCGGCCCTTTCCCCCGTCAGGGCGCGGACGTCGAAGCCTGCGCGGCGCAGGGCTGGCCGACCATGCTGATCCGTCCCCTCGGCGTCTCGCTGCGCGACGCGCGCCGCGCCGCCGCGGCGGCCGAGGCGGCGGGCGTCCCGCTTCTCGTCGGCCATCACCGCCGCCACCTCGCGGTGGTCGGCGCGGCGCGCGAGGCGCTCGCCGGCGGCCTGCTCGGGCGGCTGGTGGCGGTGCAGTCGCTCTGGGCGCTGCGCGCGCCAGGCCCAGCGCCCCCGCGCCGCCGGCGCG
>JAWLFJ010000035.1:0-30680 GCA_041685625.1 Paracoccaceae bacterium | reverse complement strand
CTACCTGTTCGAACGGTTCGCCGCGGCGATGAAGGGCTGAGCGCCGCCGCGCCCCGGTCCGGGCGGCGGCGCCCACCCGCCCGCCCCGCCGCCGCCCGCGCCGGGGCGCGGCGGCGCGGCGTGCGGACCTCCGCGCCGGGATCAGTCGGTCGGAACGCCGAGCGGGTCGAGCAGGGTGCGCCCGCCGTCGACGGCGACGACCTGGCCGGTGACGAAGCTGGCGGCGGGGGAGGCGAGGAACAGCGCGGCCTCGGCCACCTCGTCCATGTCGGCGATGCGGCCGAGCGGCGTCACCCGCTGCAGTTCGGCGCGCAGTTCCGCCCGCTCGCGCAGCGCCTCGCGCAGGTTGCCGCTCATCACCGAGCCGACGGCGACGGCGTTGACGCGGATGCCGTGCGGCGCCAGCGCGACGGCGAGCGAGCGGGTGAGCTGGTCCACCGCGGCGCAGGCGACGGAGTAGTGCAGCAGTTCCGGCAGGGTGCGCTGGGCGGCGATGGAGGTGAGGTTGACCACGGCGCCGGCCGGACCCTCCGCCCCCTCGGCCTGGGCGATCATGCGGCGGGCGACGAGCTGGCTGAGCTGGAAGCTTGTGCGCACGTTGCGCTCGAAGAGGCCGACGAGGTCGGCGGGATCGCTCTCGAGCGCGTCGCCCCAGACCACCTCGCGCGCGGCGTTGACGAGGACGTCCACGCGTTCGAACGCGTCGAGCGAGGCTGCGAGCAGGTTCTGCGCGCCGAGCGGGGTGGAGAGGTCGCAGGCGAAGGCGGCGACGGCGGCGCCGCGTTCGGCGAGGCGCTCCTCGGTCCGGCGCAGGGCCGACTCGTCGCGGTCGGAGATCACGACGCGGGCCCCGGCCTCGGCGAAGCGCACGGCGACGGCGCGGCCCACGCCGCCGCCTGCGCCGGTGACGACGGCGGTGCGGCCTTCGAGCGATCCGGGCATTGCGGGCTCCCCCCTTCGGTTCCGGCGCGAGCCTAGGCCGCGCGGGCGGCGAGGGGAACCGCCCGCGCGGCCCTCGGCGGCGGTTGACATGCGCCGCGGCTTCGCGAGGTTCGAAGGCGCGCCATCCGCAGCCTTCGGAGCCCCCGCCATGACCTCGCCGTTCCTGCAGGGACTGGACCGCACGCCGGCCAACCACCGCCCGCTGACGCCGCTGACCTTGCTCGAGCGCGCCGCCGCGGTGCATCCCGAGCGCACGGCGATCGTGCATGGCGAGGGGCGGACGAGCTACGCGGAGTTCGCGGAACGTTCGCGGCGTCTGGCCTCGGCGCTGGCGGGGGCCGGGGTGGGGCGGCACGACGTGGTCTCGACGCTGCTCCTGAACACGCCGCCGATGCTGGAGGCGCATTACGGGGCGCCGATGCTGGGCGCGGTGCTGAACGCGATCAACACGCGGCTCGACGCGGCGGGCACGGCCTTCATCCTCGATCACGCCGAGACCGAGGTGCTGCTGGTGGACGCCGAGCTGGCGCCGCTGGCGCGCGAGGCGCTGAAGCGGGCGACGAACGCGCCGCGGGTGATCTGCTGGCGCGATCCGACGGCGCCGGAGACGCACGCTGCGGCCGAGGGGCTGGAGGACTACGAGGATTTCCTCGCCGCCGGCGATCCGGGCTTCGAGGGGCCGGGGCCCGAGGACGAGTGGGACGCGATCGCGCTCAACTACACCTCCGGCACCACGGGCGATCCGAAGGGCGTGGTCTATCACCATCGCGGCGCGATGCTGCTGGCGACGGGCAACGTGATCCATGCCGGGATGGGGCCGTTCCCCGTCTATCTCTGGACGCTGCCGATGTTCCACTGCAACGGTTGGTGCTTTCCCTGGACGCTGAGCGCGCGGGGCGGCACGCATGTCTGTCTGCGGGCGGTGCGCGCCGGGCCGATCTTCGAGGCCATCGCCGAGCACGGGGTGACGCACATGTGCGGCGCGCCGATCGTGATGTCGACGCTGCTCAACGCGCCGGAGACCGAGAAGCGGGCGCTGCCGCATCGGGTCGAGTTCATGACCGCCGCCGCGCCGCCGCCCGAGTCGGTGCTGGCGGCGATGGTCGAGGCGGGCTTCTCGGTCACGCATCTCTACGGGCTGACCGAGGTCTACGGGCCCGCGGTCATCAACGAGTGGAAGCCGGAGTGGGACGCGATGACGCCGGCCGAGCAGGCGCGGCTGAAGGCGCGCCAGGGCGTGCGTTACGCCGCGCTGGAGCGGCTGGACGTGCGCGACCCGGAGACGATGGAGCCGGTGCCGGCCGACGGCGAGACCATGGGCGAGATCACGTTCTCCGGCAACGTCGTGATGAAGGGATACTTCAAGAACCCCTCGGCCACCGAGAAGGCGCTGAAGGGCGGCTGGTTCTGGTCGGGCGACATCGCGGTGAAGCATCCCGACGGCTACGTGCAGATCAAGGACCGCTCCAAGGACGTCATCATCTCGGGCGGCGAGAACATCTCCTCGATCGAGGTGGAGGAGGCGCTGTACCGCCACCCCGCCGTCGCGCTCTGCGCGGTGGTGGCGAAGCCCGACGAGCGGTGGGGGGAGACGCCCTGCGCCTTCGTCGAGCTGAAGGAGGGGGCGGAGGTCTCCGAGGACGACCTGGTCGCGCATTGCCGGAGCGAGCTCGCGCATTTCAAGGCGCCGCGGCGGGTGGTGTTCGGCGAGCTGCCCAAGACCTCCACCGGCAAGGTGCAGAAGTTCGCGCTGCGCGAACGGGCCAAGGCGGTCTGAGCGTGCCGGGGCGGGCGCGGCGATGACCGGCGATCCGGACGCGCTGCCGACCGGCCTGCGCGGCCGCGTCTGGCGGCAGCTCGAGCTTTCGGCCTGGCGGCGGCCGGGGCTGTCGCCCTCGAACCGGGCGCTGGCGCTGATGGTGCTGATCTCGGTCGCCGCCGCCGCGCTCCTGACCGAGCCGACGCTGGAGGCCTGGCGGCGGCCGCTGCATTTCGTCCTGGCGACCTGCGCCGTGGTCTTCACGGCGGAGTTCGCGGCGCGCTGGTGGTCGGCCTTCGCCGATCCGGGGCGCGGGGAGCGGCGCGGCGGCGCCTGGGCCTGGCCCTTTCGCTGGGGACCGCTTCTGGATTTCGCGGCGCTGCTGGGGGCCTGGGCGGAGGCGATGACGGGCGTCGGCCTCGGCTGGGCGGTGATGCTGCGCCTCGCGCGGGTGCTGGAGGTGTTCGCGCTGGACGAGCGCAGCCCGCTCGGCCGCGCGGCGACGGAGCTGTGGTCTGCGGTGAGAGCGCGGCGGCTGGAGTTCGGCATCGCCGCGTCGCTCGCCGGGATGCTGGTGATGATGGCCTCGGTCGCGATCTACATGGTCGAACGCGAGGTGCAGCCGGAGATCTTCGGCTCGATTCCGCGGGCGATGTGGTGGGCGATCGTGACGCTGACGACGGTCGGCTACGGCGACGCGATCCCGGCGACGGCGCTCGGCAAGGCGATCGGGGCGGTGGTGGCGCTGTCCTCGGTGGCGCTGATCGCGCTGCCGGCGGGGATCATGGCGGCGGCCTTCTCGGAGGCGGTGCAGCGGCTGAAGCGGCGGGACGGGCAGCCCTGAGCCGTCAGGGCCAGACCCACAAGGCGAAGGCGAGGGCTGCGGCCGAGAGCGCGAAGGCGGCGGCCATCACCGCCCCGTCGCGGCTGACGAGCGCGAGCCCGAACAGCGCGATCACGAAGGACGGCGGCGCGACGGCGAAGGGCACGAGGCCGAGCGGCAGCATGGTCAGCGCGAGGGCGATGCAGGTGGCCGCCGCGAGGCGGACCGCGGCGGGGCGGAGCAGGACCGAGAGCCGGGGGCGGCAGACGCGCTCCAGCCGCTCGCCCCAGGGGCGCACGCGCCGCAGCCCTTCCTCGAGCGCTTCGGCGTCGAGTTCGCGGCGGGCGAGAACCCGCGGCAGGTAGAAGCCGCCGCCCGAGACCAGCAGATGCGTCGAGACCATCAGCATCAGCGTCATCACGAGGAAGCCGACCCCCGGCAGCCCGCCGATCACCGGGGTCAGCGAGATCACGCCGAGCAGCAGCAGCGCCGGGCCGTGCGCCCGCGCGCCGAGCTTCTCGAAGACGTCGCCGACGCTGACCGTCTCGCCCTTCTCCGCGGCGGCCTGGCGGGCGCGCTCGAGAACCTCGGTGACGCTGGCGGAGGGATCGGACATGGGGGGACGTCCCGGGGCTTGGGCGACACCGAAGGAACGTCGCGAGGCGAGGGACGGTTCCGCCGCGCGCCTCAGCGGCCGTCGCGGACGGCGCCGGAGAGGGCGGCGAAGCGGTCGAGGAAGGCGGCGCGCGCCTCGGCCGGCGGGCGGGGCACGAGGCGGATCGCGTCCAGCCCGGCGAGGCGGGGGGGGCGGAACAGCCGCCGCGCCTCCTCGGCCGAGAAGCCGGCGAGCTGCACGGCCTCGAGGAAGGCCGAGGCGCGGTCGGCGCGCTTGATGCGGCGCGCCACGGCGGCGGGCGTCTCGGCCGGCAGTCCGAAGCGGACGTGGACGGCGCGTTCGAGCTTCGTCTCGAACGCCTTGTAGTCGAAGCCGAGCGCGGCCTTGAACGGCGAGATCATGTCGCCGATGACGTATTCGGGCGCGTCGTGCAGCAGCGCCGCGAGGCGGTGCGCGGGCGGGCATCCCTCCGGCGAGAGGCGGGCGAAGAGCTCCTCCACCACGAGGCAATGCTGGGCGACGGAGAACGGCCAGTCGCCCGCCGTCTGCCCGTTCCAGCGGGCGACGAAGGCGAGGCCGTGCGCGACGTCCTCGATCTCCACGTCGAGGGGAGAGGGATCGAGCAGATCGAGGCGGCGGCCGGACAGCATGCGCTGCCAGGCGCGGGCGGGCGGGCTGGGCATGGGGCGACTCCGGCGGCTGGGGCCGGCGCGAGAGGTAGCGGGTTTCGACCGTCCGCGTCGAGGGGCCGGCGGTGCGGCGCGCGCGACGTCACCGCTCCAGCACGAGGTCGAAGGTGACGGGGACCACGGGCGCGATCGACTCGAGCCCCGCGACGGCGCGCAGCGCCTCGAGCCCGGCGCCGAGATCGAAGTCCTCCACCGAGACCAGGATCGGCCGGATCGGGGAGACGGAGATCCGGTCCTCGCCGAGCCGGGTGACCGCGAGCAGGGCCGGATAGGTCGCCCTTGCGCCGCGCAGGGCGACGACGAGGTCGACCGCCACCGTGCGCCGGCCGCCCGGCGCGAGGTCGGCGAAGGCGGCGGGATCGGTCTCGGCGTAGATCACGGCGAGCGGGAAGCGGGCGGCCTCGAAGAAGGTCTCGCGCATCCGCTCGTCCCGGATCGCGATGCCGGTGTCGAGCGAGGCGAGGGCGACGGTCACGTCGGCGGCGCCGTCGGCGTGGACGGCGCCGGAGAGTTCGCCGAAGGCGTGGACCTCGGCCACCTCGCCGTTCTTGACGGAGACGAAGGCGAGGCGGGAGTCTCCGCCGACCACCCGCCAGGCCTCCGCCGCGAGGGCGGGCGAGGCGAGAAGGACGGCGGCGAGGGCCGCGACGGCGGGGCGGGCGATGCGGCGCATGGGGGGCTCCTTGACGCGGCGGCGGGACGGGGGAGCTTGGCGCCCCGGCCGCCGCGTGCAAGGGGCGTCAGACCTCGAGCACCACGCGGCCTTCGATGGCGCCTTCGCGCATCCGGTCGAAGACGGCGTTGACGTTCTCCAGCTTGTCCCAGGCGAAATGCGTGGCCACCTTGCCGCGGCCGGCGAAGGCGAGCGCCTCGGCGAGGTCGTTGCGGGTGCCGACGATGGAGCCGCGCACGGTGATGCCGCCGAGCACGATGTCGAAGATCGGCAGCGGAAAGTCCCCCGGCGGCAGACCCACGAGGGCGAGCGTGCCGCCCCGGCGCATCATGCCGACGGCCTGCGCGAAGGCGGAGTTCGAGACGGCGGTGACGAGGGCGCCATGCACGCCGCCGACGCTCCTGCGGATCTCGTCGGCGGGGTCGGTCTCCACCGCGTTGACGGTCAGGTCGGCGCCGAGGCTCTCGGCGAGCGCCAGCTTGTCGTCGGCGACGTCGACCGCGACGACGTTCAGGCCCATCGCCTTGGCGTACTGCACCGCCATGTGCCCGAGCCCGCCGATGCCGGAGATCGCGACCCAGTCGCCGGGCTTCGCCTCGGTCTCCTTGAGGCCCTTGTAGACGGTGACGCCGGCGCAGAGGACGGGAGCGGCGGGGCCGAACTCCAGCCCGTCCGGCAGGCGGCCGACGAAGTCGGCGTCGACGGCGACGTATTCGGCGTAGCCGCCGTCGCGGCCGTAGCCGGTGTTCACCTGGCTCTCGCACAGCGTCTCCCAGCCGCCGACGCAGTGCGTGCAGCGCCCGCAGGCGTGGCCGAGCCAAGGGGCGCCGACGCGGTCGCCCTCCTTCAGATGGGTCACGCCCTCGCCGAGGGCGGCGACCTCTCCGACGCCTTCGTGGCCGGGGATGAAGGGCGGCTCGGGCTTCACCGGCCAGTCGCCCATCACGGCGTGCAGGTCGGTGTGGCAGACGCCGGAGGCGCGCACGCGGATCAGGCATTCGCCGCGTGCGGGGCGGGGCACGGGAACCTCGCGGATCTCCAGGGGCGCGCCGAGGGCGGGGGCGACGGCGGCTTTCATCGTGGCGGGCAGGGTCATCGAGGTGCTCCGTTGCGGGGGCGGATCCTCGGAGACTCCTCCGAATCAGCGCAGGCGGTCCATGCCGCGGAGGTCGTAGCCGGGCGCCGCGTTGTGCGGCGCGGCGCAGGATGGTAAGGGCACCGCATCTTCACCCATCCCGCGGACAATTCGGAGACCCTCATGACCGACTACGTCGTCAAGGACATCGCGCTGGCCGACTTCGGCCGCACGGAGCTCGACATCGCCGAGACGGAGATGCCGGGCCTGATGGCGCTGCGCGAGGAGTTCGGCGAGGCGAAGCCGCTCAAGGGCGCTCGGATCGCGGGCTCGCTGCACATGACGATCCAGACGGGCGTGCTGATCGAGACGCTGACCGCCCTCGGCGCCGACGTGCGCTGGGCGTCCTGCAACATCTTCTCGACCCAGGACCACGCCGCGGCGGCGATCGCCAAGGCCGGCGTGCCGGTGTTCGCCGTCAAGGGCGAGACGCTGGAGGAGTACTGGGACTACTGCGACCGCATCTTCGACTTCGACGGCGGCGCCAACCTGATCCTCGACGACGGCGGCGACGCCACGCTCTACATCCTGATGGGCGCGCGCGTGGAGGAGGGCGAGACCCACCTGATCGCCAAGCCGGAATCCGAGGAGGAGGAGTACCTCTTCGCGCAGATCCGCAAGCGGATGGAGAAGTCCCCCGGCTGGTTCGTGAAGCAGCGCCACATGATCAGGGGCGTCTCCGAGGAGACGACGACCGGCGTGCACCGGCTCTACAAGATGATGGAGAAGGGGCACCTGCCGTTCCCGGCCATCAACGTGAACGACAGCGTCACCAAGTCGAAGTTCGACAACAAGTACGGCTGCAAGGAGTCGCTGGTCGACGGCATCCGCCGCGCCACCGACGTGATGATGGCCGGCAAGACCGCGGTCGTCTGCGGCTACGGCGACGTCGGCAAGGGCTCGGCCGCCTCGCTGGCCGGCGCGGGCGCGCGCGTGATGGTGACGGAGATCGATCCGATCTGCGCGCTGCAGGCGGCGATGGACGGCTTCGAGGTGGTCAAGCTCGAGGACGTGGTGAAGAAGGCCGACATCTTCATCACCGCGACGGGCAACAAGGACGTCATCACCGTCGATCACATGCGCGAAATGAAGGACATGGCGATCGTCGGCAACATCGGCCACTTCGACAACGAGATCCAGGTCGCGGGTCTCAAGAACTACAAGTGGACCAACGTCAAGCCGCAGGTCGACATGATCGAGTTCGCCAGCGGCAACCGGATGCTGCTGCTCTCCGAGGGTCGTCTGCTGAACCTCGGCAACGCGACCGGCCATCCGAGCTTCGTGATGTCGGCGAGCTTCACCAATCAGGTGCTGGCGCAGATCGAGCTCTTCACCAAGGGCGACGAGTACGAGAACAAGGTCTACGTGCTGCCCAAGCATCTCGACGAGAAGGTCGCCACGCTGCACCTGCAGAAGCTGGGCGTGCAGCTGACGCGGATGAGCGACGAGCAGGCGGACTACATCGGCGTCGGCGCCGAAGGTCCGTTCAAGCCGGAGCACTACCGCTACTGAGCCGCGCCGCCGCGCGGACCGGCCGGAGCCGGGGGGGCTTGCGCTCCTCCGGCTCCGTCTGTTTCTGATGATGCACTGACGACAGGGGCGCCCCCTTGCGGGGCTGAGACGCACCCTCGGAACCTGATCCGGATCATGCCGGCGTAGGGAGTCGTTCGGTCGCGCGCCGGCACGGACCGGCGCCGCCGTCCGACCGCCTCCGCCGGAGGGAGGAGCGAGACGATGGCGAGCGCAGGCGAGCGGCTCGAGGCGATGCGGGGCAGGGCCCCGCTGGTGCAGTGCATCACCAACTACGTGGCGATGCAGCGGGCGGCGGACGCGCTGCTGGCGATCGGCGCATCGCCCGCGATGGTGCACGACGCGCGCGAGGCGGGCGAGTTCGCCGGGATCGCCGACGCCCTCACGATCAACATCGGGACGCTCTCGCCGCATTGGGTCGAGGGGATGGAGGCCGCGGCGAGCGGCGCGCGCGGCCCTTGGGTGCTGGACCCGGTCGCGGTGGGCGCCACGGCGTTCCGGCGGGAGACGGCGGCGCGGCTGATGGCGCTGAAGCCGACGGCGGTGCGCGGCAACGCCTCCGAGATCCTCGCGCTGGCCGGCGAGGCCGGGGCCGGACGCGGGGCCGACGCGGGCGATCCGGTGGAGGCGGCGGAGGCCGCGGCGCGGGCGCTGGCGGCGCGGTCGGGCGCGGTGGTCGCCGTGACCGGCGAGACGGATTTCGTGACGGACGGGACGCGCGCGGCGCGGCTGGCCGGCGGCGCGGTCCTGATGACCAAGGCGACGGCGGTGGGCTGCGCGCTGACCGGGATCGTGGGCGCCTTCCTCGCGGGCGAGGACGACCCCTTCGAGGGCGTGGTCGCCGCGCTGGCGAGCTTCAAGGCCGCGGGTCTGGTTGCGGCCGAGGGCGCGGACGGGCCGGGCAGCTTCATGCCCCGCTTCATGGACGCGCTCGCGGCGCTCGACGTCGCGGCGGTGGACGGGCGCACGGCGCGGGCCGCGGCATGAGGGATCTCTCGGTCTATCTGGTGCTCGACGCCGGGATGTGCGGCGCGCGCGGGCTGGCGGAGACCGCGCGCGCCGCCGTCGCGGGCGGCGCGACCGCGGTGCAGCTGAGGCTGAAGGACGCGCCGACCGAGGCGGTGATCGAGGCCGGGCGGGCGGTGAAGACGGCGCTCGCCGGCTCCGGGGCGCTGTTCGTCGTCAACGACGACGTGGCGGCGGCGGCGGCGCTGGGGGCCGACGGCGTGCATGTCGGGCAGGGCGACCTGTCCCCGGCCGAGGCGCGGGCGGCGATCGGGCCGGGGCGGCTGCTGGGCCTTTCGGTGGAGACCGAGGCGCAGGCGGCGGCGGCGGATCCGACGCTCGTGGATCATGTCGGCGCCGGGCCGGTCTTCGCGACCGGCAGCAAGGCGGACCATGCGCCACCTGTTGGGATGGACGGCCTCGCCGCGATGGCGCGGGCGGCGCGGGTTCCCGCGGTGGCGATCGGCGGGCTCTCGGCCGCCACGGCGGGGGAGGCGATGCGCGCCGGGGCGGCGGGGGTCGCGGTGGTCTCCGCGATCTGCGCGGCGGCGGATCCGGAGGCGGCGGCGCGCGAGATCGCGCGGGCGGTGCGGGAGGCGCGGGCATGATTCCGACGGTGTTGAGCGTGGCGGGCTCCGACCCGTCCGGCGGGGCCGGGATCCAGGCCGATCTCAAGACCTTCGCGGCCCTCGGCGTCTACGGCATGGCGGCGCTGACCGCGCTGACGGCGCAGAACACGCGGGGCGTCAGGGGCGTGGAGACGGTCCGCCCCGGCTTCGTCGCGGACCAGATCCGCGCGGTGCGCGAGGACGTGCGGGTGGACGCCGTGAAGCTCGGCATGATGGCGACGGCGGAGATCGCGGAGGCCGTGGCCGGGGCGCTGGAGGGGATCGCGGCGCCGGTGGTGCTCGACCCGGTGATGGTGGCGAAGGGCGGGGCGCCGCTGCTCGCGGACGCGGCGGTGGCGGCGGTGCGGGCGCGGCTGCTGCCGCGCGCGGCCGTGGTCACGCCGAATCTGCCGGAGGCGGCGCGGCTGCTGGAGACCGCGCCGGCCGCGACGCGGGCCGGCATGGCGGCGCAGGCGCGCGGCCTGCTGGCGCTGGGCCCGCGGGCGGTGCTGCTGAAGGGCGGGCATCTCGAGGGCGCGGAAAGTCCGGATCTGCTGTTGAGCGTGGAGGGCGAGGTGTGGCTGGAGGGCCCGCGCGTGCCGACAGGGAACACGCACGGCACCGGCTGCACGCTCTCTTCGGCGCTCGCGGCGCATCTGGCGCTGGGGCTCGGACCCGAAGCCGCGGCGCGCGCCTCGAAGCGATGGCTCATGGGCGCGCTGCGCGGGGCCGACGCGCTCGGCGTGGGCGGCGGCGCGGGGCCGGTGGATCATCTCTGGGAGCGGCGGCGTCCGGCGTCCGGCGACGCGGTCTCCTGAGCCGGGCCGGGCGGGCGACGGCGGGGCGGTCCGGTTCCGCCGGCGCCGCCTCGGGCGGGACCGAGGCCGCGGCGGCGCGCCACGCCGCGCGATCCGCCCTTGTCCGCCCCGCCGCGACGGATAGGCTCGCCCTCGACGCCTCCGCGGGAGAGAGGCGGGCCGAGGGAGGACGAGGGAGAGCCATGCGCCATCACGACTGGCTGCACCACCATGCGCGCGCCACGCCGGGCCGGCCCTGCTGGACCGATCTGCACTCGGGGCGCCGTTTCACCTTCGCCGAGGCCGAGCAACGGGTGCGCCGCCTCGCCGACCATCTGCAGAACGCCTGCGGGGTCGAGAAGGGCGACCGGGTCGCGGTGCTCGCGATGAACTCGACCGACGTGATGGAGGTGCATTCGGCCTGCGCCAAGCTCGGCGCGATCTGCCTGCTGATGAACTGGCGGCTGGCGGCGCCGGAGCTCGACTTCATCATGACGGACAGCGAGCCGAAGGTGCTGATCCACGACGTCTCCACGCGCGAGCTCGTGGCCGGGATGACCGAGCGGGCGCTGCACGAGATCGAGACGACGGGCGCCGGCGAGCCCTCGCCCTACGAGGACGCGATCGCGGCCTCGCATGGCGAGGTGCGGGTCTGCGAGGGCCTGACGCTCGATGATCCCTGGACGATCATGTACACCTCCGGCACCACGGGCCGGCCGAAGGGCGCGCCGCAGACCTACGGCATGACGCTGATCAACACGATCAACGCCGGGCCGAGCATCGGGCTCACCTCGGCCTCGGTCGGGCTGACCATGCTGCCGCTGTTCCACACCGGCGGGCTGAACACCTGGACGACGCCGCTGCTGCATCACGGCGGGCACTCGCTGATCATGCGCAGCTTCGATCCGGGGCGGGCGCTCGAGCTGATCTCGGACCCCGAGATCGGGATCACGCACTTCCTCTGCGTGCCGGCGAACTACCTGTTCATGTCCCAGCATCCGGATTTCGAGACCTCGGACTGGTCGCGCGTCGTCTCGGCGAACGTCGGCGGCGCGCCGACGCCGAAGCCGCTGCTGGAGCTCTACGCCGCGAGGAAGGGGATCTCGATCCGCCAGGGCTTCGGCATGACCGAGACCTCCCCCGCCGTCAGCATCCAGGACCCGGAGACGGCGCTGGAGAAGCCGGGCTCCGCCGGTCGCCCGGTGCTGCACGGCGCGCTGAAGATCGTGCGCGAGGACGGGACCGAGGCGGAGACCGACGAGGTCGGGGAGCTCTGGGTGAAGGGGCCCAACATCACGCCCGGCTACTGGAAGCGCCCCGACGCCAACGCGAAGGAGTGGGTCGACGGCTGGTTCCGCACCGGCGACGCCGCGCGGCTCGACGGCGACGGGGATCTCTGGATCGTCGACCGCTGGAAGGACATGTACATCTCCGGCGGCGAGAACGTCTATCCGGCGGAGGTGGAGAGCGTGATCTTCGCGCTGGAGGGCGTGGCCGACGCCGCCGTGATCGGCGAGCCCGACGAGAGATGGGGCGAGGTCGGCGTCGCCTGCGTGGTGCGGGCCGAGGGCGCCGCGATCACGGAGGAGGACGTGATCGCGCACTGTCAGGGCCGGCTGGCGCGCTACAAGATCCCGAAGCGGGTCGCCTTCCTCGACGTGCTGCCGAGGAACGCCACCGGCAAGGTGCTGAAGCGGGAGCTGCGCGGGGCGGTCTGACCGCCGGCGCGCCTTGGGAGGATCCCTGATGCCCTACGACCTCGCCCCCGACGCGCGGGCCCTTGCGGACGCGGCGCGCGGCTTCGCGCGGGACGTCGCCGCCCCCCTCGCCGCGCGCTGCGAGCGTGCGCGCACGCATGACCGGGCGCTGTTCCGGGAGGCGGCGGCGCTCGGCCTGACGGCGATCCAGACGCCGCGGGAGATGGGCGGCCTCGGGCTGCCCTTCTCGGCCCGCGCGGCGGTGGCCGAGGCGCTGGGCGAGGCCTGCTGGGGCGTCGCCATGGCGGTGATCAACACGCACAACGCGGCCTTCCGCCTCGCGCGGATGGCGGGCGGCGGGCTCCGCGGGCGGCTGCTGCCGGGGCTGCTCTCGGGCGAGCTGGTCGGCTGCACGGCGATGACGGAGCCGCATGCGGGCTCGGACTTCGCGGCGCTGCGCACCACGGCGCGGCGCGACGGGGACGGCTGGCGGCTCGACGGCGAGAAGGCCTGGGTGGTCAACGCGGCCCATGCCGACGTGATCGTGGTCTTCGCCCAGACCGGGGAGATCGGCGACGCCAAGGGCGTGGCGGGCTTCGTGGTGGAGACCGCGCGGGAGGGCGCCCGCCCGGCCGAGGGCGGGGGCTTCGCGGGGCTGCACGCCATGGGCCTCGGCGGACTGGTGCTGGAGGGCTATCGCGCGCCGGAGGAGGCGATGATCCTGCCGCCGGGCGGCGCCTTCCGGCAGGCGCTGGAGGACGTGAACGGCGCGCGCGTCCACGTCGCGGCGATGTGCTGCGGGATGCTCGAGAGCGCGCTGGCCGAGGCGACGGCCTACGGGCGCGAGCGGCACGCCTTCGGCAAGCCGCTGGCGGCGCATCCGGACTGGCGGCGGACGCTGGCGCGGGCGGAGGCCGATCTCGCCGCGGCGCGGCTCACGGTGCGCGAGGCGGCGCGGGCGATCGACGCGGGCGAGGACGCGCAGCTTCCGGCGGCGACCGCCAAGCTGGTGGCGGTGGAGACCGCGGCGCGGCATCTGCCGGCGGCGGCGCACGCGATGGGCGCGGCGGGTCTCGGCGAGGATTCGCGCATGGCGCGGCATCTTCTCGGCGTGCAGGGGGCGGCGCTGGCCGACGGGTCGACCGAGATGCTGCTGGAACGCGTCGCGCGGCTCTCGCGCGGCGCCTGACGCGGTTCGCATACCTCTGCATACCGTAGCGTAACCCGGTTCGTTTCGGGGACCTTCGCTCTTGCGCCATGGGGTGGCGGGCGTATTGTCCGCCTGAATCCGGGCCGCGGAACGAGCCGCGGCGTCAATGATCTCAAGGGGAGGAAGGCCGTGTCCGACGTGGTCTCCTATGCGCGCGAGGGCGACGTCGCCGTCGCGACGATCGACAATCCGCCGGTGAACGCTCTGAGCCACGCGGTGCGCTCGGGCCTCTGGGACGCGGTCGAGCGTTTCGCCGAGGACGACGCCAAGGCGCTGGTGATCCATTGCGCGGGACGCACCTTCCTCGCCGGCGCCGACATCTCCGAGTTCGGCAAGCCGGCCAGGGAGCCGGGTCTGCCGGACCTCTGCTGGCTGATCGAGAGCCAGGACAAGCCGGTGGTGGCGACGCTGCACGGCACGCCGCTGGGCGGCGGTCTCGAGGTCGCGCTCTCGGCCCATTACCGGGTCGCGCAGCCGGGCACCCGCGTCGGGCTGCCGGAGGTGCATCTGGGGCTGCTGCCGGGCGCCGGAGGCACCCAGCGCCTGCCGCGCGTCGCGGGCGCGGAGGCGGCGCTGGAGATGATCACCTCCGGCCGTCACGTCCCCGCGGACGAGGCGCACGCCAAGGGCATCGTCGACGAGGTCGTCGCGAACGAGGACCCGCGGCAGGCGGGGATCGACCTCGCGAACCGGCTGATCGCCGAGGGCAAGGGCCCGCGGCGCACCCGGGACATGGAGGCCAGGGGCGCCTCCGACGAACTCTTCAAGAGCTGGGAGGAGAAGATCGCGAAGGCCGCGAAGGGCCAGAAGTCCCCGGTCTGGTGCGTCAAGGCGGTCGCCGCCTCGACGCTGCCGATCGAGGAGGGGCTCAAGCGCGAGCGCGAGCTGTTCCAGGAGCTGCACGACGATTCGCAGCGCGCCGCGCTGGTGCACGCCTTCTTCGCCGAGCGCGCGGTCGCCAAGGTGCCGGAGGCCAAGGCCGAGCCGCGCAAGCTCGAGACCATCGGCGTCATCGGCGGCGGCACCATGGGCGCGGGCATCACCACGGCCGCGCTGCAGCACGGCTTCTCCGTGGTCATGGTCGAGCGCGACGAGGACAGCCTCCGGCGCGGCGAAGGCAACATCCGGTCCAACTTCGCCTCCTCCGTCGCCAAGGGCCGCATGACGCAGGCCGCGCTCGACGCCCTGATCGCCGAGAAGTGGACCGGCGCGACGGAATACGACGCCCTCTCGGACTGCGATCTGATCATCGAGGCGGTGTTCGAGACGATGGCCGTCAAGAAGGAGGTCTTCGCCGAGATCGACCGCGTGGCGAAGAAGGGCGCGGTGCTCGCCTCCAACACCTCCTACCTGAACATCGACGAGATCGCCGAGATCACCTCGCGCCCCGAGGACGTGATCGGCCTGCACTTCTTCTCGCCGGCGCACATCATGCGCCTGCTCGAGGTGATCGTCGGCGAGAAGTCCGACCCGACGGCGGTGGCCACCGGCTTCCTGCTGGCCAAGCGGCTGAAGAAGGTCGGCGTGCGCTGCGGCGTCTGCCACGGCTTCATCGGCAACCGCATCCTCGGCGCCTACATGAAGGCGGCGCAGATGATGGTGGAGGAGGGGGCCGACCCCTACGTCGTCGACGAGGCGGTGCGGGAGTTCGGCTATCCGATGGGGCCGTTCCAGATGGGCGATCTCGCCGGGCTCGACGTCGGCTATCTCTCCCGCCGCGACCAGGACGCGACGCGCGACCCCGAGGAGCGCTATTCGGCCGGCTTCCTCGACCGGATGTACGAGCAGGGCTGGATCGGCCAGAAGGCCGGCAAGGGGTTCTACGTCTACGAGGCCGGCGCGCGCTCCGGTCCGCCGAACCCCGAGGTTCCGGCGATGATCGAGGAGGAGCGCCGACGCCTCGGCGTCAACGCGCGTCCCTTCGAAAAGGACGAGATCATGCGCCGCTACATCGCGGCGATGGTCAACGAGGCCGCCAAGGTGGTGGGCGAAGGCATCGCGCTGCGCCCGCTCGACGTCGACATGGCGAGCGTCTTCGGCTACGGCCACCCGCGCTGGCGCGGCGGCCCGATGCATTACGCCGACCAAGTCGGGCTCGAGAACATCCTGGACGACGTCAAGGAGTTCGCGAAGGAGGATCCGCGCTTCTGGCAGCCGGCCCCCCTTCTGGAGACACTGGTGGCCGAGGGCCGCAAGTTCGAGGATCTGAACAATGCGTGAAGCCGTCATCGTCTCGACCGCCCGCACCCCGATCGGCAAGGCCTATCGCGGCGCGTTCAACGACACCCAGGCCCAGCAGCTCGGCGGCCACGCGATCCGCGAGGCGGTGAGGCGCGCCGGGATCGAGGGCGCCGACGTCGAGGACGTGGTGATGGGCGCCGCGATCCAGCAGGGCTCCACCGGCGGCAACGTCGCGCGCCAGTGCGCCATGGCGGCGGGTCTGCCCACCGGCGTCGCGGGCATGAGCCTCGACCGCCAGTGCGCCTCCGGCCTGATGGCGATCGCGACGGCGGCCAAGCAGATCGTCGACGACGGCATGGAGGTGACGGTCGGCGGCGGACTGGAGAGCATCAGCCTGGTGCAGAACCAGAACATGCGCACCGACCGCGCCAAGGACCCGAAGCTCGAGGAGACGATCCCGAGCCTCTACATGACCATGCTCGAGACGGCGGAGATCGTGGCCGAGCGCTACGGCGTCAGCCGCGACGCGCAGGACGAGTTCGCGCTGACCTCGCAGCAGCGGACCGCCGCCGCGCAGCAGGCCGGGCGCTACTCCGACGAGATCGCGCCGATGTCCACCACGATGATCGTGCAGGACAAGGCGACGGGCGAGATCTCCACCAAGCAGGTGACGCTCGAGCTCGACGAGGGCAATCGGCCGACCACCACGCTCGAGGGGCTCCAGAGCCTGAAGCCGGTGTTCAAGGACGGCCAGACCGTCGCCGAGGGCAAGTACATCACCGCGGGCAACGCCTCGCAGCTCTCGGACGGCGCCTCGGCTTTGGTGCTGATGGAGGCGAAGGAGGCCGAGCGGCGCGGGCTGACGCCCCTCGGCGCCTATCGCGGCATGATGGTCGCGGGCTGCGATCCGGACGAGATGGGCATCGGGCCGGTCTTCGCGGTGCCGAAGCTGCTGGAGAAGCACGGCCTCAAGGTCGAGGACATCGACATCTGGGAGCTGAACGAGGCCTTCGCCTCGCAGGCCCTCTACTGCCGCGACCGGCTCGGCATCGACCCTGACAAGCTGAACGTCGACGGCGGCGCGATCTCCATCGGCCATCCCTACGGCATGTCCGGCGCGCGGATGACCGGCCACATCCTGATCGAGGGCAAGCGCCGCGGCGCCAAGTGGGGCGTCGTGACCATGTGCGTCGGCGGCGGCATGGGCGCCGCGGGGCTGTTCGAGATCTTCTGAGACGACGCGCCGCTGGGCGGCGCGTCGGTTTCGGTGCATATCGAAACGGACGCCCGTCAACGGTAGGGAGGACGAGATGGACCTTAGCTACACCCCCGAGGAGAAGGCCTTCCAGGAGGAGGTCCGCGAGTTCCTCCGCACCAAGCTGCCCAAGCGCCTCGCCGACAAGGTCAAGACCGGCAAGCGCCTGACCAAGGCCGACATGGAGGAATGGCACGCCATCCTCCACGCCAAGGGCTGGCTCGCGCCGAACTGGCCGAAGGAATACGGCGGCGCCGAATGGACCGCGGTGCAGAACCACATCTTCGACGTCGAGGGCAACGTCGCCGGCGCCCCGCGCGTGGTGCCCTTCGGCATCAACATGCTCGGCCCGGTGCTGCTGGCCTTCGGCTCGGAGGAGCAGAAGAAGCACTACCTGCCGCGCATCCTCGACGGCACGGACTGGTGGTGCCAGGGCTATTCCGAGCCCGGCGCCGGCTCCGACCTCGCGAGCCTCAAGACCACGGCGGTGCGAGAGGGCGATCACTACGTCGTCAACGGCCAGAAGACCTGGACCACGCTCGGCCAGCACGCCGACTGGATCTTCTGCCTCGTGCGGACCTCGAAGGAGGGCAAGCCGCAGGAGGGGATCAGCTTCCTGCTGATCGACATGAACACCCCCGGCGTCGAGGTCCGCCCCATCATCCTGCTCGACGGCGAGCACGAGGTGAACGAGGTCTGGCTGACCGACGTGAAGGTGCCGGTGGAGAACCTCGTCGGCGAGGAGAACAAGGGCTGGACCTACGCCAAGTACCTCCTCCAGCACGAGCGGGTGGGCATCGCCAACGTCGGCGCCTCGACCGCGGCGATGGGCCATCTGAAGGACATCGCCGGCAAGCAGACCAAGCACGGCAGGCCGCTGCTCGACGATCCCTACTTCGCCGCCAAGATGGCGCGGATCGAGATCGACCTCGAGGCGATGAAGACGACCAACCTGCGCGTCCTCTCCGAGGCCAAGAAGGGCGGCTCGCCGGGGATCATGTCCTCGATGCTGAAGATCAAGGGCTCGGTCATCCGTCAGGAGATCAACGCCCTGACGCGCGAGGCGCTGGGACCCTGGGCGCTGCCCTACGTCTCGGAGGCGCTGGACGAAGGGTCCAACGTGCCGGCGATGGGGCCGGACTACGCCAACGGCGTCGCGTCCGAGTACTTCAATCACCGGAAGATCTCGATCTACGGCGGCTCCAACGAGATCCAGCGCGGCATCATCGCCAAGGCGGCGCTGGGGCTCTGAGCCCCGCGCCATGAGACGACCGACCGCCGCCGCGCCCCGCCGGGGCGCGGCGGCGGCGCTCAGGGGAGAGGACGGATGGACTTCGAGCACACCGAAGACCGGCGCATGCTGGCCGACACGCTGCAACGCTTCATGGCGGACAGGTACACCATGGAGACGCGCATGAAGGCGGCGGAGTCGGAGGACGGCTTCGATCGGGAGATCTGGGCGCAGCTGGCCGAACTCGGCGTGATCGGGGCCCTGCTGCCCGAGGAGGCCGGCGGCTTCGGCGGCGCGGGCTTCGACCTGATGGTGGTGTTCGAATCCCTCGGCCGCGCCCTCTCGGTCGAGCCGGCGCTGGCGACGGGCGTGCTCGGCGCCGGGCTGATCGCCGAGCTCGGCTCGGACGAACAGAAGGCGCAGCTCGAGGACGTGATCGCCGGAACGCGGCTGCTGACGCTGGCGCATGGCGAGCCGGAGGCGCGCTACGATCTCGCCTGGGTCTCGACGAAGGTGGAGGGCGGCAAGCTCACGGGGCGCAAATGCGTGGTCCCGAACGCCGGGACGGCGGACATGCTGGTGGTCTCGGCCCGGAGCTCGGGCGAGGCGACGGACGAGGACGGGATCTCCCTCTTCCTCGTCGATCCGAAGGCCGACGGCGTCACGATCCGCGAGGTTCCCTCGGTCGACGGCGGGCGCGTCGCGGACGTGTTCCTGGACGGCGCGCCGGGCGAGCCGCTCGGGCCGGAAGGCGGGGCCTGGCCGGCGCTCGAGACGGCGGCGGCGCGGGCGACCCTCGCGCTCTCGGCCGAGGCGCTGGGCGCGATGTCGGTCTGCCATGAGCTGACGGTGGATTATTCCAAGCAGCGCAAGCAGTTCGGCCGCCCGATCGGGACCTTTCAGGCGCTCCAGCACCGCATGGTGGACATGGGGATCGAGCTGGAGCAGGCGCGCTCGGCGGTGATCAACGCCGCCGGGCGGCTGGAGCAGGACCGCAAGACGCGGGAGATGCAGATCTCCGCCTGCAAGAACATGATCGGCCGGGCGGGCAAGCACGTCGCGGAGGAGACCATCCAGATCCACGGCGGCATCGCCATGACCTGGGAGTATGCGGTCGCCCATTACGCCAAGCGGGTGATCATGATCGACCACCAGTTCGGCGACGCGGATCACCACCTCGAGCGCTTCATCCGCCTTTCCCGCGCCGCCTGACGGCGGCCGCGGGCGAGCGGGGCGACGGGGGCCCGGGCGGAGACGCCCGGGTCCCACGGCGTTTCAGGGGGCGGACGGAAGCGACGATACCCGGCCGACCGCCGCCGAGGCGTGAGCGAGGCCGTCGCCTTCGAGCGGGGCGAAGCCGAACGCCCCCGGGCGGAGCGGCGTCAAGGCGGCGGCAAGGATCGGCGTCGGCGTCGGAGCGGGCGCGGCCCGGTCATGGCGCGCCCTCGCCCGTGTAGCCGCCGAGTTCGCAGAGCACCCTCCACTCCGCCTCGGTCACCGGCTGCACGGAGAGACGGGTGTTGTTGACGAGGACCATGCCGGACAGACGCGGCTCGGCCTTGGCCTGATCGAGCGTCACCGGCTCCGGAAAGGGGGCGACGGCCTTCACGGTCACGCAGTCCCAGCGGGTGTCGTCCGTGGTGGGGTCGGGCGCGCTCTCGGCGATCACCTTGACGACGCCCATGACCCGCTTCTCCTTCACGGAGTGATAGAAGAAGCCGAGGTCGCCGACCTGCATCTCCCGCATGTTGTTGCGGGCCTGGTAGTTGCGGATGCCGTCCCACATCTCGCCTTCGTCGCCCTTGGCGACCTGATCGTTCCAGGACCAGGTCTCGGGCTCGGACTTGAACAGCCAATAGCGCATCTCTCGGGCCTCCCCTCGGCGGTCTCGGGGGGCGTGATAGGGCGCGGGCGGGGCTTGGGGAAGGGGGCGCGACGTGCCAGCCTGTCCGGGCAGGACAACGGAGGGCGCGATGGGGCCGACGGGACAGCAGATCACCTTTCTCTACACCGACGACCTCCCGCGGATGGTCGGCTTCTATCGGGACGTGATGCTGCTGCGCCCGGTGATCGACCAGCAGGCGGCGGTGATCTTCCAGGTGAACGACGGGGCGTATCTCGGCGTCTGCGATCTGCCTCACCGGCCACGGGGGACGCAGGGGGTGATGGTGACCTTCGTGCGGAGGGTGGACGCGGAGTACGAGCGGCTGAAGGCGGCGGGCGTCGCCTTCGAGGGGCCGCCTTCGCTGCTGATGGACGGCACCGTCTACGCCGCCTTCTTCCGCGACCCCGAAGGCTATCACCTCGAGATCCAGGAGTTCCGCAACCCGGATTGGGATCGGCTGTTCGAGGCCGGCGCGTGAGAGGCCGCGCTCGGCCCGTCACGTCGCGGACAGGACGGCGCCGCGACCCGGATCGAGGATCGCGGACCGAGCGCCGGCGCCTCAATTTCGTTTCTTGTTCCTGAACGGCTACACCCGAGAGTCGGCGATTGTTCCGGCAAAGGGGTCGATCTGGCATCGCTCCAGGTCATGGGGGCATGGCGAGACGGATTCCATGTCCACCGATCACCTGTTCGGCACGCGCCACGACTTCCCGCTCGACTGGTCGGACCGACGCGCCTACGCCCGGGCGTGGAAGCGCAAGGGCGTCCGGAAGCTGGCGGACGTCATCGGCGTCGTGCTGCACCAGACCGGATCGAACCGGGGGAGCGACCCGGCCTCCTGCGATCGTCTCGGCACGCAAGTCGCGGTGCTCCCGAACGGCAAGACGCTGACGCCGTTCGAGGAGGACGTTCTGCTGCCCTGCTCGAACCATCTCAACGCCTTCACGGTGGGGGTCGAGTTCGTCGGCAACTTTCGGCGCGCCGACAGCGGTTGGCGGACCGGCACGGCGTCGCGCGATCTGCCGACGCAGGCGCAGATCCGGAGCGGGCGGCATCCGCTGGACTATCTGCAATGCGCCATCGGCATCACGCATGTCTTCGCGCATCGGCAGGCCACGCCGGCCCGGCGCAAGGGCGACTGCCCAGGACCGCACATCTGGTGCAGCATCGGCGAGTGGGGGATGCGCCGGCGGCCCTTCCGACGGCAGCGCGGGCCGGCGGATCGGGGACGGGGAGGCGATCCCGGCGGCGTGGCGGGAGCGACGCTTCGACCTGACGCTGCCGCCCGGCGTGATGGTGATCGCGGACCTCGGCGACTGAGCGGCGTGCGGGCGGCGGTGTCGGGCCTTTGGCCGGGGATCGCGGCTCACGGCGCCTCGGCGTCAGGCCTTCGCGCCCTTGCGGCCGGCGCCGAGCAGGGGCGCCGAGGCGGCGTCGAGCGGCCAGCGCGGACGGGCGGGGGCGTCGAGGGTGTCCGGCCCTTCGGCGCAGAGCTTCTCGGCCCCCGCCCAGGCGATCATGGCGGCGTTGTCGGTGCAGAGCGCGAGGGGCGGGGCGACGAGGCGCAGGCCGGCCTCCTCCGCGACGGTCTCCAACGCGGCCCGGAGGGCGCGGTTCGCGGCGACGCCGCCGGCGACGGCGAAGGCCGTGGGGGCGCCATGCGCCTCGGCGAAGGCGGCGAGGGCGCGGCGGGACTTCTCGGCCAGCGTCGCGGCGACGGCGCTCTCGAAGGCGGCGCAGAGGTCGGCGCGGTCCTGCGGGGTGAGGCCGCCCTGCGCCTCCGTCAGCAGGTCGCGGGCGCGGCGGAGCGCGGTCTTGAGCCCGGAGAAGCTGAGGTCGAGCCCCGGACGGTCCAGCAGGGGCCGGGGCAGCGGGAAGCGCGCGGGGTCGCCGTGCTCGGCCTCCCGCTCGACCGCCGGGCCGCCGGGTTGGGACAGGCCGAGGAGCTTGGCGGTCTTGTCGAAGGCCTCGCCCGGCGCGTCGTCGATGGTGCCGCCGAGGCGGCGGAACCCGGTCGGGCCGAGCGCGGCGAGGAACTGGCAGTGGCCGCCCGAGGCGAGAAGCATGAGATAGGGGAAGCCCAGCCCCTCGGTCAGCCGGGGCGTCAGCGCGTGGCCGGCGAGGTGGTTGACGGCCACGAAGGGCTTCGCCGCGGCGAGGGCGAGGGCCTTGCCGGTCATCACCGCCGAGAGGACGCCGCCGATCAGGCCGGGGCCGGCGGTGGCGGCGATCGCGTCGATCCCGGCCAAGGTCACGCCGGCCTGTTCCAGCGCGGCCTCGACGGCGTGGTCGAGACGCTCGGCGTGGGCGCGGGCGGCGATCTCCGGCACGACGCCGCCATAGGCGGCGTGCAGCGCGGCCTGGTCCAGGACGACGTTCGAGAGGATCTCGCCCGGACCTTCGGGCCGGCCCTCCCGCAGGGGCACGCGGACGACGGCGGCGGCGGTGTCGTCGCAGCTCGATTCCAAGCCCAGGATCAGGATGGCATCCGCCATTCGTCGCAACTGTCCAGCCCGGTTGACAAGCGCCGTTGCGTGCGGCGTGAGGCGGAGCTAACACCCTCGTCATGACCACGCAATCCGCCTTCGGCCCCGACCGTCCCCTGCGCATCGGCACCCGCGGCTCCAAGCTGGCGCTGGCGCAGGCCCATGAGACCCGCGACCGGCTGAGGGAGGCGCACGGCCTGCCGGAGGACGCCTTCGAGATCGTGGTGATCAAGACCACGGGCGACCGGGTGCTGGACCGGCCCCTCTCCGAGATCGGGGGCAAGGGCCTCTTCACCAAGGAGATCGAGGACGCGCTGCTGGACGGCTCGATCCACTTGGCGGTGCATTCGATGAAGGACATGCCGGTGGAGCAGCCGCCGGGCCTCGCGCTGACCTGCTATCTGCCGCGGGAGGACGAGCGGGACGCCTTCGTCTCGCCGCGCTTCGAGTCGATCGACGCGCTGCCGAAGGGGGCGGTGGTGGGCTCCTCCTCGCTGCGGCGACGGGCGCAGGTGCTGCATTACCGGCCGGATCTGACGCTGGTGGAGTTCCGCGGCAACGTGCAGACGCGGCTGAAGAAGCTGGAGGACGGGGTGGCGGAGGCGACCTTCCTCGCCTGCGCCGGCCTGCGGCGGCTCGGCATGACCGACGTCGCCCGGGCGCCGATCCCGCCCGAGGCGATGCTGCCGGCGGTGGCGCAGGGCGCCATCGGCATCGAGCAGCGCGCCGACGACGAGGCGGTGAGCGCGCTGCTGGCGCCGCTCAACGACGCCGAGACGACGCAGCGGCTCGCGGCGGAGCGCGCGTTCCTCGCCGGGCTCGACGGATCCTGCCGCACGCCGATCGGCGGACTGGCGGAACTCAGCGGCGATCGCATGCGGTTCCGGGGGGAGATCATCCGGCCCGACGGGGCCGAGCGCCACGCGACGGAGCGGGAGGGGCCGATCTCCGACGCCGCGGCCATGGGCGCGGACGCCGCCGCGGAACTGCGCGCCAAGGGAGGCGAAGGGTTCTTCGACGCATGAGCGGCGGCGCGCCGCGGCCGGTCGTGCTGATCACGCGGCCGGAGCCGGGCGCTTCGGAACTCGCCGCGGCGCTGGCGGCGGACGGCTGGGCGCCGATCGTCTCGCCGGTGCTGCGCGCGCGCGGCGTGGCCTGGGACGGCGGCGCCGGGGAGGCGGCGGCGCTGGCCTTCACCTCGGCCGCGGCGGCGCGGGCGGCGCCGGGGGATCCGGCGCTGCGGGCGCTGCCGGTCTGGGCGGTGGGCGAAGCGACGGCGGAGGCCGCGCGGGCCGCCGGCTTCACGGAGACGCGGGCGGGCCCGTCCGACGCCGCGGCGCTGGCGCGGGAGATCGCGGCGGCGCTGCCGACGGGCGCCGAAGTGCTGCATCTGCGCGGACGTCACGGCACGGCCGGATTTGCGGAGGCGCTGGAGGCGGCGGGACTGAGGGTCCGCGAGGGCGTGGTCTACGAGATGCGCGCGGCGGAGGCGCTGGACGAGGCGGCGGAGCGGGCGCTCGCCGCCGGGGCGGTGCGGGCGGCGCCGGTCTATTCTCCGCGCTCGGCCCGGGTGCTGGGGCGGCTCGCCGCGCCGTTCGGCCTGTCCGGGGTGACCGCGGTCGCGATCAGCGAGGCGACGGCGGCGCCGCTGCGGGACGCCGGCTTCGGACGGGTCGAGATCGCCGAGGCGCCGACGGGCGCGGCCATGCGCGCCGCGGTCGCGAGGTTGCGCGGCGCCGTGGCGTCCGACGCGCCGGCCGGGGGTGTCCTTCGCGGCGCCGATCTTCTACCCTCAGACGCCACGGGCGCGCACGGCACGCAGGACACCGAGATGAGCGACAAGACGGACCCGGAGGACGAAGGGCGGCGTGGTCAGACCGGCGAGGATCGGGCGGTGCGGGCCGCCGATGCGTCGTCGGGCGTTCCGAAGGAGGCCGGGGAGACCGATCCGGCCCTCGCCGCCGCATCGGGGGACGAGCCCTCCGGGACTGCGCCAGAGAGCCCGCCGGAGGCCGCCGATCCGGCCGCGGCCGTACAACCCGACGCTGTCGATCCGAGCCATGCGCCCCACGCCGCGCACGAGGTCGAAGGCTACGGCGACGAACTGCACGAGCATGAGCACGAGGAGGCGCGCCCGAGCCTCGCGGCGCGGACGCTTCAGGGGGTCGTGCTGCTGCTGATCGGCGCGGTGGCCGCGCTGTGGTTCGGGCCGCGCCTGGCGCCGAGCCTGCCGGCGCCGGTCGCGGCGTGGCTGGCGCCGGCCGAGACGGTCGAGGCGGAGGATCTGGAGGCGTTGCGCGCCGAGTTCGAAGGTGAGCTGGACGCCCGCCTCGCGGAACTCTCCGAGGGTGTCGGGTCCGAGCGGTCGGATACGGCGGAGGCCGCGGTCGAAGCGGCGACGGCGTCTTTGCGCGAACGGGTCGACGCCCTCGCCGCGCAGCTCGGGGAGGCGCCGCCGGGCGAACTCGATTCGCGCCTCGGCGAGGTGGAGACGACGCTGTCGGGCGTGGTCGCCCGGCTCGACTCGCTCAGCGCCGGGCTCGAGGAGGTGGACGGCGAAAGCGAGATGCCGCCCGAGGCGATGGAGCGGATCGCGGCCTTCTCGGCCTCGCTCGAGGGAGTGCAGGCGGAGCTGGAGAGTCTTTCGGAGAGGGTTGGCGCGCTGGCGGAACGTATCGACGAGGCCGAGGCGGATTACGAGGCCGGTTTGAACGAGGCGATCGAGGCGGCCGAGGCGGCCGAGGCGGCGGCGACGACGGAGATCGCGGCGGCGGCCGCGGCGCAGGAGTCGGCCGAACGGCGCGCCATGCTCGACGTCGGCTTCGCCGCGCTGACCGAGGCGATGGCGACGGGCGAGCCCTTCCTCGAGGCGCTGGACGCGATGGCGGCCGAGGGCGAGCCGCCCGCCGCATTGTCGGAGGCCGCCGCGGAAGGCGTGCCGACGCGCGCGGCTCTGCGCGAGGACTACACGCCGGCCGCGCGCGCGGCGCTGGAGGCCGCGACGCGGGCCGAGGCGGAAACCGATTCGGTGTCCCAGTTCATGGCCGGGATGCGGGCGCGGCTTTCCGGCGTGCCCCTGGGCGAGATCGAGGGCGAAGGCGTCGACGCCATGCTGGGCCGGGCGGCGGCGCGGCTCTCGGAGGGCGACGTCGCGGCGGCGCTCGAGGCGCTCGAGGACATGCCGGAGCCGGCGCGGGCGGCCCTGGCCGACTGGCGCGCCGAGGCCGAGGCGCGCGTCGCGGCCGAGCGCGCGATGGCCGACTGGCGGGCGGAACTCACCGGCGACGGCTGAGCGGGGACGCCGGCGCTCGCGGGCGCACGGCGACGGAGCGGAGAGTGCGGGCCGCGGCCCGCGCCCTGGCGGAGCCGGCGGCGGCCGGCGGAGCGGGAGGGACGGGCGCGATGGTCTGGCTTGTGGTGCGCGCGGGGGTCTACGTCGCGGTGCTCGCCGCGATCGCCTGGGGCGTGGGAGTGCTGCTGGACACGCCCGGCGGCATCGAGATCGCGTGGGGCGGACGATCCTGGGCCTTGCGCCCGATCGAGTTCGTGGCGCTGTTCCTGGCGGCGGCCGTGCTGCTCTGGCTGGTGTTGAAGGCGGTTCAGCTTCTGCTGGCGGCGGTGAGCTTCCTGAGCGGGGACGAGACCGCGATCACGCGCTTCTTCGGCCGCTCCCGCCTGCGTCGGGGCCTCGATTCGCTCGCGGGCGCGATGGTGGCGCTGGCCGAGGGGGACGCCAAGCGCGCCATGGACAAGACCGAGCGGGCGGGCCGGCTCCTGGATCGACCAGAACTCGCCAATCTGGTGGGCGCGCAGGCGGCGCGCCAGGCCGGCGCCGTCGACAAGGCCGAGCGCTACCTCAAGGCGCTGGCCCGCAACCCGCGCACGCAGGCGGTCGGGCTCAAGGGCCTTCTCGAGCATGCGGCGGCGCAGGGCGACGTCGAACGCGCGCGCAAGATCGCCGAGCGCGCCTTCGCGCTCCGCCCGCGCGACGCGGAGATCATGGGCCGGCTGTTCGACCTGCAGACGGGATCCGGCGACTGGGCCGCGGCGCGCCGCACGCTCTCGGCGGAGGTGCGGGCCGGGGCGCTGCCGCGGGAGATCGGCGCGCGCCGTGACGCGGTGCTGGCGCTGGCGGAATCCCGCGCTGGCGCGGAGGCCGGGGAGGAGGGCCGCGCGCGAGAGGCGGCTTTGGAGGCCCACCGCCTCTCTCCCGGGCTGACGCCGGCGGCGGTGGCCGCCGCCAAGGCGCTGGCCGAGGAGAGCGGCGGCGTCGCCAAGGCCGAGCGTGCGCTGAAGCGGACCTGGCGCCAGGCGCCGCATCCCGATATCGCCGCGGCCTTCGCCGATCTGAAGCCGGACGAGAGCCCCGCCCAGCGGCGTGAGCGCTTCGAGGGGCTGATCGCCGAGAACCGCGACCACGTCGAATCGCGCCTGCTCGAGGCCGAGCTGGCGCTGGCGGCGGAGGACTTCCCCGCGGCGCTGAAGGCGCTGGGCGATCTGGCGGAGAGTCGCCCGACCACGCGCTCCCTGGCCATCATGGCGGCGGCGGAGCGCGGCTCCGGCGCGCCCGACCACGTCGTCCGTGGCTGGCTCGCCAAGGCGCTCTCGGCGCCGCGGGGCGAGCGTTGGGTGTGCGAGGCGTGCGGATCGGTCCAGGACGAGTGGGGGCCGGTCTGCGACGAATGCCGCGCGGTCGACTCGCTGGTGTGGAAGCAGCCCGAGGGGGCGGGCGAGTCGAAGGCCGCCGAGACGGCGCTGCTGCCGGTGATCCTCGGCTCCCTTGCGGCCGAAGAGGGCCGGCGACGGCGTCCTGACGCCGAGGACGCGGAGACGGCCGGGCCCTGACCGCCGAACCGGCCTTGCCAAGGCGAGGCCGACCGGCTACTCCCCGCCCCGGTCGCCGGTGTAGCTCAGCTGGTAGAGCACGTCATTCGTAATGATGGGGTCGGGGGTTCGAGTCCCTTCACCGGCACCACCCATCTCACCTAAAGCACTGAATCAAAGTAATTAATTGAGGTTGGCGTATAGATAGTCCCCCAATGGGTCCCCTATGCGTCGTTTTGCGTGGCTCTCGAACCCAGTCGACACCGGCGAGAGCCGTTTCTGGTAGCGAGCCCTTCCCTTGGCACACCGTGCGCCATTGCAGGCCGTCAAGCTCAACTTGCTCGATCGTCGATGCCGCTACTAGGGTAGCGGTTGATCAATCCCCGGTAGCGGACGGGTCGTGTCAGAGGGCAATTTCGACCACCTCGCGGAGCTGGACGGACCCCTCGCCTCTCTGGGCGGGTTCGCCGAGGCGTATTTCCTCGACGACGCGAACACCTCTCTGATCAAGGCGCGGCAGTTCGCGGAGCGACTCGCGCTCGTCGTCGCGGAGCGGTCGGGCGTGCGGCTGGAGGAGCGGCTCGACTTCGTGGAGGTGCTCCGTCGCGTGCAGGCCGAGGGTGTCGCGCCGCGGGAAGTCGTGGATCTCCTGCACCGCGTGCGGAAGACCGGCAACACGGCGGTGCATGGGCACGACGGCGAGCGGCGCGAAGCCTTCGAGACGATCAAGATCTGCCATCGTCTCGGCGTCTGGCTGCGGGGGACGCTGACGGGTCAACCGGGTCTCACGCGGCGCTTCGTGCCGCCGCGCGCCCGGCCTGACGAGTCAGCCGACCTGCGCGAAGAGATCGAGCGTCACAGATCGCTGCTGACGGAGGCCGAGCGTGAGGCGCAACGCCTCGCCGAGGCCGTCGCCGCGGCTGAGGCCGCACGTCGGTCGGCCGAGGAACGCGCCGCGCTGGCCGAGGAAGAGCGACGGCTCATGGAAGAGCTCGCGCTCGAGGCCGAGCGAATGGCGGCGGTCGAGCGTTCGCCTGCGGAGAGGCAGACGTTCGTCGCCGCGGCCCAGGCGGCCGGCAAGCAGCTGGACCTCGACGAGGGTGACACGCGCCTGCTGATCGACGAGCAGCTGCGGAACGCTGGTTGGGAGGCCGACACGTCGACGCTGCGCCATGCGCTCGGCGCGCGCCCCGAGAAGGGTCGGAACCTTGCAATCGCGGAGTGGCCGACCGCGGCTGGGCCGGCGGACTACGCCCTGTTCCACGGCCTGACGCTCTTCGGCGTGGTCGAGGCGAAGCGCAAGCGGACGAACGTCGCCTCAGGACCTCGGCCGTTCTCATGCGCTTCGGCATCGTCCTCGGCGTCGCGAGGCTTGCGGGCTGATGGATGCCGTGCGGAGCCTCGACGACCTCGCGGAGCTTCTCAGGCTGCCGAAGCGCGTAGACGGCACGCCGAGGTGGGATCCCCAGCACAAGGTGAAGAGGGGCGAGACCCCGCCCGCCAACCTGCGGCTGTCGCTCGAGGCACCTCTTTCGGTCGAGGGGGTCACGATGGAGGGCCTTCGGCTGCGAGCGGCTGCGCCGAAGTTCGAGCCGGGGCGGAAGGTCGCGATCCAGTTGATGCTCCTGCATCGCGGGAAGTGGCGGCCTTTCACCCGCATCGACTGGCGCGGCCCGCCGCACACGAACCGCAGAGATCCCGGCTTCGAGCACTACATGCGCGACGTCGGCGAGACCCACGTCCACCGTCTTTGCGACAACGCCTTTCTCGGCTGGCCGGGCGTCGTCACCTCAGACGAAGACCTGCCGAACGCGGCGCCGCTGGAAGACCCCGGCGACTTCGCCGCGTTGCTATCGCTCGCCGCAGGCGAACTGTATGTTGAGAACCTGACGGATATCGGGGAACCGCCATGGGAGGCTTCGTTTACGCTCCGCTGACCCCCATCGTGGGCCGGTCAGACGGGATCGGGATCGCCGCGGCGATCGAAGATCTCGTGCGCGCGCGCGTCGTCGGCGAGAAGACGGAACTGGTCATGCCCGTGCTCTATCCGAACGGCTCCCACGTCGTGATCTCCGTCTGGCCGAACGGCGATCGCTTCCTGGTCTCGGACGACGGCGGCGCGGCCACAGAGGCGGACATGGCAGGGGTCAGGCCGAGCGTCTTCGCGCGGCTCGCCAAGGCCGAGGCGGAACGGGTGGGCGCGGTTTGCGACACGCGGGCGTTCTTCTTCCTGCGTGTCGACCACGAGCGCCTGGCTATGGCGATCACGGTGTTGGCCGACGCGGCCCGCGCGACCGTGGCGGCGGCGCTGGAGACGCTGGTGGCCGCGAAGAGGGACACGCTCGAGGAACGGCTGTTCGAGCGGCTGGATCGGACCTTTCGCGGCGCGAAGGTCCACCACCACGCCGAGGTCAGGGGCGCCTCGTCGGTCGAGCATGATGTCGATGCGCTGGTGGAGTTCGACGGCCGTCGGGTGGTCTTCAACACCTTCAGTCGCAATCCCCAGTCGGTGAACGCCTTGGTCGCGAAGTTCGTGGATCTGTCGCAGCTAGAGACGCCGCTGGTCAGAGTCGGGGTGACTTCGGACAAGTCTCGGATCGGCTACAGGCTGCAGCTGGTGTCGTCGGTGGGACGGGTGATCGAAGTGGACGCGGCCGCCGGAACATATGAGAGGGCCGCTGCCTGAGCGGCTGAGAAGGGCGCCGGAATAGTCGGCCACCTGGGCGGCGGGGATCGTCCCTGCCGGGCGGTGGCAAATCCCGCCACGGATAGATCTTCGGATCGTGCGATCGATCCGGAGGCGGGAGGATGTTCGGGGTGGAACTCTACGGGCGTGTTCGGCGGGCGGTGCTCCGTGACGGGCTGAGCTACAGGGCGGCGGGTCGGCTGTTCGGGATCGACCGCGGGACGGTTGCGAAGATGGTCAGCCATCCGGAGCCGCCGGGATACCGTCGCTCGTTCCCGATACGACGGCCGAAGCTGGAGGCGCATGTCGGCTTCATCGACGAGATCCTTCGCACGGACCTGGAGGCGCCGCGCAAGCAGCGCCACACGGTGCGGCGGATCTTCGAGCGGCTGCGGGACGAGCGGGGCTTCGACGGCGGCTACACGACGGTGCGGGACTACGTGCGGCCGCGACGGCGGACGCTGAAGGAGGCGTTCGTGCCGCTGGCGCACCCGCCGGGACACGCGCAGGCGGACTTCGGCGAGGCGTGGGCGGTGATCGGTGGCGTGAAGCGCAAGGTCCGCTTCTTCGTGATGGACCTGCCGCACAGCGACGCGATCTTCATCAAGGCGTATCCGGCCGAGACGGCGGAGGCGTTCTGCGACGGGC
>JAWLFJ010000151.1:0-7934 GCA_041685625.1 Paracoccaceae bacterium | reverse complement strand
TCGCCGTCTCGTTCCAAGCCAACACCTCCCGCGCCCATCCGCACGCAGAATGGCCCGGTCAGATCAGAAGCGGCAGGAGGTGGTCGGCGTCGCGCTTACCATCAGGACCCAGTCCCCGACCGCGAAATCCATGGCGCCGCCCTGCAGGACGAGCTTCACTGGGCCGGCGCCCGTCTCCGCCAGCAGCCGCGCGCGGTGAACCACGGAGACGCGGACGGGCGCCATCCCGACCTCGGCGGGCGCCAGCTGCTCCGCGAAGAACGGGGACCAGCCGAGATCGGCCAGCGCGGGAAAGATCGTCGGGAGAGACCGGCTCATCGCCGCTGCATCGCCGCAGCGCCCGGAAGATGCAATGTCCGCCGTCATCCGGACGTTGAAAGGCCTGGGGGCTGGCGACTCCACTCCACCGGGAACGGCTCCAGCACACGCGCCAGCGTCACCTCCGGCCCCGGCTTCCCGTCCAGGATCGCCTCGACGATGTCGGGCGCGAGCAGCGTCAGGCGCAGGACGCGGGTCATGTAGGTGAAGGCGATCCCCTCATGCTCGGCCAGTTCGGCGATGGTGGCGAGCCCTCCGGGCTCGGCCGTCGGCTCCGAGCCGATGGCTGAGGGCAGTAGAGCGGGATCTCCCATCCGGATAGGCTGCAGCTTGGGGGGCCGAACAAGGGGACCGGCGATGCGGCAGCCGCTCGGAGACACGCGCTACTTTCTGGTGGGCGGCGGGATCGCCGGCCTTTCGGCCGCGGCGTTCCTCGTACGCGATGCGGGCGTCTCCGGGCCCTCCATCCGCGTCCTCGAGAGCGCCTCGACCCTGGGCGGAAGCCTGGACGGGGCTGGCGACCCGGACAGCGGGTACCTGACCCGCGGCGGCCGAATGTTCGAGGAGCATTTCGTCTGCACGCTGAACCTCTTCGGGTCGATCCCCTCCTTCGACGATCCGGGCACGTCGATCACGGAGGACATACTCGCCTTCAATCGGGCCACACCCGGCTCCTCGCGCTGCCGGCTGGTTCGCGGCGGCAAGAAGGCGCCCGACCGCGACAGGCTGCGGCTAGGGTGGCGGGAGACGGGCGACCTCAATCTGCTGCTGCTGACGCCAGAGCGGCGTCTGGAGAGCCGCAGGATCGACCACTGGTTCCGGCCGGCTTTCTTCGAGACCAACTTCTGGACCATGTGGTCCACGATGTTCGCCTTCCAGCCTTGGCACTCGGCGGCGGAGCTGCGACGTTACCTTCATCGCTTCATCCACCTGTTTCCCGGTTTCAAGCGGATCGAGGGCGTCCTGCGCACGCGCTACAACCAGTATGACTCGCTGGTCGTGCCGCTCAGGAACTGGCTGGTGGAGAAGGGTGTCGTCCTCGAGACGGACAGCACGGTGACGGATGTCGAGTTGGAGGGCGAGGCGGAGCGCCGCCACGTTCGCGGGCTCGTCCTCGACGGCGAGAGGGTCGTCGAAGTGGGCCGGGATGATCGGGTGCTCATCACGCTGGGCTCGATGACCGACGGCTCGCAGATCGGTTCGGCGACGGCCTCGCCGGACCCAGAGCCCGGGGCGACGCCCGCCTGGACGCTGTGGCGCAAGCTGGCCGCGGGCCGGTCCGAGTTCGGTCGCCCGGAGGTTTTCTGCGGCGACACGCAGCGAAGCGCTTGGAGTTCATTCACGGCGACGCTCGACGGTCCCGATTTCTTCGATTTCATGGAGGAGTTCACCGGGAACAGGACGGGGACCGGCGGGCTCGTCACCTTCGACGACTCCGGATGGAGGCTGTCGATCGTGATGTTCCACCAGCCGCACTTTCCGGACCAGCCCGGGGATCGCTTCGTTTTCTGGGGATATGGACTGCGCGGGGATCGCAACGGGGATTTCGTCCGCAAGCCGATGTGGCGGGCGACCGGGCAGGAGATCCTCCAGGAACTCGCCGGGCAGCTGCGCCTTGGCGAGACGGAGCGGGCCTGGTTCGAGGGGGCGAAGGTCCGGCCGGTTTGGATGCCCTTCATCACCAGCCAGTTCCTGCCGCGGGAGGCCGGCGACCGCCCGCCGGTCCGGCCCGAGGGGGCGGGGAACTTCGCGTTCATGGGCCAGTTCTGCGAGATGCCGCGCGACTGCGTCTTCACCGTCGAGTACTCGGTACGCTCGGCCTGGACCGCGGTGCACAAGCTGTCCGGTCGCGTGCCGGCACCCCCTCCCGTCAGGCGCACGGATCGCGATCCGATGGTTCTGCTGCGCGCCGCGGGCGTGCTGCTTCGCGGTTGATCGTCATTCCCATAATCTCGTGCGAGGCTGAGCGATCCGATCATCCGTCCCACCACTGCGGCAGACCTGAGCATCGTCGTCCAAGCTATAAGCCGAAGATTTCGCGCTGCTCCGCCCACTCCACCGCAAACGGCTCGAACACCCGCGCCAGCGTCACCTCCGGCCCTGCTTCCCGTCCAGGATCGCCTCCCCGATGTCGGGCGCGAGCAGGCCCAGGCCCGGGCGCAGCATGCTGCGCACGCGGGGACGCGGCGATGCGCTCGCGTTCGGCTCGCTTGCCGACGGTGCCCGCGTGGATCACCGTGGCGACGGGCGGCGGAGGCCGTGCCGCCCAGCCGACGTCGATCAACGAAAAACCGGGAGGAGAGAATGATGCGACTCAGCGAGATGCTCGCAGGAGCCGCCTTGGTGCTGGCGACCGCGACCGGCGCGGGCTGGAGCGCCGAGAACGTGCCCTACGTCGTCCGCGGCAACACCCATATGCTGATCGGCGTGACCCTGAACGAAGCCGCCGTGCGCGAGAGGCTGCCGGCCGGCCTGGAGCCCACTGCGGGCGTGACAGGCGGACTGCAGGTTTACACCTCCGAGGGGGGAGAGGGCGTCGCGGCCTACACCCGCAGCTACGTATGGGCCGATCTCGCGGGAATGGACTCGATCACGGGCAATCCGGGCCGATACATCCTCTGGGTCGTCGACACCGCCCAGGCGGAGAAGCTGAGCGGGCTCGGCTATGACGCGACGGCAGGCGAGGCGACGCTGTCGGAGACCGAGGGAACCCTGACCGGCGCCGCCGCGGTCGCCGGGTCGCAGGTGCTTGCAGCCTCGCTGAAGGCGGGAGACTGCGCGGCGGGCACGGGCGTGATCAACTACCCGAGCATGCCCGTGTGGGCCGAGGGCATGGCGGTGACGCAATATGCCTTCGCCGGCGACTTCTGCGGGGGCGAGCTCGTCGGTATGGAGATCACCGCGCCCGAGGGACATGCCCTGACGAAGCTCGCCCCGCAGCCGGCGGGATGGGTGGCGGTGGCGCGTGACCTCAGCTTCTCGGCGACGCCCGCCATGCCGCTGCCGAAAACGGAGTGACGCTTCGGGGCGAGGGCCCGGCTCTGCGACGCGAGAAGGCCGGGCCCTCTCTTCATTCCCGATCATGTCGGCCTCCGCAAAGTACGATCGGATGGTCGATGCGATGTCCTCCGGCACCTGAAGCCCGCCGCGCTGGTAGTCGGCCAGCCCCTGCAGCAGTTGATTCAGGATGCCCGGTCCCTCCGCCCTCAGCTTCTGGTCCAGATTGCGATCGCGATCCTTCTCCGCGACGACCCTCCAGAAAGGTACGATGATGAGGCGACGAGCGAGTGCTGCGTCACTCCCGTCCACGACCGGAAGGTCCTTGGTCGTCATGATCACATTGAAGCGCGGCCGATACATGAAGACGTTCTTGTAGAGGATCTTTCCTCTGATCATGTCGCCGCCCGTCATCCGCTTGACGCGGGGCGCGTCGAGAAGCTGACCCTTGGCGAGTTCCGAGGTCACTACGAGGTGAGCGCCTCGCGCGAGGGCGAGATCCTGATCGCTCTTGTCGTCATGTCGCTTGGTGAACGCAGACGGGTCGACATAGGTGGCGTAATCACCGACGACCCACTGCACCGCCTCCGCGATCTTCGACTTCCGTTGGCGCCGCGTCCATGGAAGATCGTGAAGATCTGCTCCCTCGGATCCCCGAGGAGAGCGTATCCGAACACCCTCAGAACGAACGCCGCGTGGTGATCCGGCAGCGAGTCCTTCAGAAGCTTGTCGAACCAGGGTGACTCGGCCTGCGGGTCGTAGACGACGTTCGCTCTCTTGGTGAGGAGATCCGTCGCAGCGTGCCGCCTCAGCTCGAGGCGCTCGAGATCCAGGGTGCCGTTCAGCAGATTGAGCGCAGATTCGCGCAGCGTACATGTCGGGCAGTTGCCGTGCCGTCGCACTGAGGCACTCGAACCGGAACGGCAGTCTTCGACTTGACCCTCAGCGTCGCCGCCGAGCCTGCTGATTTCACCCTGAACTTGCCAGACGGCCGACCCACCGTCCTGCCGAGACCGTGAAACCGCCGTTGCTCCATCACCAGGGGACAATGCGCCAATCCGCGTCGTCCGCCCCGGTGGCTTCCACCAGCGCGGCCCAGATCGTCACGAAGTGGCAGGGTCTGAACTCCGAGCCGGAAGACATGATGCTGACGCTGTGCTGCCCGAAATGCGGCGGCGCGACAGAAGCTCTGCTACAGTAGATGATGTACTCTGCCTGCCCGTTTGCAGGTCGGTCGGCGGTCTCGCCTGTCGTGCTCGGATGAAAGTCCTCAAAGAAGCCCTTCTCTTCCGGACGCACGAAGTTCAACTCGGCGAGCTTGTCAGCGCCTTGCCTGGCAAGACAGTGGTATTCGTCCTGAAGGCCCAGCATATGCCCGAACTCGTGAACGGCTGCCGCTGGATAGCTGAATAACGGCAGCTTCGATACGTCGACCGCGCCGAGTCCAACATCAAGCGATACCTTCACGTAATCGGAAGTGTTCGTATGAGGATTGTTTGAGGCGAACCACTTCTTGCTCTTTCGGTTGGCGATCTTCGTGATCCCGCACTGCCAGAGGATCTGCGCCACGCGCTGCCGCGAGAGCGACTTCTGCGCGCCATAGCCCGTGACTAGGAGCGAGATGTTCGGGTCGGCCATCTTGAGCTGCCGGCCAAGCACTCGAAGCTGCTCACCGGCGTGGCGCGAAAGCTGTCCCCCTGGCGTATCGACGTAGTAGGGCAGCGAGGCGCGAAGATCACGAATGAGATCTCCGCTCGTGTCCACATGTTGCACGGAACCGGTGAACAGGTTGGCCGTCACGGGCGCGAAGCCGTCATGATCGCGCATCTTGTAGTACACGTCGCGTCCAATGCTCTCGGAGCCACCATCGCCCTCCATCACGTTTACAACGAAGTGCGCATCCTCCATTCGGTCCACGTAGCGAATGTCGAAATCGGGGAAGACACGATCATCGTCGCTTTCGAAGCCATAGGATGTTTCCCACCACTCCTTCACCATCGGCCCGAAGCGGCGCTGGAACTCGGTCGAGTCGCTGCCGCCAACTTCATTCACGTGGAGCTTGACCTTGACGCGGAGCGAGCCGCGCCGGTAGCGCAGATCGAACCGCCCAACCCCAGTCTTTGGCTCGAAGTTGACTACAGCCGGCATCTGCTCGCTTCCCCTCCTTGAGGTTACCTGAACTGATCTCCCAATAACCTCAAAATGCTACAAGGCGCGACGCAAACATTCAACAAAAGTGACCCAGGATTCCCCTTTTGCATCGTCACGATCCAAGCTGCGGGCGTCGAAAGGCCCGATCAAGCCAAAAGATGCCTTGGCCGTGCCTCCCTCGGGCGACGGCAGGACCTTGAAGGCCGGAATTGGCGCGCCGGCACAGCAAACGACGCCGGGTCGACGTGCGCCGGACACGCCTTTTCCGTCGGGGCGGTGGCCATCTAGAAGTCCGCGGTGCGCTGCGAGGTCGAGCCGCCGAAGCCCATGTGGACCTCGTCGGCGATCACCGCCCAGCCGGGTCCGTGCGCCGCGGCGAGGTCCTGCCAGTGCTTGGCGAAGGCCTGGAAGCCCATCAGGAACACGACGTGGCGCGGGTCGGCGATCGCCTTCATCCGCTGCTTGGCGGTGCCGTCGACCACGACGACCTCGTGATCCTCGAACTGCGTGAAGCGCAGCATCTCCTGCCGGTTCTTGTTCAGCAGGGACTTGGGCATGGTCATCACCACCCGCTTGCGCTCGTGCTGCCAGAGATACTGGGCGTAGACGCAGGCGGGCGGGGTCTTGCCGGTGCCGGGATCGGAGAGATCGAGGCAGCGCTTCTCGCGGATGTAGAAGGCGAGATGCGCGATCTGATACGGCCGGAGCTCCGGCACGTCCTTCTTCGGGTCCATGGGATCCTCCTTCGGATCGAGGTGTCGGTCTAGGTGAGCCCCTGCTCGCTCTTGCGCTCGCGGAGGATCCGCTCCCGCCGCGCGTCCCGGCTCTCCATCGGCGCGTCGAGCGGCTCGTGGCGGCAGTGGCGACGGATGATGGCGGCGCCGAGGATCTCCATCGGGAGCTGCGCGAGGTCGATGATCGGCGTCTCCCCGATCCGCGTGTCGATCCGCTTCATCGGGCCGGGGAGGTCGACGTCTCCCGATCCGGTCACCACCAGCCTCCTCGGCGATGCGGCCGTGAACTGCACGATCGTCGCGAGGGCCTCGGCGTCCTCGCGGGTCGCTCCGGTGAGGACGAGCGGCAGGATGTTCGTGGCCGTCAGTTCGCGTCGGACGGTCTCCGGTCTCATGCTCGCGAACGGCTGCACGACGCGGTGGATGGGGCTTCCGAGCTTGGACAGCAGCACCAGCGGCAGATCGAGCTCGCCGTCCGGATCGACCAGATGGACGCCCGCGTCTCCCGCCGGCTTGGGCACGGGCAGCATGGCGCGCACCAGCGGATCCTTCATAATCGGCGCGAAGGCGTCCCAGTGAACGCGATCCGGCAGCGGCGCCGCCGTCGGCACGAGATGGTTGCAGAAGCGGATCTGGTGCGAGTTGTTCACCTGAAACGGCGCGGTGGCCTTGAGACCCGCGAAGTTCGTCGCCCCCCGTCCCTGGACAAGGAAGGCGACGTCGTCCGCCCAGTGGATTCCGTAGCACTCGACCGATTTCGTCATGACGGGCCTTTCGTGTCCTGCCGCACGCCTCGGATCCGGGCCGCCTGACCGAAGCGACGTCGAAACGGCCCTGCGCAAGCCGAAGCCGGCTCTCGGCTCGAAACTCCTTCGCCCGCGCTCCGGGCGACGCGCCGAGGACTTCCTAAGTCGGCGATGCAGCCGTCGTCCAGTCGCCGACGGCGCGTCGGCCCCATCCGGGCTCGCTCCCGCCTCGGCGCCGCGGGCGTTTCGGACCGAAGCCACCGCTCGCCGCCGGCACGCGAGAGGTGACGGCCTGCCGCCGCCGAAGACTTGCCCGACGGAACGCTCTCGACCCTATGCGATCTCGACCAGCTCCACGTCGAAGGTCAGCGCCTTGCCGGCAAGCGGATGGTTGGCGTCGAGGAACAGCGCCTCGTCGGTGACGTCGGCGACGACCACGGTCACGGCCTGACCGTCCTGGGTCTGCACCTGCAGCTGCGTCCCGGGATCGGTCGGGACGTGGTCCGGCACGCCGGCACGATCCACCGCCTGCACCTTGGCGGGGTCGTGTTCGCCGTAGGCGTCGGCCGCCTCGACGCGCACCGTCCGCTTTTCACCGACTTCCATGCCGGCGAGCCCCGCTTCCAGGCCTGGGATGATCTGCCCCGCTCCCAGCTCGAAGGAGAGCGGGTCGCGCCCCTCGGAGCTGTCGAAGACCGTGCCGTCGTCCAGCGTGCCCTTGTAGTGAAGACGCAGGGTGTCGCCGGGTTTCGCCTGGGTCATGGCGCGTGTCCTTCCGCCGTATCGTCGATGCGTCGAACCCGCGTCGGGCGCGGGATGTCGTCCATGCACGTGAGAGGCTCGCAACGGCGACCGACGAAGTAAACCGGCGCACGGCAAATCGATCCGATCGACCGCCGGACGGGCCTTTCAGGCGCGGCGTGCCTGCGAGTTCGGCCTCACGGATTTGCGCTTCGAGATGGTGGCGCCAGTCGGAAATGAGCCGAAA